>NZ_JBZGBY010000001.1:0-400220 GCF_059159975.1 Cellulosimicrobium sp. BMG9.22 | reverse complement strand
CCCCGGCTCAGTCGCGTAGGTATGTCGCCTCGTCTACGTGGCTACTTCCTTCCACTCGGCCCTCGCCTCGGTCGCGCGGCCACTGACCTGTGTGCAGCGATGGCCAGCGCACTCGCCGCGGGGATCCCCAGGGGCGCTACCTCGTGCGCGGGCTGCCAACCCGCGGGCATCACCGCTTGGGCGAGCTCTTAGGCACCGACGCGTGCGCCTGCCGAGGTGGCGGACCACCGACGTGGACCGGTGCGTCGAGGCATGAGGTAGCGGGACCTTGGGCGCCGCCGCGACGTCACGTCTGCGGACCTACGCGCCCGGTCGCGGCGACCGGGCGCACCGCGAATCGGGTGTGGAGGAGGGTCCCTCTGGGGAGCGGGACGGACGTTCGCGAGGTCGGGGCGTGGCAGTTCGGTGGCGGGCCGGCCTCCGAGCGGGGCGTGGCAGTTGGGTGGCGGGCCGACGTCCGAGCGGGTGGTGCGGCGTCGGATGCGAAGGGCGTAGAAGCCGCGCTCGTGAACCGCAGGCCCACAGACCAGGGCGACGGCGCGGTCAGCCATAGCACCGACGCCGCACCACCCGCGGACCCGACGATGTGCGGCATTCTCGACTTCGCGCGTCCGCCAGTGGTGGCACGACCGAGAGCGTCAATCGACCGCGACCGCGGTCGACGTTTCACGTGAAACGTCGACGCCGCCGCGGTGCGGTTCTGGAGGCTCGTTGAGCGGGCGGCACGAGCCGTCAGGAGAAGAGGCGGGAATCCGTGTTTCACGTGGAACGTGCGGACCCGTGTTTCACGTGAAACAGCGCGTCAGGAGGCGACGCGGGCTTCGACGACCTTGCGGTAGAGGGCGGCGAGGTCCAGGCCGGCGGCGCGGGCGGCCTGCGGGAAGAGCGAGGTCTCCGTCATCCCCGGAGCAACGTTGACCTCGAGGAACTGTACGACACCGTCAGGGTCGAGAATGACGTCGGTCCGCGAGAGGCTGCGAAGGCTCAGAGCTGTATGGGCCCGGACGGCCACCTCTTGGACGACGCGGACGATGTCGTCGTCCAGTCGAGCGGGAGCGAAGTACTCGGTGCGTCCGGGGTTGTAGCGCGCGTCGTAGTCGTAGGGGCCGGTCGTGACGATCTCGACGGGCGGAAGGGCCTCGGCACCGCTGCCGAGGTCCACGACGCTGACGGCGAGCTCGATTCCGCGCACGGCGCGCTCGATGAGCGCGACCTCTCCGTAGGCGAAGCAGTCGACCATCGCGCGAGGGAGCTGGTCGGCACTCTCGACGAAGGTCACTCCGAGGGCGGAACCACCGTGGGTCGGCTTCACGACGAGCGGCAGTCCCAGTCGCTCCACGACTGCGTCGAGCACGGGCTGTGCGCCCAGTTCCCGGAAGAGGCTCTGGGGGAGGGTCACGTACTCGGGGGTGCAGAGGCCGGCACCGAGCACGACGCTCTTGGCGACGGGCTTGCTCCAGGCCGAACGGCTTTCGCGCGGACCGGTGCCGACGTACGGAACACCGACGAGCTCGAGCACGTCGCGGATCGAACCGTCCTCGCCGCTCGCGCCATGGAGCAACGGCCACACGACGTCGGGCCGCGTAGCCCGCAGGAACGGAAGGAGGTCGGCGTCGACGTCATGGACGGACACCTCGAGCCCGGCCGCCCGGAGGCTCTCAGCCACACGGCGGCCCGAGCGCAGCGAGACGTCGCGCTCGTGCGACAGCCCACCCGCAAGGATCGTGACGTGTGCGCCCCGGGCGGGACCGTCACCGGGTCGGATCACGCGAAGGTGCTGTTCAGAGCGCTCGTAGCGCGGCGAGGTGCTGCCGGTGGCGGCGTCGTCCCGTGCGGGCGATGGGGTACCGGTGGTCGTGTCCACAGTGCGTCGGACTCCTGTTCGTTGCCGGCGCGGCCCGTGCCGTGCGACGGCCGTCGATGTGCGGGCGGCGGTTCAGGCGAGGTCGGGTGAGGGGTTCTCGACGTCGGTCAGGTCCGGGTCGAGCGCGGCGTCGGTTCCGAAGATCTCGACGAGCTCACGCTCGGCGTTGACGACGCCTGCAAGCCGTCGCACCCCTTCGCGGATGCGTTCAGGAGTCGGGAAGCAGAACGAGAGCCGGACGTGGTCGGATCCCGTGCCGTCGGCGTAGAACGCCGTGCCGGGCACGTACGCGACACGAGCGGTGACGGCCCGCGGGAGCATCGAGCGCGCATCGAGCCCGCTCGGGAGCCGGACCCAGGTGTAGAAGCCGCCGTCCGGGACGGTCCAGCTCGCCGACGGCAGGTGCTCCGAGAGAGCTCCGATCATCGCGTCGCGTCGCTCGCGGTAGAGCTCGCGGAACTGCTTGATCTGTCCTTGCCAGTCGCACGCGTCGAGGTAGGCGGCGATCGCCATCTGCGACGCGTTGGACGGGCACAGGATGGCCGACTCGCTCGCCAGCACGAGCTTCTCCCGGACGGCGTGCGGGGCCACGATCCAGCCGACCCGGTATCCCGGCGCGAAGGTCTTGGAGAACGAGCCGAGGTAGAGCACGCCGTCCTCGTCGAGGGAGCGGAGGGCAGGGAGCGTCGAGCCGTCGAACCCGAGGAGGCCGTACGGGTTGTCCTCGACGACGAGCACGCCGTGTCGGCGTGCGATCTCGAGGACGCGCGGTCGTCGTTCGGCCGCGAGGGTGACACCGGCGGGGTTGTGGAAGTTGGGCACGGTATAGAGGAGCTTGACGCGACGCCCCTCCGCGGCGAGGCGCGTGAGCGTCTCCTCGAGAGCCTCCGGCACGAGCCCGTGCTCGTCGAGGGGGACGTGGACGACATCGGCCTGGTACGACCGGAAGACCCCCAGGGCGCCGACATAGCTCGGCGCCTCGGCGACCACGACGTCACCGGGGTCGATGAAGATCCGCGTGACGAGGTCGAGGGCCTGCTGCGACCCTGTGGTGACGACGACGTCGTCGGGGTGGCACTCGATGCCCTCGAGCCGCACGACGTCGAGGATGCGTTCCCGGAGGGTCTCGTCGCCCTGGCCGGAGCCGTACTGGAGCACCGTGGCGCCACGCGTCGCGACGAGCCGTTGCATCGTCTCGGCGATGGTGTCGAGGGGGAGCCCGGCGAGATAGGGCATCCCGCCGGCGAGGGAGACGACCTCCGGGCGGTTCGCGACGGCGAACAGCGCCCGGATCTCCGACGCTCGCATCCCGTGCGCTCGCTCTGCGTAGGCACCGAACCACGGGTCGAGGCGGGTGCCGCCGGAGGCGGGTTGCTGCGGGGGAGTCGTCGGCTCGGTCACGAAACCCAGTCTCGCACGGGTCATCGGGGGATCCCGTGAAGACGCCGGAGGGCGGACCACCGCGTGGGTGGCCCGCCCTCGTGGACGGTCACGGTCTCTGCGGAGCCCGCAGGCTCGACGTTCGGGAGGTCAGACCGCGGTGCTCAGCACCGAGTCGATCTCCGCGGTCAGCGCGCGCTTCGGCCGAGCGCCGATGATCGACTTCTGGAGCTCGCCGCCGACGTAGACGTTGAGCGTCGGGATGGAGACGATGCCGTACGCGGCCGTCGTCTCCGGGTTGGCGTCCGTGTCGAGCTTGGCGATCTTGATCTTGCCGCCGTACTCCTCGGCGAGCTCCTCGAGGATCGGGGCGACCTGGCGGCACGGGCCGCACCAGGTGGCCCAGAAGTCGACGAGGACGGGGACGTCGGACTCGAGGACCTCGGAACGGAAGGTCTCGTCGGTGACGGGAACGGTCGGCATGCTGTCCTCCGGAGGAGTCGGGCGGCGGCTCGTGCCGCCGCGGTGGAGCGGGTGAGCGTCCGCGCGCCCGGCGACCGCCGGGACGCGCGAACGACGTCAGGACTAGGCGCGGAGCTCGGCGAGCGCCTCGGGCAGCTCGTCGGGGTTCGGCGTCTCGGTGGTACCGGCGAGGTCTTCCAGGCCGGCGGCGTCAGCGAGCTCGGTGAGGAAGCGCTGCGCGTCCAGCGCGGCGGCGCACCCGGAGCCGGCCGCGGTGATGGCCTGACGGTAGGTGTGGTCCACGGCGTCGCCGCACGCGAACACGCCCTCGAGGTTCGTCGCGGTGGTGCGCCCGACGACCTGGATGTATCCCTCGTCGTCGAGGTCGATCTGCCCCTTGACGAGCTCGGTGCGCGGCTCGTGGCCGATCGCGACGAACAGGCCCGTGGCGGGCAGCTCGCGCTCCTCACCGGTGACGGTGTCGCGCAGCCTCAGCCCTTCGACCTTCTTGTCGCCGTCGATGCCGGCGACCTCGCTGTTCCAGGCGACCTCGATCTTCGGGTCGTTCAGCGCACGGTCGGCCATGATCTTCGACGCCCGCAGCTCGTCGCGCCGGTGGACGAGCGTCACCTTCTGCGCGAAGCGGGTCAGGAACGTGGCCTCCTCCATCGCGGAGTCACCGCCGCCGACGACCGCGATGTGCTGGTCGCGGAAGAAGAACCCGTCGCACGTGGCGCACCAGGACACGCCCCGGCCCGAGAGGCGCTTCTCGTCGTCCAGGCCGAGCTCACGGTAGGCGGACCCGGTCGCGAGGATCACGGCGCGAGCGCGGTAGGTCTCCCCGTTGCCGGTGACGACCGTCTTGACGGTGCCCTCGAGGTCGAGCAGCGTCGCGTCGTCCCACTCGACTCGCGCACCGAAGCGCTCCGCCTGCTTCTGCATGCTCTCCATGAGCTCGGGGCCCATGATCCCGTCGGGAAAACCGGGGAAGTTCTCCACCTCGGTGGTGTTCATCAGGGCGCCGCCGGCGGTGATCGACCCCGCGAGCACGAGCGGCTCGAGGCCCGCACGCGCCGCGTAGATCGCGGCGGTGTAGCCCGCAGGGCCCGACCCGACGATGATCAGGTTCTGGACGACTGGCTGCTCGGTCACGTGCTGCTCCTCGGATGCTCGGTGCGTGGCGGCCGACCACGCGAGAGTGTGAACGCCGACGGGACGCCTTCTGTTCCACGGTACGGCCCGGCCCCACCGTACGGGCACCGCACGAGAGCCGCGGCTAGGAGACGAGCAGCTCGTTGATCTCGGCGCGGAACTCGCCCGACGGGTTCTGCGGCAGCTCGGTGAACCACAGCACGATCGAGTCGGTCTCGACCGGCGTCTCGAACGTGAACTCGACCCCGGGCGAGAGCGCCCCGGACGCGAGGACGTCGCCCTCGGTGGGGCGGTCCTGGCTCGTGGCCCGGATCTCGACGTTGCCGCCGTTCACGGGCGTGTCGATGACGATCGTCGAGACCGGCGCCTTCTCCTCGAGGGCGATCGCGAACCCGATCCCGCTGCGCAGCCCGGCGAAGTCGGCCGCGTTGTACCGCCGCGAGATCCAGGACGTCTCCGGCTGCTGGTCGAACGCGCGCGGCACCAGCTCCGGGTGCTCACCCACGTTGTCCGGGGACTCGTCGCCCTCCGGGTCCAACGCGGCGCCGGACGCGATGATCGGGCGCACCTCGGGAGCCGGCGCCGGCGGCTCCGCGGCCTCGCCGGTCCCGGCCCCGCCCTCAGCCGCGGGCGCGGAGCCCTCGTCGGACGGCGTCTCCTCGCCCGTCTGCACGGCGGGTTCGAAGTCGTCGAACGCGGTGTTCACGGCCCAGTACACGCCGTAGCCGACCAGGCCGAGGGTGAGGACGAGGACGAACGGCGTCGCGTTGAAGCGTCGTGGGCCGCGACGGGCCGGCTTCGGCTCGCTCCACGGCCGGCTCGCCGACCCCGGGTCTCCGACGGCGGGCTGCGCTCCCGTGGGCGGCGCACCGGGAGGCGCGGCCGCGTACTGCACGGCAGTCGGCGCCGTCGGGTCGTACGCCGCCGGGGGCGGTGGCACGGGCGCGCCGGGAGACGCCGCCGGGGGCTGGGCAGCGACGACGGCCGTCGCTCCGGTGGCGAGGCCTGCGGCGGCGTACCCGGCCGCGGGGCCCGCGGACCCGGGGACGGCACCCACCCGGTGGATGCGTCCGGTCGACGGCCGGCGCACGGGCGGTGCAGGGGGCGGGGTGCCGGGGGGCGCGGCCGCCGACCCGTCGAACGCGGAACGCACCGACTGGCGGCTCACGCCGCCGCCCGCCGCGGCCGGCTGGACGAACGCGGGGAGGGCGGCCACGACGGACACCTCGCCCCAGGGCTCGATCGCACCGACGACGTCGGCGGGCGTGCGAGGCCCGTCGCCCGGGACGGACCCGGTCCACTCCTCGGCGCCGCCACCCGACGCCGTGAACGTCTGCGCGCACAGCGCGTCGAGCTCGGCAGGCACCTCGGACCGGACGGCGGACAGCGGCAGGACGCCAGAGCCGTCGCGCTGCGCGGGGAGAGGGTGGATCGCGGTGGACGAGATCCACGGGACGTCGAGCGACGGGCCGGCCCAGCGGGCGGTCATCGCGTAGTAGAGGAGGGCGACGAGCCCGACGGCGTCGAGGCGCGACGTGCGGTCGGCGTCGTGCTGGTCGTGACCCGCGACGCCCGCGTCGAGCCCGAGACCCGTCACGACGACGCGGCTCCCGTCGACGCGGACGGCGTCCGGACGCAGGGCGAGGTGGTGGACGCCGCGGCGCCGTGCGACCTCGAGCGCGGCCGCTGCCTCGCCGACGATCGCGCGCGCCTGCTGCGGGTCGACGATCCCGCCGGCCACGACCTCGCTGAGCGTGATGCCGGGGTACTGCTCGGTCACGACGTACGCGACGCCGTCCTCGGCACCGACGTCGAGGACGCGCGTGAGGCGCGGGTCGACGACGAGCGCGGCGCGCCGGGCGGAGTCGAGCGCGTCGGCCACCTGCGGGCCGGTGACGATCGAGATCCGCACGGGGCGGTCGAGGATCTGGTCGTGCGCCGACCATGCCGTGACGTCGGACAGGTCGGACGTGAGCTGCTCGTCGAGCCGGTATCGCGCGACGAGCAACGTTCCTGGGGCCACGCCGTTCACCGGACCTCCTCCGTGGGACTCGTGGTCGACACACCATGGTACGCGGGTCCTGTTAGGGCAGTTTTCACCCGTTCTGGGGCGCGGATCGACGGCAGGCTCACCGGCGCACGAGCCGGCGGACGCGGCCGACGACGGGTGCGGCGAGCTGGTCGAGCTCGCGCACCCGCATGACCTTGAGACCGCCGACGTACACGGCGGTCATGACGGTGCCCGCGACGGCGACGAGAGCGACGGCGTGCCACCAGGAGAGCCCGTACACGTCGCCGACGACCGCGACGTAGGCCCGGAGCACGCCCCACCCGGCGGCGGCGCTGACGAGCGCGGCGACCGTCGCCTTGACGTGCAGGCGCAGGATGCGTGCGCCGTCGAGCCCTCGCAGGGTGCGACGCAGGCCGAGGGTGCGCAGCCCGACCGCGACGACGTTGGACAGGCTCATGGCCGCGCCGACCCCGACGACCCACCACTGCGGGTCGAGCGTCCGCGTCCCGAGCCAGGCCACCCCGACGAGGACGATCGTGCCCGGCACCTGGATCCAGAAGACGGTCCTGCCGTCCTCGAACGCGTAGTAGACCCACTTCATGAGGACCATCCCGCCGAGCGGGACCAGACCGAACGCCATGGCGACGAGCACCTGCGCGACGGCCTCCCCGGAGGCGGCGCCCACGGACGGGACGAGGAGCTTGGTGATCGGCTGGGCGAGGACGACGAAGACGGCGGTCGCGAAGACCGTGAACACCCCGACCGTGCGCACGCCGCGCGACAGGTCGTGCCGCACGCGCGCGACGTCGCCCGCGTGGGCCGCGGCGCTCATGCCCGTGAACAGCGCCGTCGCGATCGACACGGTGACGAGCGAGTGGGGAAGCAGGTAGATCATGAGCGCCTGCGTGTACGCGGCGTTGCCCGCGACGCCGAGCGGGTCCATCCCGGCCTCCGCGGCGGCGAGCGGCGCCTCGGAGGTGAACTGCGTCGTCACGATCACGCCGACCTGCTCGAGGATGACGGCGGCGAACGTCCACAGCGCGACCTGACCCGCCGACCGCAGCCCGATCCCGCGCAGCCCGAACCGCACGTGCCAGCGGAACCCGGCGCGCCACAGCGGCACGACGAGGATGAGCGCCTGGGCGGCGACGCCGAGCGTGGCGGTCCCGGCGAGGAGCGCGATCTTCGCACTGTCCCACTGCGTCAGGTCGTCGACGTTCCCGGTGGCCGCCGGCCCGTAGACCAGGATGAAGGCCGCGAACCCGATGATCGACACGACGTTGTTGAGGGCCGGCGCCCACATGAAGGGGCCGAACTGGCCGCGCGCGTTGAGCACCTGACCGAGGAGCGTGTACAGGCCGTAGAAGAACAGCTGTGGCGTGCACCAGAACGCGAACGCGACCGCGAGCGACGTCTGCGGACCGGACCACCCCGGGCCGGACATGACGGCCACGAGCAGGGCCGACCCCGCCGTGAGGAGTGCGGAGATCGCCAGCAGGACGACGCCGGACAGCGTGAGCAGCTTGTCGAGCCGCTCCTGCGTGTTCCGTGCGCGGTAGGCGCGCACGATCTGCGGGACGAGCACGGCGTTGAGGACACCGCCCGCGAGGATCGCGAAGAGGACGTTGGGGATCTTGTTCGCGATGTCGAACGCGTCCGCGACGAGACCCGTCGTCCCGATCGCGGCGACGAGCAGGACGTTGCGCACGAGCCCGAGGCCGCGGGACACGAACGTGCCCGACGCCATGAGCGCCGACGAGCGCCCGAGCCCGCCCGTGCGCGCCGCTGGCGGCTCGCCCACCGCGCCCTCGGCGGTCTCGTCCGGGGTGCCCGACGCCGCGGGGTCGCCCGGGAGCGCGCCGTCGCCCGTCGCGACGGCGTCGCGGGCCGTGCCCGGACGCTCGCCCCGCCCCGCGCCCCGGCGGCGCACGTGCCGCGGCTGGTCGGGGCTCACCGGTCGGGCTCCTCGTCGGGCGTCCGGACCTTCGCCGGTGCCTCCGTCGCCGGGTCCGCAGTCGCGTCCGTCGCGTCCGGGGCGGCCGGGCGTTCGGCCGGGCCCGCGGCCGGGCCCGCCGACGACGGCGGCACGGTCGGCTGCTCGAGCGTCGCACCCGGCGCGCGCCGGGGCGACCGTCCCCGCCGGATCGTGCGCCAGATCCCCGCGATGAACGCGATCACGAGGAGCACCGCGACGACGGTCGTCCCGACCGACTCCCAGTCGGCCCGCACGCGCACGACGAACTCCTCGGGCTCGGCGACGCGCACCTGGGGCTGGGCGGCGCTGACGAGCTCGACCTCGACGGTCACGTTGCCGCTGCCGAAGCCCTCGACCGGGACGTCCACGGACGTCGTCGACGCGACGAGCGTGCCGTCGGCGTCGCGCGTGGCTGCGGGGATGGTTGCCGTCTCGCGATCGGGCGCGCGCAGGCGCGGGTCGTCGGGCCGCAGGACGACCTGCACGGTCGCGTCCTGCTCCAGCGTGCTGCTCAGCCGCACGGGCAGGGCTTCCTGCTCCGCGATGAACAGGAACGTCGAGCCGCGGAGCACCGAGATGCTGCCTCGCACCCGGTCCGCCGCCTGCTGGGCGTGCTGGACGGCCCCGCCGCGGGCGTCGGTCGCGGCCCGGTAGGCGATCGCGCTCGGGGTGACGAAGCCCGGCTCGAGCGGTCGTGTGATCGCTGCCGGGTCGCTCGCGACGGTCGCGAACGCCGCGACCTCCGACCGTGACCGGTCCAGCGCGAGGAGCTGGGCCGCGGGAAGCTCCTCCGCGGCGGCGGCGGCCGTGTCGGGCAGGGCCGAGCGAGCGACGTCGGGTGGCGTGGCCGCCAGGAGCTCGTCCACCGGCGCGGGCTCGACCCACGCCGCGGCGTCGAGGGCGGCGGTGCGTGCGGAGAAGGCGGCGGGATCCGCCTCCCAGGTGCGGGGAAGCGCGACGACGACGTGCCGCGAGTCGGCAGGACGCTCCCGTGCGATCACGGCCGTCTCCGCGAGGAGCCGCTGGGTGGCGCCGACGCCCGACCCTCCGCCCGCCGCCACGAGTCCGGTGAGCACGGGGTCGGGCACGAGCGCGGTCACGACGCCCGCGGACGTGGAGAGCGCGGCCGAGCCCGACGGCGTGTAGGTGAGCGCCTCGTCGGGCACCAGCGCGTCGCCGCCGACGACGACGGACGTGGCGCCCGACGCGGCGGCGAGCGTGACCGTCGCGAGGTCCGGCACGGTGTCGGCGGGCCAGGCGAGATCGGTGCGCCACGCGCTCGCCGGCGTCCCGGCGGCCTGGTCCGCGGGAGCGGGGTCGGCGCCGGGCAGGGGAGTGCCCTCGGGGAGGGCGAGCCCGGCGTGCGCGAACGCGGCGACGTCGGGGTCGTAGGCCCGCAGCGCGAACGTGGACCGGCCCTGCGTCGCCGCGACGAGGTCGTCCGCCCAGGCCGTGACGGCAGGATCCTCGGCCGCCGCCGCAGCGGCGACCAGCGCCGGGTCGACCACCCAGGAGACGGCGGTGCGCCCCCCGGTCGCCTCGAGGAGCCGCCCGAGCCGCCCGTCGTCGCCCGTCGCCACGGACAGCGCGTCGGCGTACGCCTCGGGGTCCGGGTCGACCGGGGGACCGGTCACCGCCGCGACGACGCTCAGGCGCACGGGGGCCACGTCCTCGGGCGGTGCCCAGACGACGAAGGTGCGCTGGACGGCCACGCGCGCGCCGGCGTCGGACACGGTGAGCGACAGGCCGCGCGGGCCCCAGTCGCTGCCCGCGCCCAGGCCGAGCTGGGCGACGGAAGTGGAGAACGTGATGTCGACGCTCGCTCCGGGGGCGACGGGGGCCAGGTCCTGCGTCGTGACCCGGGAGCCGACCCGCCCGGCGAGGTCGGCGGTCACCCAGTTCTCGAGCGACGAGCGCGTGCTCAGCGCGCGGTTGTCGATGCCGAGCGCGACGGCGGGCGACTCGAGCGTCGCCGCGGTCCCGTTGGTGACGCGTGCGGCGACGGTCAGCGTGCCGCCGGGCGCGAGGACCGACGGCGCCAGGGACGTGATCTCGATCGTCACCTTGTCGTCGGGCGCGGGGGCCGTGTCCGTGGCGACGGCGGGCGTGCCGGTCAGGACGACGGCGCCCGCGCCGGCGCCCGGCAGGACCGACCCGGCGAGGGCCAGCACGACGACGACCAGGGCGAGGAGCAGGACCGGCGCGGCGCCGCGGGCGCGCCCGGCACGCGAGGGGGTGGGCGTCATGAGTGGTCGGTCGAGCTCCGTGGGGAGGGCGGCACAGGACCGCCGCGGCCGTCGTGCGGGCGGCCGGGCGAGCGGACGATCGTCCGGGTCACCCTACTCTCGACGACCCCGTGGAACCGTGCGGGCCGGCCCTCGAGGACGCTCTGCGCGACCGCCGCGATGCGCCGCTCGTTCGGGTACGCCAGGCGCTCCGGGAGCTCTGCGACCGGGATCCACGCGACGTCCTCCGCCTCGCCGTCGGGGTCGCCCTCCACCGTGAGGAAACCGCCGGTAGCGCGCAGGAGGAAGTGGTGGACGACCTTGTGCACGCGGCGGTCGTCGCCCGTGAACCAGTAGTCGATCACGCCGAGCGGCTCCTGGATCGCGCCCTCGATCCCCGTCTCCTCGGCGATCTCGCGGACCGCGGCCTGCTCGGGCGTCTCGACACCCTCGAGGTGACCCTTCGGGAGGCACCACTCGAGCCGGCCGCCGCGGTTGCGCCGGGCGATGATCGCGGCGCGCGGGAAACCGCCGGCGACCGAGATGACGAGCCCGCCGGCGGACACCTCGTCGACGACGGGCAGCGGTGGAGGCGGGGGCGTCGGTCGCGCGCCGGGATCGATGCGGAGGGCGTGGCCGCCGGGTGGGGCCGGCACCGGCACGGGCCGGCCCGTCTCGTGGCCCGGACCCCTGCTCCCACGCGCGTCCGCCGGATCCCTCCGGGGCTCGTGGGCGTGCGCAGGGGTGGACATGACGCAACTTTACCGAGTGCCCACCGACCCCTCGGGCACCGCCGCCCCGTGATCTGGCAGGCTTGGGTGTCGTGCCCTCGTCTTCGTCCCCCCTGCCGACCCCCGCCGCGCTCGAGCTCCAGCGCCGCGCGCTCGCCGTCCTCACCGAGATGGCGCCCGCCGCGATCGAGCTCGGCGAGCTGTTCCGGGACGCCGGGCACGAGCTCGCGCTCGTCGGCGGACCGGTGCGCGACGCCTTCCTCGGGCGCGCGAGCAACGACCTCGACTTCGCGACGTCGGCCTCGCCCGACGAGTCGCAGGCCCTCCTCGCGCGCTGGGGCGACGCGCACTGGGACATCGGCAAGGAGTTCGGCACGATCGGCGCGAAGCGGTTCGGCCGCCGGGGCCCGGGTGACGAGCTCGTGGTCGAGGTCACGACGTACCGCACGGACGAGTACGACCCCGCGTCGCGCAAGCCCGTCGTCGCGTTCGGCGACTCCCTCGAGGGAGACCTGTCGCGGCGCGACTTCACCGTCAACGCGATGGCCGTGCGCGTGCCCGAGATGGCGTTCGTCGACCCGTTCGACGGGCTCGCCGACCTCGCGCGCCAGGTGCTGCGCACGCCGATCGCGCCCGAGCGGTCGTTCGACGACGACCCGCTGCGCATGATGCGCGCGGCGCGTTTCGCCGCCCAGCTCGGGTTCGCCGTCGACGGCGGGACGCTCGCCGCGCTCGTCCTCATGACGGAACGGATCGAGATCGTCTCCGCCGAGCGCGTGCGCGACGAGCTCTCCAAGCTGCTGTGCGCTGCCGAGCCGCGGCGCGGCCTCGAGGTCCTCGTCGACACCGGGCTCGCCGACCACGTGCTCCCCGAGCTGCCCGCGCTGAAGCTCGAGATCGACGAGCACCACCGGCACAAGGACGTCTACGAGCACTCGCTCACCGTGCTCGACCAGGCGATCGCGCAGGAGACCGGACCCGACGGCGCCGTCCCCGCACCGGACCTCGTCCTGCGCCTCGCCGCGCTGCTCCACGACGTCGGCAAGCCGCCGACGCGCCGCTTCGAGGACGGCGGCGGCGTGAGCTTCCACCACCACGAGGTCGTCGGCGCCAAGATGGTCGCGAAGCGGCTCAAGGCGCTGCGGTACGACAAGCAGGTCGTCAAGGACGTCGCACGCCTCGTCGAGCTGCACCTGCGGTTCCACGGCTACGGCGAGGGAACCTGGACCGACTCCGCCGTGCGCCGGTACGTGACCGACGCCGGCCCGCTCCTCGAGCGACTCCACCGCCTCACGCGCGCCGACAGCACGACCCGCAACCGGCGCAAGGCCCAGCGGCTGCGCGAGTCGTACGACGAGCTCGAGCAGCGGATCGCGCACCTGCAGGCGAAGGAAGAGCTCGACGCGGTGCGCCCCGACCTCGACGGGCAGCAGATCATGACGATCCTCGGGATCCGCCCGGGTCCGGTCGTCGGGCGCGCGTACAAGCACCTGCTCGAGCTGCGGCTCGACCGCGGCCCGGTCGACGCGGACACCGCCCGCGCCGACCTGTTGGCCTGGTGGGCCGACCAGCCCGAGTCCGTCGACTCCTGAGGCGGGGGCGGGTCGCGCGCCGGTCAGGCGGCGGACGGGCGGATCGGCCTCAGTGCCCTGCCGGACCCTGTGGGGCGTCCGCCTTGCGCAGCCGGAAGGCCAGGACCAGTGCGACGACGACGACGGCCGCACTGACCGTGAAGGCGAGCTGCGCGCCGCCGGCTGTCGCCTCGGCGCGCGACGCGCCGTCGTCGAGCAGGGACACCGACCGCAGGGTCAGCAGCGCGACGAAGAGCGCCGTGCCGGCAGCGCCCGCGAGCTGCTGGACCGTCGCGACGGCGGCGGACCCGTGCGAGTAAAGCGACGGCTTGAGGCCACCGAGCGCCGACGTGAACGTCGGGGTGAAGATGAACGCCAGCCCGAGGCTCAGCACCATGTGACCGACCAGGACGAGCCACAGCGGCGACGTCGGGTCCAGGGCCGCGAAGAGGACCATGGAGACCCCGACGGCGACGACGCCGGGAAGCACGAGCGGACGCGGCCCGAGACGGTCGTAGAGGCGCCCCACGATCGGTCCGAGCACGCCCATCGCGAGCCCGCCCGGAAGCATGAGGAGGCCGCTGGTCACGGGCGACAGGCCCATCGCGCGCTGCAGCACGAGCGGCAGACCGATGATCATGCCGAACATCGCGATCATGCTCACCGCCATCACGGCCAGGCCGACGCTGAAGCCCGGGGCACGGAAGACGCGCAGGTCGAGCAGCGCGGAGTCGGTGCGCTGCAGGACCAGCTGACGCCAGCCGAACAGGCCGAGGAACACCGCGCCGAGGACGAGCGGCACCACCGGTGAGATCGGCATCGCGTGCTGGGCGGACTCGCCGAGCGCCGACAGCCCGTAGACCAGGCCGCCGAACGCACCCACGGACAGCACGAGGGACAGCGGGTCGAGCCGGTTGCGCGCGCGGTCGGCGACGTCCCGCACCTTGAGCGCGCCGATCACCAGCGCGGCCAGAGCGATCGGCAGCACGACCCAGAACACCTCGCGCCAGCCGAGGGCCGTCACGACGGCGCCCGACATCGTCGGCCCGAGGGCCGGGGCGACGGCGATGACCATCGACACGTTGCCCATGACGCGGCCGCGGCGGTGGTGGGGGACGGTGGTCATGACGGTGGTCATGAGCAGCGGCATCATGATCGCCGTGCCGGTGGCCTGGACCACGCGGGCCGTGACGAGCAGGCCGAACACGGGCGCGATCGCGGCAAGGAGCGTGCCCGTGCTGAAGAGCGACATCGCGAGGATGTACGCCCCGCGGGTGCCGAGGCGCTGCAGCAGCCAGCCCGTCGTGGGGATGACGACCGCCATCGTCAGCAGGAACCCGGTGGTCAGCCACTGCCCGGCCGACTCGGTGATCCCGAACTCGTCCATCACGGCGGGCAGCGCCACGCCCATGGTGGTCTCGTTGAGGATGACGACGAATGCGGACGCGAGCAGGAGAGCGATGACGGTGAAGTCACGGCGCGAGAGCGTGTCGGCGGCGGGCACCGGGCCCGACGCCGCGACCGGGCTCGTCGTCTCCGGACTGGTCTTCGTGGATGGCACGGGTGTCTCCGCTCGGGTCAGGACGCCGGTCACGGTCTGGGCCGGGTGTGGGCAGGGCGCGACGACGCGCAGGGATGCGCGCACGTCGTCGGGTGTCGGTCGGGGTGGGAGCGGGAGGCCGGTGTCGCGTCCCGGTGGGACGACGCGATGCGCACCACGTCGATCCGTACCCTGTACGACCACGAACGATCCTGCGTTATTCCCCGACCTCCTGACGACTGCTTTTCCGCCCCGCACTCATCGGTCGGCGACCGCAGGTGCCGGCGTGTCGGTCGAGCCGACCGGGGTGGGCGTCCGCGCCCCGCGGGTCCACATCACGAGGGCGGCGAGCACGTACGCCACGGCGAGGACGACGAACACCGGTCGCGTCCAGCCCGTGTCGGGGAGGGTGAACGCCGCGAGGGCGGCGGCGCCGACGAACGCCGCGTTGTAGAGGACGTCGTAGAAGGCGAAGGCGCGCCCGCGGAACGCGTCGTCCGTGTCGCGCTGGACGATCGTGTCGACGGCGATCTTCGTGCCCTGCGCCGCGAGGCCCAGCAGCGCGGCTCCGGTGTAGACGACGGCGCGCGACGGCGTCGTGACGAGCAGGAGCTGGCTCGTCGCGGCGAGGAGCAGCATGATGGCGATCCACGCCTGCGGGCCCGTGTACCGCGAGAGCGTGGGCGTGAGGACCATCGCGCCCGCTCCGCCGACGCCCGTGAGGCCGACGACGAGCCCGAACGTCGCGAGCGCCGCGCCCTGGTCGCCCGGGTCGAGGAGGTTGCGCGCGATGAGGATCGACGCGATGAACACGACGCCGTAGAGGAACCGGTGCGTCGCCATGACGAGCAGCGCCTGGCCGGGGGTGCGACGCGCGACGAGGTACCGGGCGCCGTCGGCCAGCCCGCGGGCCACCCTGACGATCTCGGACCGGACCGCCGACTGCGCGGGCCGCTCCGGACCGAGCTGCGTGCGGCCCAGCCGCAGCGCGAGCAGCGACGCGGCACCGAAGACGAGCGCCGCGCACACGAGCGCGGACGCGTCCCTGACGCGACCTTCGTCCAACACGAGACCAAGGACCAGCCCGATGCCCCCGCCCACGAACGCCGCACCGGCGCCGAGCGAAGGGGTGAGGGAGTTGGCCGTGAGCAGGAGGGGGCCGTCGACGACGCGTGGCAGGCCCGCGGACAGGCCCGCAAGGAGGAAGCGGTTCACCGACAGCGCCGCGAGCCCGAGCACATAGATCCACCCGCCCACGCCGCCAGACAGCATGAGCACCGCCATCCCCAGCGTGAGCACGACGCGCACGGCGTTTCCCCAGAGCAGCACCTGCCGGCGCTGCCAGCGGTCGAGGAACACGCCCGCGAACGGCCCGACGATCGTGAACGGCGCGAGCATCACCGCGAACGCGCCCGCGATGGCGGCGGCCGTGCCCTGGGTCTGGGGGGAGAAGAACAGCAGCGACGCCAGGCCGACCTGGAACATGCCGTCGCCCGCCTGCGACACCAGCCGGACGGCGAACAGCCTGCGGAAGCCGTCCAGACGCAGCAGCGCCCGGAGCTCGGAGATCACACCCACTCGTTTACCCTACGTTTCGTCGTGGCGGCCGGGACATGCGGTTGTCCCCCCGTGCGCGACGGGGTCGGTGCGCGACGGCGTCGGTCGGCTTGGGAGGTCGGGCCGGAGGGGGCGCCGCGTCTACCATCCGCCGCTCGTTCCTCGCGGCTCCCGCCAAGCCCGACCACGACGCGGCGCCCCCTCCGACCCGCCCGACGCCGTCTCACCTCGGGCGGGTGGTCACCCACCCGAGAGAGAACCGTGGCGCCGCGAGGTAGAGCCGTGGTGCCGCGAGGTAGAGCCGTGGTTGCACGAGATAGAACCGCGGTTGCCCGTGGTACTTCCCTGGTCGCCCTGGCGAGGCGACAGGCGAGCGGGTGGGGGCAGACTCGGATGCGAAGGGCGTCAAGCCGTGCTCGTGAACCCCCGGCCAAGAGACCAGGGCGACGGCACGGCAGCCCGAGCACCGAGACTGCCCCCACCCGCGGACCAGAGCTCTACCTCGTGCGACCAGAGCTCTACCTCGTGCGACCAGAGCTCTACCTCGGCGGGATCAGGTCAGCGCTCGATGTCTCCGGCGATGAAGGCCTCGAGCTGGGCGCGGCCCTTCGTGTCCTCCATCTGGACCGGCGGGGACTTCATGAAGTACGTCGAGGCCGAGAGGATCGGGCCCCCGACGCCGCGGTCCTTGGCGATCTTCGCGGCGCGCACGGCGTCGATGATGATGCCGGCGGAGTTGGGGGAGTCCCAGACCTCGAGCTTGTACTCCAGGCTCAGCGGGACCTCGCCGAACGCGCGGCCCTCGAGGCGCACGTACGCCCACTTGCGGTCGTCGAGCCACGCGACGTAGTCCGACGGGCCGATGTGGACGTTGCGGTCCTCCGTCTTGCCGGCCAGGGCACCGGTGAGGTTGGAGGTCACGGCCTGCGTCTTGGAGACCTTCTTCGACTCCAGGCGCTCGCGCTCGAGCATGTTCTTGAAGTCCATGTTGCCGCCGACGTTGAGCTGGTACGTACGGTCCAGCACGACGCCACGGTCCTCGAACAGCTTGGCGAGCACGCGGTGCGTAATGGTCGCGCCGACCTGCGACTTGATGTCGTCGCCGACGATCGGCACGCCGGCCTCCTCGAACTTCGCGGCCCACTCGGGGTCGGACGCGATGAACACGGGGAGCGCGTTGACGAACGCCACGCCGGCGTCGATCGCGGCCTGCGCGTAGAACTTCGCGGCCTGCTCCGACCCGACGGGCAGGTAGCAGACGAGCACGTCGACCTGCGCCTCGCGCAGCGTGGCGACGACGTCGACCGCCTCGGCGTCGGACTCCTCGATGGTCTCGGCGTAGTACTTGCCGATGCCGTCGAGCGTCGGGCCGCGCTGGACCGTCACGCCGAGCGGCGGGACGTCCGCGATCTTGATCGTGTTGTTCTCAGAGGCGTTGATCGCCTCGGAGAGGTCGAAGCCGACCTTCTTCGCGTCGACGTCGAACGCCGCCACGAACTCGAGGCTCGACACGTGGTAGTCGCCGAACTGCACGTGCATGAGGCCCGGGACGGTGCTGCTCGGGTCGGCGTCACGGTAGAAGTGCACGCCCTGAACCAGAGACGATGCGCAGTTGCCTACGCCGACGATGGCGACGCGGATGGAGGTCATCCTCGCTCCTTGGTGTTCGAAGTTCCAGGGTCCTCGGGTCGCCGTGCGCCGTCGGGCTCCTGCTCGGGTGGTTCCGCAGGATGCGGGGTGCTGCTGGTCCTTGCGCGGCCGGCCGCTCGGGAGTGCCCGAAGGTCCGGTCGCGCTCGGTGGTGATGAGACCGTCGAGCCAGCGCACCTCGCGCTCGACCTGCTCGAGTCCGTGACGCTGCAGCTCGAGCGTGTACTCGTCGAGCCGCTCGCGGGTGCGAGCCGCGGACTCCCTGACCGCCTCCAGCCTCTCGGTGAGCCGGGTGCGCCGGCCCTCCAGGATGCGGATGCGGGTCTCGGCGTCGGTCTGCGCGAAGAACGCGAACCGGACGTCGAAGCTCTCGTCCTCCCAGGCGGCCGGCCCGGAGGACGCGAGCACGTTCTGGAGGTGTTCCTTGCCGTCGGCCGTCAGCTCGTAGACGATGCGCGCCCGCCGACCCGACAGGGCGGGGGCGAGCGCCGTCTGCGCGGCCGACTGCTCGGTGCCGGTGATGAGCCCGCGGGCGACCAGCGACTTGAGCGCCGGGTACAACGAGCCGTACGACAGCACGCGGAACGACCCCAGCATGACGTTGAGCCGCTTGCGCAGCTCGTACCCGTGCAGCGGGGACTCGTTCAGCAGGCCGAGGATGGCGGTCTCGAGCACGGGTGTCTTGCTGCGCACGATCTGGCCTCCTCTGCTGCTCTCGGACGGTCCTGCCGGTGTCGGCAAGCACTCGGTAGCGTACTCGATGTATCGAGTCGATACATCGGGAGGCGAGGTCCTCCGGAGGTGTCGCGCAATCCTCGGCGGGTCTGCCGACCGGCGCGCCAGTTGTGAAGGACCCGCGGAGGCCGCGGGACGCCGGGGCGAATCAATGGCGCACGATCGCGCTGTCACGCCCTGAGGCCCTTGTCGTGACCGGACGACGCCCTATTGTTCAGGGTGGTCCGGCGTGTGCCGGCCCGTGCCCGACGACGCCGCGCACCCGTCCGGGGAACGCGCCGTCGGGCCGTGGTCGCCCCGCGCGGGACCGTCGCGGCGCTCTGCGTGCCGCACTCCGAACGCCCCCCAGAGGAAGGTTGACCGTGGCGCGAACCACGAGGACGAAGGGACGTCGTCGGTTCTTCGACTACCCGCGCTCGCGCGTCCGCGGCTTCCGCCGCTGGCTGCCGTCGTGGCGCGTCGTCGTCGGCACGATGCTGACCGGCGTCGCGCTCGTCGCGGGGCTGGGCGTCGCGGCGTGGAACACGACCGAGGTGCCAGGCGAGCTGCCGGGCGTCGACGACCAGACGTCGACAGTCCTCTGGAGCGACGGCGCGGAGATGGGGACCTTCGCCGCGGAGGAGCGCAAGATCGTCGACTTCGCGACGCTGCCGGACCACGTGGGCAACGCGGTCGTCGCGTCCGAGGACCAAACGTTCTGGACGAACTCGGGCGTCGACGTCCGGGGCATCGCGCGCGCCTTCTACAACAACCTCAAGGGCGGCGGCCGGCAGGGCGCCTCGACGCTCACGCAGCAGTACGTCGAGCGGTACTACACCGACACGGTCACCGACTACGCGGGCAAGGCCCGCGAGGCGATCCTCGCGCTGAAGATCACGCAGCAGCAGGAGAAGTCCGAGATCCTCGGCAACTACCTCAACACGATCTACTACGGCCGCGGGGCGAACGGCATCCAGGTGGCTGCGGAGAAGTACTACGGCGTGAACGCCGCCGACCTCACCGTCTCGCAGGCGGCGATGATCGCGGGCATCATCCCCAACCCGACGTACTGGGACCCCGCGAACGACCTCGGGCAGGCGCAGCACCGGTGGAAGCGCACCCTCGACAACATGCTCGAGGACGGCCACATCGACAAGGCGCAGTTCGACGAGGCGGTCGCCGGGGGCTTCCCGATGCCGATCGAGCCGGTGCGGTCGAACACGCTCGCCGGCCCGACCGGTTACCTGCTGGCGATGGCCCAGGAAGAGGTCGTCGGGCTGGACGGGCTTGGCATCACCGAGGAGAAGCTCGTCAAGGGTGGCTACCAGATCACGACGACCATCGACCCGGTCATGCAGCAGGCGGCCGTCGCCACGGCGGACTCGCTCCCGCAGGCGTCCCGTGGGGACGAGAACCCGGTCTCGGAGAACCTGCGCGCCGCGATCGTGTCGATCGACCCGAACGACGGCTCGATCCGCGCGCTCTACGGCGGCCCCGACTACCTGAAGCAGGCGTACAACAACGCGACGCAGGGCGCCGCGCAGGGCGGATCGACGTTCAAGCCGTTCACGCTCGTCGCGGCGCTCGAGGCGGGGCACACGCTCGACGAGCGCTACGACGGGAACACGCCCAAGACGTTCCCTGAGGCGAACGACGGCGGCGACTGGAAGGTGCGGAACTTCGGCGACGAGCCCTACGGGACCATCGACCTCGTCAAGGCCACCGCCAACTCCGTCAACACCGTCTACGCGGAGCTCAACATCGAGACCGGTCCCGAGAAGACGGCCGAGGTCGCGCACCGGCTTGGCATCTCCGAGAGGACGGAGGTGCTGGGGAATGCCGCGAACGTGCTCGGTACCGCGACGGTGACGCCGCTCGAGCTCACCAACGCCTACGCGACGATCGCCGCCCAGGGTCAGAAGTCGACGCCGCACATCATCGCGAAGATCGTCGACGCGCGCGGGAACCTCGTCTACGAGGCGCCGGGACCGGACAAGCGGGAGCCAGCGTTCGACGCCGGTGTCATGGCGACGACGACGTACGCCCTGTCCCAGGTCGTCGAGCAGGGGTCGGGCGAGCCCGCCCAGGCGCTCGGCCGTCCCGCCGCCGGCAAGACCGGCACGTCCAACGAGAACAAGTCGGCGTGGTTCGCGGGCTTCACGCCGGGGCTGGCCACGGTCGTCGGGCTCTACCAGGTCGGGCCGAACAGCGAGGAGGAGCAGATCACGCCGTTCGGCAGGTGGGCGGACCTGCGCAACCCGGAGATCACGGGTGGTTCGTGGCCGGTCGAGGCGTGGACGTCGTACATGCAGGGCGCGACGGTGAACCTGCCCGCCGGGGAGTTCCCGAAGTACACGCCGCCGAAGCCGGAGCCGAAGGAGACCCCGACGGAGACTCCCACCGAGACTCCGACGGAGGAGCCGCCGGCCGAGGAGCCGCCGCCCGTGGAGGAGCCCGTGAACGTGGCGGTCCCCGGCGTCGTCGGGATGGACAGCCGTGCGGCCCGCTCCGCGATCGAGGCGGCCGGACTGAAGGTCCAGATCACCGAGGAGTTCTCCGACCAGCAGCCGCGCGGCTTCGTCATCAGCCAGTCGTCGATCAGCGAGGTCCCGCCGGGGTCGACCATCGCGCTCGTCGTCTCGAAGGGGCCCGACCCGGGGCAGCAACCGGAGCAGCCGGACCCGGGGAAGCCGGAGGACCCGGGGAAGCCGGAGGAACCGGAGCCCACGCCGACCGAGACGGAAGAACCCTGACGGCTGACCCGCCGTCGTCGACCGACCACAGATTTCCGGGGGCCCGCGCCGAGCGGGTACCCTGGGGAGCTGCTGTCCGCACGTCGGGCAGCAGAAGCATGAGTGCATGAAACCCTCCTGTCACGGAGAGACCGTGACCGCGTGAGACCAGAGGAGGTGGGTTATCCGCATGCGTCAGTACGAACTGATGATCATCCTCGACCCCGAGATCGAGGAGCGCACCGTCGCCCCGTCGCTCGACAAGTACCTGTCGGTCATCAAGACCGACGGCGGCTCCGTCGACAAGGTGGACATCTGGGGTCGTCGCCGCCTGGCGTACGACATCGAGAAGAAGTCCGAGGGCATCTACGCGGTCGTCGACTTCACGTCGACGTCCGACACCGCCAAGGAGCTCGACCGTCAGCTCGGCCTCAACGAGGTCGTCCTGCGGACCAAGATCCTGCGCACGGACGCTCGCTGACCCTCCCCGCACCCCTCTCGGCTCGTCCCCCACAGATCGGCCGCACGCCGTAGCGCGTGTGGGCGCTGCGTGATGGGATGAGCCGACGCGAGAGGCGTACGAGTCAGGCGCACGGCGCCGTCGACGGACCAGAGACGACACACGAAGGAGCAGGCCATGGCAGGTGACACCGTCATCACGGTTGTCGGGAACCTCACGGGCGACCCGGAGCTGCGCTTCACCCCCTCGGGTGCAGCGGTGGCCAACTTCACGGTGGCGTCGACCCCGCGGACCTTCGACCGCCAGTCGAACGAGTGGAAGGACGGGGACACCCTGTTCATGCGCTGCTCGATCTGGCGCGAGGCCGCGGAGAACGTCGCGGAGTCGCTGACGAAGGGCATGCGCGTCATCGCGCAGGGCCGCCTCGTCCAGCGCTCGTACGAGACTCGCGAGGGCGAGAAGCGCACCGTCGTCGAGCTGCAGGTGGACGAGATCGGTCCTTCCCTGCGCTACGCCTCCGCGAAGGTCACCCGCGCCCAGCGCTCGGGTGGCGGTGGCGGCGGCTTCGGCGGCGGTGGCGGCAACTTCGGAGGTACGCCCTCGGGCGGCGCCTCCGGTGGTGGATTCAGCTCTTCCGGCGGCGGTCAGCAGAGCGACGACCCGTGGGCCACGGCCGGCCCCGCGTCGTCCGGCGGCTCGTTCTCCGACGAGCCCCCGTTCTGACCGTTCGCCTCACCCGGAACACACACTCATCCCCGTGGGACCAGCGCCGGCCGTCGGCGCGGACCGCACGCGGGGATCGCACCTTGTAGAGGAGCAACACCATGGCGAAGCCTGTGGTGCGCAAGCCCAAGAAGAAGTCCAACCCGCTGAAGTCGGCCAAGATCGAGTCGGTCGACTACAAGGACACCGTGCTGCTGCGCAAGTTCATCTCCGACCGCGGGAAGATCCGTGCACGTCGCGTGACCGGCGTCTCCGTCCAGGAGCAGCGTCAGATCGCCCGTGCGGTGAAGAACGCGCGCGAGATGGCGCTGCTGCCGTACACGTCCACGGCACGCTGAGCGGGAAGGGAGACAACTCATGGCCAAGCTGATCCTGACCCACGAGGTCACCGGTCTCGGTGAGCCCGGCGACGTCGTCGAGGTGAAGGACGGGTACGCCCGTAACTTCCTCGTCCCGCGCAAGCTCGCCACGCCGTGGTCGAAGGGCGCCGAGTCCGAGATCACCGCGATCCGCAAGGCTCGCAAGGCGCGCGAGATCGCGTCGCTCGACGACGCGAAGGCGATCCGCGACTCGCTGCAGTCGAAGCCGGTCGTCGTCGAGGCGAAGGCCGGCAACGCCGGTCGCCTCTTCGGTGCCGTCACGACGGCGGACATCGCGTCCGCTGTCACCGCTGCCGGCGCGTCGGTCGACAAGCGCAAGATCGAGATCGGTCAGCCGATCAAGGCGACCGGGGACTACACCGTCTCCGTCCGCCTCCACCCGGAGGTCTCCGCGACCCTCTCGGTGAAGGTCGTCGCTGCCTGATCTGCAGAGCAGTCCTCGAAGGCCCGGCCCCTCTCGCGAGGTGCCGGGCCTTCGTGTCTCGGTGGGCGGTGTCCAGCGCGAGTTGTCAGCACTGCGTGGGTCTCCGGACCCCTGGAGTGCTGACAGGTACGCGGGTCGACGTGTTGTCAGCACTGGACGGGTCTCTGGGTCCGTGGGGTGCTGACGACGTCGTTCGGGTCAGGTGCCGGTGACCATCCAGTGCGAGCCGCGGGCGCGCAGTCCGGTGGTCAGGGCACGTGCCGCCATGAAGACCCCCGCGAAGGCGAGCCACAGCCACGCGAGGCCCGCCGCGCCGTCGGGCGCCCAGCGCAGCACGGCGAGCGCGGCCGGGACGTAGACCACGAGCGTGAGCATGCCCGCCCAGGCGAGGAACCGGCCGTCGCCCGCGCCGATGAGAACCCCGTCGAGCACGAACACCCAGCCCGCCATGGGCATGAGCAGCCCGCACACGGCCATGCCGAGCGCGACGGCGGCCCGCACGTCGGGGTCGGACGTGAAGAGCAGCGCGAACCACCAGCCGCCCGCGGCCATGACGACGCCGATCGCGGTCCCGGCCGCGACACCCCACTGCAGCGTGCGGCGCAGGACGGCGCGGACGCGCGGGACGTCGTCGGCCCCGAGCGCGTACCCGACGAGCGCCTGGGCCGCGATGGCGAGCGCGTCGAGCGCGAACGCCGCGAGCCCCCAGACCGACGTGACGACCTGGTACCCCGCCAGCGTCACCTCGCCGAGGCCCGTCGCGACGAAGACGGTGAGGAGGATCGCGAGACGCAGCGAGAGCGTACGGACGAACAGAGGGACGCCGGCACGCGCGCTGGCCCAGATGCCGCCGGCCGCGGGTCGCAGCGACGCGCCCCGGCGCCGGGCGCCGCGGACGACCACGACCACGAGGACGGCGCCCATCGTCAGCTGCGCGACCGCCGTCCCGATGCCGGAGCCCGCGATGCCGAGACCTGCGCCGTAGACGAGGACGACGTTGAGGACGGCGTTGAACGTCGCGCCCCCGGCGGCGACCCACAGGGGCGTGCGGGTGTCCTGGAGGCCCCGCAGCACGCCGGTGGACGCGAGGACGAGCAGCATGCCGGGCAGTCCGAGCGCGGACCAGCGCAGGTAGACGACGGCGTGCTCCGCGACGTCACCCGCACCGCCCATCGCCGTGACGGCCCAGGGCGCGACGATCCACAGGGAGGCGGCCAGAACGACACCCAGGCCGGCGGCGAGCCACAGGCCGTCGACCCCGGACTGCAGCGCCTCGCGGGCGTGCCCGGCCCCGACGCGTCGCGCGACGGCGGCCGTGGTCGCGTAGGCGAGGAAGACGCAGAGGCCGACGAGCGTGACGAGGAGCGTCGAGGCGAGCGACAGCCCGGCGAGCTGGGCGGTGCCCAGATGCCCGACGACGGCGCTGTCGACGAGCACGAACAGCGGCTCCGCGACGAGCGCTCCGAGGGCCGGGACGGCCAGCGCGAGGATCTCGCGGTCGAGCCGGGAGCGCGCGCGCCGCCGGGGCGGTCGCGCGGGAGGCTGTGGGGGCGCCGGTGTGGACGACGGTCCGGAGGTCGGCGTGCCATCGGGGACGGGAGATGGCCTCCTGGTGTCGTCCGGCTGGCCAGGAGGTGTCGGGCGTGTCGTCGGCGTGTCGTCGGACTTTCTTTCGTCCACACCCTTGAGGGTAGTGAAGAGGCTGGTCAGAGACGGCCTGGTGCGATGTACACCGTGAGATTGGTTCGTTGTCCACACCGTTTTCCACCGGGTGTGCACAGCACCGGCGAACGTGTCCACAGGTTCGGCCGGTCTGTCCACCGATGAGTGCACAGGGTCGTTTGCGGGGTGTGGACGCGCGATCTAGTGTCGCGAGGTCGTGCCTGTCCAGGACGGGAGGTGCGGCCACCGGGACAGTCGTGTGGGTGGCCCGCAGTAGAACAGGTGTACGACGAGGGGCGATGCCCGGTTCGTGTGGTCCGGGAGGGTCGCGTGACGCCGGGGGAACGAGGGGCGCATGTCGATCGACGAGCTCGAGGAGAGCTACGGGGGGCGTGGGCCGTCGGGGTTCGACCGGACGCCGCCCCAAGACGTCGCTGCCGAGATGAGCGTGCTCGGCGGCATGCTCCTGTCGAAGGACGCCATCGCCGACGTCATCGAGCAGATCCGCGGCTCCGACTTCTACCGCCCGGCGCACGAGGTCGTCTACGAGGCGATCATCGACCTCTACGGCCGGGGCGAGCCGGCCGACGCGATCACCGTCGTCGCCGAGCTCACCAAGCGCGGCGAGCTCCAGCGCATCGGCGGAGCCCCGTACCTCCACGACCTCATGGCCGGCGTCCCGACGGCGGCCAACGCCGGGTACTACGCACGCATCGTGCGAGAGCGCGCCGTGCTGCGCCGCCTCGTCGAGGCCGGCACGCGCATCGTGCAGCTCGGGTACGCGACCGACGGCGGCGACGTCGACGACATCGTCAACAACGCGCAGGCCGAGGTCTACGCGGTGACGGAGCGGCGCACGACCGAGGACTACCTGCCGCTGTCCGAGATCCTCGGCCCGACGTTCGACGAGATCGAGGCCGCGCAGGGTCGTGGCGAGGGCATGACCGGCGTCCCCACGGGTTACTCCGACTTCGACCGGCTGACCAACGGCCTCCACCCCGGCCAGATGATCGTCGTCGCTGCCCGCCCGGCCATCGGCAAGGCGCTCTCGCTCGACACGCCGCTCCCCACGCCGTCGGGCTGGACGACCATGGGCGACGTCGCCGTCGGCGACCTGCTCGTGGCGGCCGACGGGACGCCGACGCGCGTCGTCGCCGCGACGGACGTGATGGTCGACCGTCCCTGCTACGAGGTCGAGCTCGACGATGGCACCGTCATCGTCGCGGACGCCCAGCACCAGTGGGTGACCTCGACACGTGCTCAGCGCCGGGGCGTGCGTGCCGGCGGGACGCCCGAGTCCTCCGTGCGCACGACGGAGGAGCTCGCGGCCACGGTGCGGTGCGCAACGGCCGACGGGCGGGCGAACCACTCGATCGCGACGGCCGCGCAGCTCGTTCTCCCGGAGGTAGAGCTACCGATCCACCCCTACGCGCTCGGCGTCTGGCTGGGCGACGGCAGCTCGCGGCGGGCGGAGTTCACCTCCGCCGACCCGGAGATCGCGATGCGTATCGAGGGCCTGGGATACGAGGCGCAGCCCGGCCCGGCCGAGCTCCGTGCAGTGGGGACCCACATCCCGACCGCCTATCTCCGGGCGAGCGAGGCCCAGCGGCGAGACCTGCTCGCGGGGTTGCTCGACACCGACGGGGCCGTCAGCCCGCAGGGCAGCGTGCAGATCACCCTGACCAGCAGGCGTCTGGCGACGGAGACGCGCGAGCTCATCCTGTCGCTGGGGTACCGCACCGGCTGGTCGGCGCGGACAGTGAAGGGCCGTAGTGCGGAGTCGTCCACGGCCTACACGATTACCTTCACGACGAGCGACGACGTCTTCTGGCTGGAGCGCAAGCGCCTCGTCCACAAGGAGCGCCGTCGCCCGGGTACCGCGCGGCTCACGGCGCGGTTTGTCGTCGACGTACGCCGTGTTGAGTCGGTGCCCGTGCGCTGCGTCGAGGTGGACCATCCCTCGCACCTGTACCTGGCGAGCCGGTCGATGGTTCCCACGCACAACTCGGTGCTCGGCATCAACGTCGCGACGCACGCGGCGGTGCACCACCAGATGGCGTCCGTCATCTTCTCCCTGGAGATGAGCCGCAACGAGATCACCATGCGAATGCTCGCGGCCGAGGCGAAGGTGCCGCTCACGCGCATGCGGTCGGGCAAGATGGACGACCAGGACTGGCAGAAGCTCGCGGCGACGATGGGGAAGGTTGCCGAGGCGCCGCTGTTCATCGACGACTCGCCGAACATGTCGCTCATGGAGATCCGGGCCAAGTGCCGTCGGCTCAAGCAGCGGCACGACCTCAAGCTCGTCGTGATCGACTACCTCCAGCTCATGAGCTCGGGCAAGCGCGTGGAGTCACGCCAGCAGGAGGTCTCCGAGTTCTCGCGTGCGCTCAAGCTGCTCGCGAAGGAGCTCGAGGTCCCCGTCATCGCGATCTCGCAGCTGAACCGTGGTCCGGAGCAGCGTGGCGACAAGAAGCCGCAGATGAGCGACCTCCGTGAGTCCGGTTGCCTGACCGAGGACACCAAGATCTTGCGCGCGGACACGGGCGCGGAGACGAGCCTGGGCGAGCTTTTCGCGCTCAACGCCAAGGACGTTCCCGTGTGGGCGCTCAACGACCGGCTGCAATACGTGCGTCGGCACCTCACGCATGTGTTCCCCACCGGGGTGAAGCCGGTCTTCCGGATGCGGCTGGCGTCGGGCAAGGAGATCGAGGCGACGGCGAACCACCCGTTCCTCACCTACGACGGGTGGACGGCGCTCGGCGACCTCGAGGTCGGCTCGCGCATCGGCGTGCCGCGCCACGTACCTGGCCCGGAGCGCAATGCCGAGTGGGACGATCGCAAGGTCGTCATGCTGGCGCACCTCCTTGGCGACGGCTCGTTCGTCAAGCGTCAGCCCATCCGCTACGCGTCGATCGACGAGCGGAACCTCGCGATCGTCTCCCAGGCCGCGGGGGCCTTCGGGATCACCCCGATCCGCGACGACTATGCCGCGGCGCGCGTCACGACCCTTCGCCTTCCGGCCCCGTACCGCCTCGCGCGCGGGCGTCGGAATCCTATCGCGGAGTGGCTCGACGACATGGGCCTGTTCGGCGCCCGCAGCCACGAGAAGTTCATCCCCACCAGCGTGTTCCACCTTCCGAAGCGTCAGATCGCGCTCTTCATCAAGCACATCTGGGCGACGGACGGCTCGGTGACGATCAACAAGAACGGGCGGAG
Source organism: Cellulosimicrobium sp. BMG9.22 (assembly GCF_059159975.1). Lineage (NCBI taxonomy): Bacteria > Bacillati > Actinomycetota > Actinomycetes > Micrococcales > Promicromonosporaceae > Cellulosimicrobium > Cellulosimicrobium sp. BMG9.22. Next base: position 371,789 of record NZ_JBZGBY010000001.1, on the reverse strand, counting down.
CGGCCGCATCTACTACGGCTCCACCTCTCGCGCCCTCGTGGACGGGCTGTCGCGTCTCCTCCTGCGCTTCGGCATCTCCACACGGGTCCGGACGGCGACGCCCAAGGGGTCCTACCGTCTGGGCTACACGCTCGACGTCAGCGGGGTGGACGACCAGCGCCGGTTCCTTCAGGAGATCGGGGTGCACGGTGACCGAGGTGACACTGCCGAGAAGCTTCTCGAGATCATTCGAGAGACGCGGGCGAACACGAATGTCGACACCGTCCCGCGCCGGGTGTGGGACGACGTACGCGAGATCCTCGTCGAGCGGGGAATGACGCACCGCGAGTTCGCCGCGGCGATCGGGACTCAGTTCTGCGGCAGCGCGCTCTGGAAGAACGCGCCGTCGAGGCACAGGCTCGGCAAGATCGCCGAGGTGCTCGAGAGCGAGGAGCTCGAGATCATGGCGGTCAACGACCTGCTGTGGGACGAGGTCATCGCGATCGAGCCGATGGGGGAGAAGCAGGTCTTCGATGCGACCGTCCTTGACGGGCACAACTTCGTCGCGAACGGGATTGCGGCGCACAATAGTATCGAGCAGGACGCCGACGTCGTGATCCTTTTGCACCGTGAGGATGCATACGAAAAGGAATCGCCCCGTGCCGGCGAGGCCGATCTTATTGTGGCCAAGCACCGTAACGGGCCTACCGACACGATCACCGTCGCGTTCCAGGGTCACTATCAACGCTTCGCCGACATGCAGATGTAGGCGGCTGTCGACGTGCAGCCTAGATTGCAGGATCCTGCACACATGCTGCATGGGGAGTGCTTTGCCTGGAGCAGCCACAGGCGTACGCGACGTGTGCGGCGGCGGCGTCCGGCAGTACGACTGCAGTCATCACGTGCCAGCGACGTGCACGCCGGTCAGTCACGCGTGCTGACGGCGATGTCGTGCAGGACGAAGGTGGCAAACCCTAGTTCGCGTCGTGCGCCGCTCAGCCAGGCATCGCGATTCTCACGTGCAGCGGCAAGTGCGTGGTCGCGATCCTCGGTCGTCGGGGCCTCCCGCACGGCCCAGTCGACGAGCGACCCGCTCCAGCTGAACTGGTAGTCGTCCCACTCGGCCAACGTGCTGACGTGCCCGTACGACGGCTCGAACCCGTGCTCGTGGACGGCCTGCACGAAGCCGGCGAGGTCGGGATAGGCGTCGACGGAAACCTCGAGCGCTGCCAGCGCAGAAGCCGACGGGGCGCCCTCCCAGATGCTGTCACCGATCAGCGCTTGGCCACCGGGGCGCAGGCGCCGCCGGACAGCAGCCAGCATGTCCTCCAGCCTGCCGAAGGCGTGGCTTGCACCGATGCACAGCACCACGTCGAAGACCCCGTCGTCCCAGGTGGCGGCATCCGTCTCGATCCAGCGCACCCGGTCGCTCAGTTTCCGCTCATCGGCACGCCGGGCGGCAGAGGCCGGGAGCATGTGGTCGATCCCCACGCCGGTGATTCCGGGGTGGGCGAGCAGCAGCTCCTGTAGCCATTCGCCCTCGCCGCACCCGAGGTCAACGGCGCGGGCGCCGTCGCTCGGGCTCAGCCAGCCGACCAGTTCGCGTAGCCGCTCGGACGTCACCGGCGCCCCGATCGGATGGCGCAGGTGGGCGATGTCGAAGATCTCGGAGCGTTCCATCTCGGCGACGCTACAGGCCACCGCCTACCCGCGCCGACGCCGTCTGACGAGCCATCACCCTATGGCTCACTCGGCCACGAGACACGCCCTCTTCCGCCGCCGTGGGACCGCTGCGTGCAACCAACCCTGCGCGACCCGACCGACACGCCCGAGGTCGTGCAAGGTACAGCCGTGGGTCCGCGCGATCTGTGCTGCACGTCAACACTCTCGACTGCGCTGCGCCGCGGCTGCCCTGCGCGGAGCGTGGCTTACACCGTGGCCAGCGCCGCGGGCGTCGGGCCCCGACCTACGCGAAGTCCGCCCAGATCCGCCGCTCGGCACCGTCGACGGTCATCCTGCCGCCGTGGGGAAGGATCCACTGTGGTCGTGTGTGGCCGAACGGCACGCCGACGACGATGACGGCCTCGGAGTTGTAGCGCTGCACCGTCTTGATGGCGGCGTCGCGCTGCTCGGCGCGCTTGGCGGCGCGCGCGGTCGGTGTGCGGTGGACCTCGAAGGATGACGTCGGCGGCCGGGCGACGACGACGGCGTCGACGGCGTCGAGGAGCCCGCGCTCGCCAAGGGAGCGGACGATCCAGCCGAACTCCCGAGAGGGGGTGAGCAGCTCGGAACCTTCGAGGAGCAGGACGCCGCCCTGCAGGACGGTCGGGTCCGTGGGGAATCGGCCGGCGGTGAGGATCCACTCGAGCACCTCGATGCAGCCTCCCCACGTGCGGCCGGTGACTGCCCGCTCGGGTCCGGCCCACGTCCACGGCTCGGTGGGCTCCCGGACGCCGTAATCGGTGAGCGCTGCGGGGTCCAGCCAGTCCTTGCCGAAGTCCTCGGACTCGCCCGGTTCGGTGATCTCCAGGCGCTCGCCGGTGATCAGGGCGGCGCGCAGGGAGGCGGCGTGGATGGGGTCGACGGCGGGTCCGGGGCCGAGGTGGACCTGGGTGGAGCCGCCGTAGTAGCCCGTGACGCCGTGGGTCCACAGCCAGTTGAGGAGGTTGGTGTTGTCGCTGTGTCCGAGGAAGGGCTTCGGGTCGGCCCGCACGAGGTCGGCGTCGAGGTGGGGGATCACGGTGATCTGATCCTCGCCGCCGATCGTGGCCATGACCGCCCGGACGTCCGGATCACTGAACGCCGCGTTGAGGTCCGCGGCGCGGTCCTGCGGCGTCGCGCCGAGCTGGCGAGTGGTTGGGTACTCGGCAGGGACCAGGCCAGTGATCTCCTGCAGCCGAGCCATGGCCTGGTTGTGCACGGCAGGCGCGAAGCCCGGCGCGGCGAACGACGGTGAGACGACGGCGACCTTGTCCCCGGAGGTGGCCTTGCGGGGCGACATGAGCTCCATGACGGACAAGGTGCCATGCCTGAGTGTGTGCGGCAGACGGCTTTTCGCCCGACCTGTGACGCGCGACGGTGCGATCTACTTTGCGCGACCAGCGCAACACGCCCCGGATCGTGCAACGTACAGCGACGTGTTCACGCAACCCTGCGCCGCACGTCGACACCGAGCTCGTGGACCGCCGCGCCCGGTACATTCGAGCTGCTCATGGTCAGCATCCCCCTCGGTACCCACCGGCAGCTGCCGCGCCCCCGTGCCGACGACGTGCTCGTCGCCGGCGCGGTGCTGCTCGCGCTCTCCGCGGCGTTCGTGTTCCCGGTCGACCCCGAGGCGCCGCAGCCCGACGCGCTCGGCGCCGTCCTGGCGGCAGGGACCGCGGTGCCGCTGGTATGGCGACGCCGCGCGCCGTTCGCGTGCGCGCTCGTCGTCGCGGCGTTCACCGTCGCGTCCGTCGTGCACGACCGGCCGGGGCAGCCCATGCAGTACGGGACGCGGTCGCGGTGTACACGCTGGCCTCGCTGGGAAGGCCCTGGCAGCGGAGCCTCGTGCTCGGCGGCTGGGTCACCGGCGCCGTCGTCGTCCCGCTCGTGTCGGGCGACCGGGACGTCATCGGCATCGGGTTCGCTGTGCTCACGGTCGTCACCGCGCACGCCCTGGGCCGCCTCTCCGCCACCCGGCACGAGCGCATCGCGCTGCTCGAGGCCGCGGCGCGCAGCGCCGAGCGGACGGCGGCGCTCGAGGCTGAGCGCGCGACCTGGACCGAACGGCAGCGCATCGCACGCGAGGTGCACGACATCGTGGCGCACGCCGTGAGCGTCATGATCGTCCAGGCGGAGGCGGGAGCGGCCGCCGTGGAGGCCGACGAGACGCCGACGGCCGAGCGCTACGACGCGGTGGCCCGCGTCGGCCGCGGGGCGATCGCGCAGCTGCGTGGCACGCTGGCCGACCTGCGCGACGACGAACCCCGGCCCGTGACGCTCGACGACCTCGCGGTCCTCGCCGAGCAGGCGCGCTCGGCCGGACTGCACGTCGACGTCCACCGCCGCACCGACGTGCCCGCGCTGCGTCCCGGCCTGGAGGTCGCCGTCGTCCGCACCGTGCAGGAGGCCCTCACGAACACGCTTCGCCACGCAGGGGCGAGCCGGGTGGACGTCGTGGTCGCCGTGGAGGGGGCGGATCGTCCTGGAGCTGGACGGCCCGGCGGCGGACCTGGTCGCGCGCCTGGCCGCCCGCGGCGTGCGCGTCGCCGACCTGCAGGACTACGCGGTCCCCGGGTCGGGGCTGGAGCTGCACGGCGTGGTGCTGGGCTACGCCCCGCCACCGGCCGCCGCGCTGCGCGACGCTCTGCGCACCCTCCTCGAGGAGCTCGCCCTCGCAGAGCCCTGAACGAGCAGCCCAGCTCGCGCAGGGCCGCCGTCCGCTCGACACCCTTCGGGACGAGGACTCGCCTCGCCGACGTGGCCAGACCGCAGGCGTGGGCATCCATCCGACTCCCGACACGGCGACGACGTCGTGGCACCTGAGCTTCGGCCAAGTCGACTGATCCAGCCGATCACGCAGCTCGGCTGGCTGGCAGTTGACTGATGGCAGAGCCGGCCGCGGTCCGCGGCTCCGCTCGTGCGGCCCACGGAAGACAGACCGCGACCCCCTGGGAAGGCCGATGAGTTCACGTCCCGGTGGTCGTCCAACGGTGAGAGCGACGAACGTCGTCGGGGATGAGCCGCCGTGGGCGACCCGTCCCGACGGCACTGTCCAACGATGCTGTCCTGGAGGTCTGATGTACCCGACGATCTGCCCTCGCCCAGCTTCGAACTGCCTCACCACGGGTTGCCTGGCGTGGTGACGACGGTCGAGGCGAACGGTGTCACGCTCGGCGTCGAGCACTTCGGCGACCCAGCGGCGTCGCTCGTCCTGTGCGTGGGGGGAACGACGATGCTCTCCTGGCCGGACTCGGTGTGCGAGTCGCTCGCGCGCGGCCGTCACGTGGTGCGGTACGACCTGCGCGACTCCGGTGCGTCGACCACGGTCGATCCCACGTCACCGTCGTACACGTTGCGCGATCTTGCCGCCGACGCCGCCGCGCTCGCGCGCGAGCTCGACGGCCGGCCGGCACACCTGGCGGGCATCGGCGTCGGTGGGATGGTCGCCCAGGTCGCGGCGCTCGACCACCCGGGGGCGTTCTCGGCTCTGACCCTCGTCGGGACGCGGCCTGTCGCCCCGGGACCGGTCGACGGCGACCTGCCTGACCATGACGCGGCGACGATGCGCCGGCTGTTCTCGCGCTCGATGCCCGACTGGTCCGACCGCGACGCGGTGGCGGAGTTCGCGGCGAAGGGTGCGGAGATCCTCGGCAACGACTCCGTCGCCGCTCGAGCGGTTGCTGCCCGCATCTGGGACCGCACACCGGGTGCGGAGCCTGCGGTGCACATGGCGAACCAGCTGGGCACCGTGTTCGCCGGCATCGACTGTGCACCGCGCTGGCGGGAGCGGCTCGCCGAGCTCGCGATGCCGACGCTCGTCGTCCACGGTCGACGCGACCCGTTCTTCCCCGTCGGCAACGGTGTGGCGCTCGCGGGCGAGATCCCCGGCGCGCGGCTGCTCGTGCTCGAGCCGGCCTCGACGGCGGTGCCCGGTGCGGCCGCCGATCAGGTCGCCACGGCGATGCTGGACCTCTGACCCGGTCGCGTCACCCGGTCCGCGACCGTCCGCAGACGCGGTCCCGGGCGCGTCACGCCGGTCGCCAGCCGTCGTCCTCCCGGATGGCCCGCAGGATGCGCTGGGTGATCTCGCGCAGCTGACGGGTCTGTCGCTCCGTCAGGCGGTCGAGGACGAGCCGGTGGACGGCCTGCACGTGGCCGGGCGTGGCGTCCTCGACCTTCGCCCTCCCGGCGTCGGTGAGGACGGCCAGGGTGTAGCGCCCGTCGGCGGGGTCGGGGGTGCGTCTCACCCATCCCTGGGTCTCCAACCGGGTGGCGGCGCGGGAGAGCCGGGACAGGGTGCTGTTCGCGTAGCCGGCCAGGACGCTCATCCGCAGCGTGCGGTCCGGCGCCTTGGCCAGGGCGTACAGGACGCCGTACTCGAAGTGGGACAGCTGGGCGTCGCGCTGGAGCTGCGCGTCCAGGGCGGGCGGCAGCCACTCCAGGACCGTCGCCACGCCGGCCCAGGTCTCGAGGTCGTCGCCCGTGAGCTCGGCGGGAACGCCGGCGGGGGAGTCGGAGTCGCGGTCGGAGTCGGGCATGACGGCCAGCGTACGCGGGCGGGCAACTCCCGACAGCCCGACGCTTCGCTTGCTCAGGAAAGTCACCGGCGCTAGGCTTCACTTGCTTGAGCAAGCGAGAACGCCACCAGAACCGTAGGAAGAGAGACAGAGACCATGGATCTGGACCTGGTAGGGAAGAGGGCCTTCGTCAGCGGGTCGACGCAGGGCATCGGCTACGCGATCGCCGAGGCGCTGCTCGCCGAGGGGGCGACGGTCGTCGTCAACGGGCGCAGCGAGGACGGGGTGGCGGCAGCGGTGGAGAGGCTGGAGGCCGCCGTCCCGGGTGCCGCGGTCTCGGGCCTCCCGGCAGACTTCGCCGACCCCGAGCAGGTCCGACGGCTGCTCGGGTCGCTCGGCGAGGTGGACGTCCTCGTGAACAACGTGGGCGTCTTCGAGGTCGCCGCCTTCGAGGAGATCTCCGACGACGACTGGCAGCGGTACTTCGACGTCAACGTCATGAGCGGCGTCCGCCTCTCGCGGCACGCGCTCCCGGGCATGCTGGCCCGGGACTGGGGTCGGGTCATCTTCGTCAGCAGCGAGTCGGGCGTGAGCGTTCCCGCCGACATGACGCACTACGGCACGACGAAGGCCGGGGTCATCGCCCTGGCCAACGGGCTGGCCAAGCGCACCCGAGGGACGAGCGTCACGGTCAACACCATCCTCGGCGGACCGACGTTCTCCGACGGCGTCGCCCGAGCCGTCGCGGACGTCGCGCGGGCCCAAGGACTTTCCGCGGACGACATGAGGAGCGCGATCGAGACCGCGAACCACACCTCGCTGCTGCAGCGATTCCTCGATCCCGTGGAGATCGCTCGCCTCGCCACCTACCTGGCCAGCCCGGTCTCGTCCGCCACCAACGGCGCGGCCCTGCGTGCCGACGGGGGAGTCCTCACGACGACTCTCTGACGGCACGGACGAGCTCGGACGTCGCACTCCGGCCACCCGAGCCGGTTCCGGAGGGTGCCACCCGCAGGCGCCAACCTTCGGCGTGCGCCGTCCGGCGCATCGGCTGTGCTCCACGGTGACCTCGCGCGCGCTCGACGACGGTGAGCGGCAGCACCGGCGAGGCACGAGCCGCGACGAAGGAACGACGACGTGAGCCAACCTTCGTACCCGCCGAACCAGGGCGGCGACGCCCCTCAGCCGCCGCAGGCACCCGCCCCCTACGGCGGTCCGGCCGGCTACGGCCAGTACGCCCCTGTCGGTCCTCAGCCCATGACCTGGCGCACGATCCTGGCGTACGTGTTCAGCCCGGTCGCGGTCTTCTTCCTGCCGATCGTGTTCGGGGTGCTCGCCATCGTCTTCTCCGCGATCGCGGTCAAGCGGAACGAGAAGACGGCGAAGATCGCGCTCGGTGTCGCGATCGCATGCACGGCGCTCGGGTTCGTCCTCGGCGCGATCTCGGCCATGCACACCGTGAGCCAGCTGTACTGAGCCGCCTCTCCCAGGGTCGGCTCAACCGGCGCGGGCGAGGGCGATGCAGCCCAGCCCCAGGACGACGTCGAACAGCATGCAGGCCTCGGCCAGGGATCGCGGCACCACCGTCCCGCGGCGGTGGTGGACGGCGTCCCACAGGGCGTGGGACGCCAGGGTGAGGCCGGCGAGGACGACGCCTGCGAGCGGTTCGATGGCGAGGGCGACCACGGCGAGGCCGCCGAACGCGGCGAGCGCGGCGCCCTGGGCGAGGGTCGGGCGGGTCGCGCCGCGCGAGAGCCCGACGACGACGAGCGCCAGCGCGGTCACGCCGAGCCCGGCCCACCAGGGCACCTCGACGACCCTGCTGGCGACCACGACGAGCGAGACCCCGGGGATCGCGGCCCAGGCGACCCACGGCCGTCCCAGCGCGGCGGCGGCGAGGTAGCAGGACGCGGCTGCGGTGACGCCGATGGCGAGGGTGCTCCGGTCGGCCGCGCCGATCGCCAGGAGCAGCACCGCGACCCCGAGCCCGAGCGCGCCCGGCCACAGGTCCCGGAGGCCGTGCCCGGGGGCCGGGGTGGATGGTGCCTGCCGTGCCGTGGAGCGTTCGACGTCCCGCGTGCTCATCGTGTCCCTCTTCCTGCCAGGTGACGACGCCCTCTCGGTGGGGGAGGGTCGGCTGCGCTGTCGCAACCTCCTGACCGGACCAGGATTCTCCTGCGGTGCGGGTACTCCCAGGGGGTATGGTCGAACGTGTCCTGATCGTTGGTGCGGACGTCTCGGAGGCGGGGTGCGCTCATGGACGAACGACTGGTGGCGGTCGTCGGGTACGCCAATGCGGAGCTGCTCGACATCTCCAGCGTCACCTCCACGCTGACCGTGGCGAACCGGCTGGGCGCGTCCCCGCAGTACCGCGTCGTGCTCCTCACGCCCGCGGGCCGTCCCATCACGTGCGACTCCGGTCTGACCCTCGCCGGCCAGGGCTCGCTGCAGCGGTGGACCGAACCCGTGGACACCGTCGTCGTCACGGGGGGCCGCGGGCACGACGACGCGGGGGCAGACCCGCTGATCGTCGCGCACGTGCGTCGGCTCGCCGGTCTCAGCAGGCGTGTCGCCTCGGTGTGCACCGGCGCGACCGTCCTGGCAGCGACGGGTCTCCTGGACGGGCGCCGGGCCACCACGCACTGGCACTACGCCGACCAGCTCGCACGGGAGCACCCCGCGGTGCGCGTCGACCCCGCCCCGATCTACGTCCGCGACGGCAACCTCTACACGTCGGCCGGGGTGACGAGCGCTCTCGACCTCACGCTGGCCCTGGTCGAGGAGGACCACGGCCCCGAGCTCGCCCGTCTGGTCGCCCGCGTGCTCGTCACGTACCTGCAGCGTCCGGGCAACCAGGCGCAGATGAGCATGTTCACGGCGTCGGCCCCGGCGCGGGACTCCGCCGTCCGGGCGGTCGCCGAGCTCGTCACGACCCGGCTCGACGCCGACCTGAGCCTGCCGACGCTCGCCGCGCACGCCGGGATGAGCCCTCGCCAGCTCACCCGCGTCTTCGTACGGCACGCGGGCCGCACGCCCGCGCGGTACGTCCGCAGGGCCAGGGCCGAGGCCGCCGCCCACCTCCTCGCGTCGACGGACCGGACCGTCGCCGCCATCGCCCGGGACTGCGGGCTGGGCACCGCCGAGTCGCTGCGCCAGGCGTTCACGGCCGAGTACGGGCTGCCGCCCTCGCAGTACCGCGCGACGCACCGGCGCACGTCCTGACCGGGGGCACCCGTCAGTGGCCTGACGCCGCGCGGTTCACCCCGGGGTGGTCCGGGCCGGCACGGTCGCCGGTCGAGCCGGAGCCGCTCCCGCCAGGGCGGTCCGCGGCGTCGGACGCCGTGCCGCGGCGAGAGCGCTCGGCGTCTCGCCCGCGTAGCGGGCGACCGCGCGGGACAGGTGGCTCTGGTCGGCGTACCCGTGACGGGCGGCGATCTCGGCCAGGGGCCGTCGCCCGAGGTCGGCCGTCGCGCGCTCGAACCGGACGACGTCGGCCGCCTGCTTCGGCGTCAGGCCCACGTGCTCCCTGAACACGGTCGCGACGTACCGGTGGCTCCAGCCGGTCCGGGCGACGAGCGGGCCGATGCGTGCCTGCCCGCCGCTCGCCCGGATCCGCTGCCACATCCACTCGACCCACGGCGGCGCTCCCGGCTCTCGCGTCACCTGCCGCAGGAGCACGGACTCGACGAGGGCGAACCGTTCGCCCCACGTCGGCACGGACGCCAGCCGGTCGGTCAGAGTCTCGCCCAGGGCGGGGACGACGTCGTCCACCGCGACGACGCGCCGGGCCACCACTGCGCCGGGGACGCCCAGCACCCGGCGGACACCGAGCGGGGTGAGGTAGACCTGGACGCAGTCCTGTCCTCCGGCGAAGTGCGTGCTCGCGTGACCGGCCGAGAAGCCGGAGAAGAACGACCCGTAGGCCCGGCCGGCGCCGTCGCCGTCGGAGAGTGCGTCGATCGCGAGGCGGTCGCCGAAGGAGAGGACGAGCGGGAGCAGACTGCCCGCCGGCTGGCGGCGGCCCACGACGCCGGGCGCGCGCTCGGAGATCCCCACGACCCCCGCGACCAGTCCCGCCAGGGACGGCGCGACGGGGTGCCGGACGACCTCGATCCGGTGCGGACCCGTCATGGTCACCAGTGTCGCCGGTCAGATTCCTTCAAGCCAGCGTGGACCCGCGGGGTCGAGCATCGGTGGCATGCGCACCCTCACGATCATCGAGTTCCTCACCGTCGACGGCGTCATGCAGGGCCTCGGGTCGCCCGAGGAGGACACCGACGGCGGCTTCACCCACGGCGGCTGGGGTCTGCCGTACTCACGGGCGGTCCACGAGGTCGTCGCGGCCGAACCTGACCGCACGACGGCGTACCTGTTCGGCCGCCGCACCTACGAGAAGATGGCCGCGTACTGGCCGCACCAGCCCGACGACGACCCGATGGCGCTCAGGCTGAACCACACCCCGAAGTGCGTGGCGACACGCACCCTGTCCACCCTCGACTGGGCGGGGGCGCAGGTCCTCGGTGGCGAGCTCGGGCCGGCGGTCCGGGAGCTCAAGGCCGACGGCGAAGGCGACGTGGCCGTGCTCGGCAGCGGCCAGCTGGTGCACGAGCTCTTCTCGCTGGGCCTCGTCGACGAGCTCCGCCTCTTCGTCCACCCGCTCCTCCTCGGCACGGGGAAGCGGCTGTTCCGCGAGCTGCCCGCGCCCCGTTCGCTCCGGCTCACGGCGTCCGGGACGACGAGCCTCGGAACCGTGGCTCTCACCTACGACGTCGTCCGCGAGCCCTAGCCCAGCGCGCCCGAGGGGATGTCCGTGGCTCGACCCCAGGCGCCGACCACCCGTCCGTCGTCGGTCTCGAGCCGGAACGGCGCGAGGGGCAGGTTGCCGGCGCGTCGACGGGCGCGCAGCACCTCCAGCGCACCGTCGTCGCCGGCGGCGCCGAACGTCTCGCCCCGCTGCGCCCCGACGGCCGTCACGACGCGGTAGCTCGTCAGGCGGTCGTCGTCGTGGTCCACCTGGGCGGCGATCGCGGCGACCTCCTTCGCCACGTCGAGGCCCGGCAGCGCGTCCCACGTGCGGTCCGGGCCGGTGAGCGTCCAGTTTCCGGCGTCGTCGTGGCCGATGACGTACTCGCGCGCGCCGCTGTGGGCACGCCAGGTGCCGGGTTCGGTCGTGGTCCAGTCGAGGTCGGTCATCTATGGCTGTCTCGGTCGACGGTCGGCCCGGGGCGTCGAGAGCGAGCATCGTCCGGCGCTCCCCCCGCGGCTCACAGGAAGGCTACGCTGCCCGCGCCCTCCGCGGGAACGGGACCCGGACCGGACTCTGCGCGAGCGGGGTCACGCCGCCCCTCGTGCGTCCAGGACGAGCCGCGACGTCTCGAGGACCGTGGCGAAGGCGCGAGGGTCGTCCAAGGCGTGCGTGAGGACGATCGCGCCCTGGACGTCGGCGACGATCCGTAGTGCCTGGGCGTCGGGATGCGCGAGGTGAGCGGTGGTGAGCGCGGCGGTGAGCGCGGCGACCCACTCGGCGAAGTACCCGGCGACGGTGCTCCCGAACCGGTCGCGCGAGCCGCTCGACGCGAACGTCCCGGGGAGGCACGCACGCCGACCGGAGCGGAAGTAGGTCTCGACCTCGTCGAACATCGACCCGACGGCGGCGCGGGCGGCCTCGGGTGTCGTCGCGTCGCGGAGCGGGGCGAAGATCCGGTCGCGGAACCATGCGTCCACGTCGTCGAGGACGGCCTGGGCGATCTCCTGCTTCCCGCCCGGGAAGAAGTGGTAGAGGCTTCCTCTGCCCAGGCCGCTGGCCGCGGTCAGCAGCGCCAAGCTCGTGCCCTCGTAGCCGTGCTCCCGGAACACCTCGGCCAGTACGGGCACCACGCCCGCGCGGGACGTTCCGGGGGTTCCCGACGACGTCACAGGCCCAGCTCGCTCAGGCCGGGGTGGTCGTCCGGACGGGGCCCGAGCGGCCAGAGGAGGAGGCGCTCACCCTCGGTGATCGGCTGGTCGTTGATCGACGCGAGGCGACGGCGCATGAGGCCCTGCTCGTCGAACTCCCAGTTCTCGTTGCCGTGCGAGCGGACCCATGTCCCGTCGGTGCGACGGGACTCGTAGAGGAACCGCACCGCGATCCGATCGGCCCGGTGGGCCCAGACCTCCTTGACGAGGCGGTACTCCAGCTCACGCTCCCACTTGCGGGTCAGGAACGCGACGATCTGGTCCCGCCCGGTGACGAACTCGTCCCGGTTCCGCCAGCGGCTGTCGACCGTGTAGGCGAGCACGACGCGCTCGGGGTCACGGGTGTTCCAGGCGTTCTCGGCCGCGCGAGCCTTGAGGACGGCGGTCTCCGCGGTGAACGGCGGCACCGGGGGGCGGGTGGTCGGCGTCATGGTTTCCTCCTCGTGTACCGATCGGTACAGACGCTAGCAGGTTCGTCCCACTTTTGCTTGACGGGCGGCAAAAGTGGTCGATACGGTCGGGGCCGGTCGACGGCGACCTGTGCGCGCGCGTCGCCGTCCTGAGACGAGGGTGTGGATGGATGGCGACGACGACCAGCAGGACGCGCCGGGCGAGGTTCGACGGCGAGGCGCTGCGGCAGGACCTTCGGGCGGCGTGGAAGGACGCGACCGCGGCGCTGGTGCTGACGCTCGTGATCTTCGGGGTCCTCTACTGGCGCATCGCGAACGGGACGTCGGAGACGCTCGACGTGATGGAGTACCTCGCGGACGCGCCGACGTACTGGATGTACTGGCTGTGCCAGGCGTTCGGGTGGTCGGGCCTGCTGTGGGCCTGGATCACGGTGATGCTCGGGCTCGTGCGCTCGTCGCGGCGTCCGTCGTGGCTGCCGGTGTCCACGGCGCGGCTCGAGCGCTGGCACCGCACGACGAGCCTGACGACGGTCGGGTTGATGTTCGCGCACGCGTTCTGGTTCTTCGCCGAGCTCGTACGGGAGAACGCGGACGGGCTGTCGACCCCGGCTCTGCTGTGGAGCGCGTTCGTCGACGTGTTCGTGCCCGGCGGGTACGCCTCGGGGACCGGTCAGATCGCGATCCTGGTAGGTCTGCTGGCGCTGTACCTGTCGATCCCGCTCGGCCTGGCGTACTACGCGCGGCGGTGGATGGGCCCGCGGGTGTGGCAGGCGCTGCACGCGTCGATCATCGTGGTCTACGTCCTGAGCGTCTGGCACACGCTGCTCTACGGGACGAACGTCTGGTACGACGGCGCCTTCCGCACCACGGTCTGGTTGCTCCAGCTCCCGGTGGCGGGCCTGCTGCTCGTGCGGCTCCTCGCTCCGGCCCGCACCCCGGGGCGCTCCGCCGTCGACCGCGTCGGACGCTGGGTCGGCCGCGTTCTCGCCGCCGCGACCGTCGTGGCGCTCGTGCTGGTCGCGGCGACCGGCCGCGACGGCGGGCGCACCCTCGGCGTGGACGGCGCAGGCCTGAACGTCACTCAGGTGATGGTCTGGACGGGCCTTGCGGTCTTCGCCGTCGGTGTCGGCGTCGCCGTGGAGCGCGCGCACCGCCGCCCGCGCGCGGCGGACGGGCCGAAGCCTGTCCAGGAGCATGAGCTCGAGCCGGAGACCAGCTCGAGGTAGCCGACCGTCCGGTCATGCGCAGTCGACGCCCGCGTAGGGGGTCTCGACGACGACGGGCTGACCGTCGTCGTCCGTGACCGTCATGGTCGCCGTCCCCGCCTCGGCCGACGACGCGCGGGTGCTGAACGACTGGTACGCGTTCCGGCCCGCCTGGACGTCGGTGAACGTGCGCTCGCCTGCCGAGGTGCTGAGCGAGACGTCGACAGGAGCTTCGCCGAGGTTCTCCGCCCGGACCGCGACGTGCGCCGTCCCGCCCAGGCACCGCGCGTCGGCCTGGACGTTCACGGGCGGCAGCTCGCGGACGCGGACGTCGCGGTAGGAGACGACGTCCGGCGCGGAGCCGTGCGCCTGGAGCCCGATGAACCCGACGAGCCCGCGGCTGCTGGAGTCCGGGTCGAGCGGGCGGCCGGGGAACGGCACGCCGGGCAGGTTCTCGTACTCGTTGATGACGACGCCGTTGCGGATCACGGTGTAGTGCTGCCCGACGACGCGCACCTCCAGCTCGTTCCACGTCCCCTTGGGCGTGGGCATCGCGCGGTCGAGGCCGATGTCGGCGAACCCGTAGACGGAGCCGGTCTTGCGCGGGTCGTTCGACCCGCCCTCGGGGGAGTCGTTGACCTGGATCTCGTGCCCGCAGTTGACCGCGATCCACGACAGGTTGTTCGTCTCGTTGCCGTTGAACGTCGTCGGGCAGCCCTCGACCGGGCCCGAGAGGTCGGGGAAGCGGACCTGGACGCCGCTGTTGCCGCGCGTGTCACCGGGGGCGTCGTCGCGGAACTCGAGGACGAGCGAGAAGTCGCCGTACTGCTGCACCGGGTACCAGAGGGTGCCGAAGCCGCCGTCCTCGCCGACGCGGCTGCGGATCGTGCCGTCGTCGAGCAGGTCGAAGCCGCCGTCGCCCGCGTACTCCCACGCGTCGAACGACTCCTGGGTGCCGTCGAAGATCACCTCGTAGCCGTCGTCGGCCGGCGCCGGCAGTGCGTCGGGCACGACGGCGGCGGAGGGCGCGGCGAACCCGATCACGGCGACGAGCACCGTCGCCCCGGCCACGTGTCCGCGCCGTCCTCGGCGGCCGCGCGCGGGTCGGTGCGTGGGCGTTCGGGTGAGGGACATCGGAACTCCTTCGTTCGACGGGCCGTCCCTCCACCCTAGGCACGACCGCTGCGTGCCGCCAGGGCGCAGGAACGGTCACCGGCGAGTCGCGGGGGGACGCATCAAGGTCCCGAACGGATCGCGTCAGGGTTCCGTCAGGGCCCGTTCGGGTTCCGTCAACGCCCCGCGTCAGGGCGGTCGAGGCGGAGGTAGACCGGTGTCATGACCCTGACGACGCTGTTGCCTTCGCTCCGGCGGAGCGTGCCCGACCCGCTCGCACGACACCTCTGGCCCGCCGACACGACCGCGACGACGACCGACGCCGACCTCGGGCATGTGTCATCCGTGCCGTCCGAGCTCCGCCTGATCGGCCGGGCGTCGACGGCGGCCTCGGTGCCGGTCACTCTGGTGCCCGCTCCCACGACGTCCGAGGCCGGCACGGTCCGGCTCCCGGCCGACGTCCGCACCGGTGACCTGCTCGCGGTGCCGTGCACGGCGCCGACCTCGCTGGGAGACGTCCAGCCCGGCGACTCCCGGCTCGACCGCCATGAGGACCGCCGGAGCGCGCGATGACCCTTCTTCACACGGTGCTCTCGGCCCGGATGGCCGCGCTGCGGCACGCGACGGACCAGACCTGGCCGACCACCACGGCGTTCTCCGCGCACGACGTCCTCGTCGACGGGACGAGCCTGGCAGCACTCGCTCGTCGCAGCACGACCCCGGTGGTCTACCGCCCCGTGACCTCCGACCTCGGCAGGCTCGACCGGCTCTGGGGGGCGCAGGCGCGCAGCGTCGTCCTGGCACACGTCGAGGACGCGGTCCCGCGGCTCGCCGGCGCGGCGCGGCAGGTCTGGATCGACGCCGATCTGGACGCGTGCACCGCCGTGGTCGAGCAGGCGCGACTCGTCGGGAGGGTCTCGACGGCACCGGTACGGCGCTTCACGGTGCACCCCGCTCCGGGCCGGGCGGGGCGTCTCGCTCGGCTGCCCGGGGACGTGCACCGTGGCGACGTCCTCGCGATCCCCTGCCTCGGCGTCGTGCGGAGTGACGAGGTCCAGCGCTGACCCGACCACGACCTCGTCCTACGGCAGGCGTTCCTCCAGCAGGTCCGCCGCGGCCTGGGTACCGCCGAGCGATCGGAGCTCCGCGCCGAGCCGCGCCGCCGTCGCGCGGTAGGACGGGTCCGTCTCGACCGTCCGGTACGCGTCCCGGACCGCCGCGGCGCGCGGCGTGCCCGTGCGCAGGTTCACGCCTGCGCCGTGCCAGCCGATGCGCGCGGCGATCTCGGGCTTGTCGAGGTCCCCGCCGGCGACGACGAGCGGGACGTCGTGCCGCAGGGCCTGGAGCACGCCGCCGAAGCCGCCGTTCGTGATCATCACGGACGTGCGCGGCAGGAGCTGCGGGTAGGGGACCATCGGCGCGACGCGCGCGTTGGCGGGCAGCGGCCCGGGCAGCGGGTCGGTCCGGTGGCCCAGCCCGACGACGACCAGGACGTCCTCGTCCGCGAGCGCCTCGAGACTCGGCAGGATCAGGTCGTGCGGGTCGACGTTCGCGGTGCCCTGGGTCACGTGGACGACGGGCACCTCGGCGCGGACGACGTCGTCCCACCAGGTGGGGAGCGCGGCTGCGGCGGGCGTCGTCGCGGGCGCGTCCGCGATCTCCGTGTCGTCGGTGAGGTCCCCCACGAAGCGGATGTGGCCGGGAAGGTCGTCGCGCGGGTAGTCGAGGCCGGGTGACCCGGCGCCGACGACGAGGAACGGCGAATACCACATCGTCGCGAAGGTCGCGTGGTCCGGCGCGAGCCCGGCCTCGCGGCGCGTGCGCCGGTAGAGCCGGGTCAGCGCGGCGGTGCCCGCCCCGGAGGCGGCGCCGAGCAGGGCGTCCCGCGCCCGGCCCAGGATCCCCGTGCCCGGGGTGAGGCCGAGCCCGGTCGGTGGGATGCCCTTGCCGGGCAGCCAGACCGCGAGGGGCGAGACCGTCGCCCAGGGCGTGCGCAGGCGCTCGGCGGCGAACCGGGTGCCCAGCGCCATCGGGTCACCGGCGAGCAGGTCCCAGGGTTCGTCGTCGTGCAGGGCGAGCAGGTCGGTGGCCTGCGCCGGGGCGGTCCCGAGGAACAGGTCCTGGACGTTGACGAGCACCTGGCGGAACCCCTTGCGATCCCGTAGGCGCGGGAACGTGGCGGCGAGGTCGCGCTCGTCGAAGTCGGGCGCGGCGTCCCACGGGACGCCCCGTGCGCCGACGCCGTCGAACATCGCGACGTACGACCTGCCGGTATAGACCCGCACGTCGTGCCCACGGCGGACGAGCTCTGCGGCGACCGCGCGGATCGGCCGGGCGTGCCCGGCGAACGGCATCGCGGTCAGCATGATCGAGGCCATGCGGCGAGTATGGACCCGGTCGCACTCGCACCGCTCTGCACCGCCCGTCCGTGCGACGGCGAGACGCCGTCGCACGGTGCCGCTACCCTGCACGGGCACCCCTTCGCGCGACGAGAGGAGCCCTACCGATGTCCGGACCCCAGGAGCCCTACGCCCCGGTCGCCGCGGGGAGCGGCCCGGCGCACGAGAGCCTGGCCGCCGCCGTCCCGCTGCCGGGGTTCGAGAGGACGTACGAGATCCTCGACGCGGGCGAGGGCCCGCCGGTGCTGCTGTCCACGGGCAGCGTCGTGCTGCTGGTACGGCTCGGGGTCGACGACACGATCGAGCGCGAGCAGGTGGTGCCCACCGCGCAGGCCGTCGGGTTCGTCGTCACCGACCACGAGCTGGCGCAGGCGTGGGACGACCAGCCGGTCCCGAACCTGGTCGACCCGTCGGCGCCCTGAGCATGGTGACGGATCCGCCCGGGGGCGGCCGGCTGCTCGCCGTCGCGGGTCTCGTCGCCGCCGGGGGAGCGGTCGGCACGACGGCGCGCGCGCTGCTGGAGGGGGCGTTCGCGCCCGAGCCGGGGGCGTGGCCGTGGACGACCTTCGGGATCAACGTCGTCGGGTCGTTCGTGCTGGGCGTGCTGCTCCAGCGGCTCCTGCGCTCGGGCCCTGACCGTGGGTGGCGCCGAGGCGTCCGGCTCGGCTGCGGGACGGGCGTGCTCGGGGGCTTCACGACGTACTCCACGTTCGCCGTCGAGGTCGAGCGCCTCGCGACCGGCGGGCACGTCGTGCTCGGGGTGGCGTACGCGCTGGGCAGCGTCGCGCTCGGCGTCGCGGCGGCGTGCGGCGGGATCGCGCTCGCGGGGGCGGGCCGACGGCGCGGGGTCGCGCGGTCCGACGGCGGCGGTGAGGACGCGTGACGGCCCTCCCCGAGCTGCTCCTGACAGCGGTCGCGGGCGGGCTCGGCGCGGCGTCCCGGTTCCTGGTGGACACGCTCGTGGCGCGCCGGAGCCACGGGTCGATGCCGCTCGGCACCGTCGTCGTCAACGTCACGGCGTGCTTCCTGCTCGGCCTGCTCACGGGCTGGGGGATGGCCCACCCCGGGGCGGGCGACCTCGCGGCCGTGCTCGGCGTCGGGTTCCTCGGCGGGTACTCGACGTTCTCGACGGCGTCGGTCGAGGGCGCGCGCCTGCTGCTCGCCGGCCGGGGCGTCGTGGCGCTCGTCCACGCGCTCGGGATGCTCGTCCTGTGCCTGGCCGCCGCCGCCGTGGGGATCGCGGTCACGAGCGGCTGAGTGGACTCGACCGGGCGCCAACATGCAACCGGATGGTTGCACAATGCTAGAAGTCGTGCAATTCTGGAGTTGCACCTGTCCCCGGGCGCACCACCTACGGAGAGGAACGACCATGACCACCCTCAACGAGCCGGCCGTCGTCGACGACGAGACGTTCTCGGTGTCGCGGACCGTGACCATCGAGGCCCCGCCCGCACGTGTCTGGGCGGCGCTGACCGAGGAGGACCTCATCAGCGGGTGGTTCGGGCAGCGCACCGTCCTGCCCCACCTGCGCGTCGGCGGTGAGGGCGTCTTCAGCTTCGACGGCGCCCCGGACGTCCAGGTCCGGATCGAGGAGTACGACCCCACGACGGTGTTCGCCTTCCGCTGGGGCACCCCGGTCGGGGAGCCGATGGGTGACACGAACTCCACGGTCGCGCGCTTCACGCTCGCCTCCGAGGGCAGCGCCACGGTGCTGCGCGTCGTCGAGACCGGCTTCGACCTGGTCGAGGACACCGCGGGGATGCTCGAGAGCCACCAGCAGGGGTGGACGAGCGAGCTCGACGAGCTCGTGGTGTTCCTCGAGGGAGCGCTGGCGACCGAGGGAGGGCACGCGTGAGCAGTCCCTCGACGGAGCTCGCGCCCGTGTTCTCGGCCCTCGCCGACGACACGCGGTGGTGGATCCTCCAGGAGCTCGGCCGCGCGGACCTCTCGGCGTCGGCGCTCGCGGAGATCCTTCCCGTGAGCCGGCAGGCGATCGCCAAGCACCTGACGGTGCTCGCGGACGTCGAGCTGGTCGAGGCGGTGCGGGTGGGCCGGGAGGTGCGCTACCGCGCCGTCGGCTCCCGACTGAGCGAGACCGCCCGCGCGCTCGAGTCCATCGGCGCCGCGTGGGACCGCAGGCTGGCCGCCATCAAGCGCATCGCCGAGTTCTGACGGGCCGCGCGCTGGGCTCGTGCGTCCGGGAGCCCCGGGTCACGAGCCCGGCGGGGGCACCGGGGTCGTGACGAGCGCCGTCGCGACGGCGTGGAGGTTGTGGGCCATGAGCCGCCCGGTGTCGCGCGCCCACTCGTGCCCGTGCCCGGTCTGCACGTAGTCCGGGCCGGGCCCGGGGCCCTGGTTCCAGTACGTCCAGCCCTGGCCGGGGATCGTGTACCCGATGTCGGCGAGCGCCCCGCTGATCTCCGAGATGACGTGGTGCGCGCCGTCCTCGTTGCCCGTGACGACGATGCCCGCGACCCGGTTGTAGGCGACCGGCGCGCCGTCGGGCCCTTCCTCCGAGATCATCGCGTCCATGCGCTCGAGCATGCGCTGCGCCATCGACGACGGCCGCCCCAGCCAGGTCGGGGCGAGCACGACGAGGATCTGCGCGTCGAGGAGCCGCTCGTGCACGCTCGGCCACTCGTCCCCGTCGCCCAGGTCGGTCACCACCCCCGGCGGCACGTCCAGGTCGACGAGCCGCACGTGCTCGACCTCCACGCCGCGGTCCTGCAGCGCCTCGGCCACGACCCGGCCGAGCGCCTCGGTGTTGGACGGCTCCGGGGACTTCTTGAGCGTGCAGCTCACGAACAGCGCCTTCATCGGTTCCTCCCGTGACGCCCGGGCGCGTGTCGCACGACCCGGGGGCGGCCGACGGCGGGTGGTCGCCGTCCCCGCCAGCCTCACCGGGCGCCGTCGCGCTCGCACGGTGGGGGACACCGTCCGGCTGTGCCGAGTGATGCACCTGCGTTCGAGTGATGACCTCTGCGTGCATCACTCGGCCCGACGTGCATCACTCGCCGAACGGAACCTTCAGGGCAGGGCGGCGTCCTCGCGCCGGAAGCCCTCGGCGAGCCGCACCTCGCCCTGCCCGACGGCGGCGACGTCCTCCCACGGCACGAGGTACGTCCCGCGGTGGCGTCGTCGCACGAGCTGCGGGACCGGCCACGGTGCCGTCACCCCGGTGCGCTCGTACCCGTGCAACGACCCGCCGTGGCGGGGGCTGACGAGGATCCCGACGACGCCCGCCCGCCCGACGGGGTCGCGTCGCCGGACGAGCGCGGCCAGGGCGGGTTCGTCGGCGGTCTCGGCGGAGTCGCGCCGGTCACCGTCGTCGCCGCCTCCCCGGCCGCGGTCGTCGGTGTCGTCCGGGTCGTCCCCCGGCAGGACCTCGAGCTCGAGGCGCACGTCGACGACGAAGCCGAGCGCCGCGCCGTCGGGCCCGAGCACGCGCGCGTCGAGGAGGTCGCCGAGGATCATCCGTCGCCCTCCGGGTCGTGGCCGCCGCCGGGGATGCGCCCGACCACGTGCTCGCGCACCCACTCCTCGGGCCAGTGCAGGTCGAGGTCGTCCGCGCGGACCGTCAGCTCGACGACCGTGCCGACGTACCCGACGTGCGACCACCGCACCCGTTCCCAGCGGGACGCGGGCGGCCGGCCGCCGAGGATGCGCGTGACCAGCACCGGTCCGGTGAGGAGCGCGCCGACCTCGGCGGGCTCGCCGGGCACGACGTCGCGCGGTCCGTCGTCGGACGCGTCGGGGGACCGGTCCGTGGCGTCCGACGCGACGAGCTCGAGGTCGTCGATGGTGGTCACGGGCTCGCCGTCGGCGTCGAGGACCTGGCGGCTGAGCAGGTGCAGCCGGGCGTCGACGATGCGTCGGCCGGGCCCGGCGCCGCGGTCCGGTGTCGTCATGATCCTGCTCCCGTCGCGATCATCAGGGGGATCGCCGCGACCGCCGCGACGACCACGATCACCAGGTACACCGTGCCGAGCGCGTTCATCACGCGCCCGTTGACGTGCTCGCCCATGTACTCCGGGTCGTTCGCGACGAGGAGGATCGGGACGTACGTGAGCGGCAGCGCGACCGCGGAGAACACGACCGACATCTCCGTGACCGCGATCGGGTCGACGCTCGTCATGAGGATGCCCACGGCGAGCAGCAGGGCGACGATCATCGTCAGGTGGAACCGCGCGGCGCGCGCCGGGCGGCGGAACTTCCCCCACGACCACCCGAGGTACTGCGCGAGCGTGTACCCGCCCGACAGTGCGGTCTCGAGCGCGGCGCCGAACGTCGCGGCGACGATCCCGAGGATGACGAGGGCGAGCAGGAGCGTCCCGCCCGCCTCGGCGACGGGCAGCACGATCTGCGACAGCGACGACACCTCGATCCCCGCGGGCATCAGGACGACCGCCGCGCACGCCGCGATCGCGACGGACAGCAGCCCGCCGAGAGGGAACCCCACGAGGACGTTCGCCCGGTTCTGCGCGAGGTCCTTCGCCGTCCACCTCTCCTCGACCGCGCCGGAGGAGAAGAAGTACACCTCGTACGGCGTCATGGCGGCGCCGAACAGCGCGACGGCGTAGTACCAGTACGTCGCGACGTGCTCCGTCGCGGGCGGCGACGGCGGCACCGCCTGCCGCAGGAGCTCACCCCAGTCCGGCCCGAGCAGGAACAGCGCGACGCCGAACCCCACGAGCAGCAGCCCCATCAGGCCGGTGACGTTCTCCATGACCTCGAACTTCACGCGCCACAGCACGAGCCAGACGGCGAGCGCGGCCACGGGGATCCACAGGCGCGGCTCGACGCTGCTCGCGAGGTGCAGCGCGAGCGCGATACCGCCGACCTCGGCCGTGAGGGTGAGCAGGTTGATCGCGAACGACGCCACGAGGTTCGCACCCGCGGTGCGCGGGCCGAGGCGCTCGCGGATGATCTCGAAGGTCGCGCGCCCGCTCACCGCGGCGACCCGGCCGGACATGGAGGCGAACAGGCAGATGCCGATCACCCCCACGACCACGACCCACACGAGCGACATCCCGAACCGCGACCCGACGACGGCGTTCGTCACCAGGTCGCCGATGTCGACGAACCCGCCGATCGCCGTGAGGATGCCGAGCGCGACCCCGGCGACGTTCTTCACGCGCCACCGGCCAGGGCCAGGACGGTGTCCACGTCGTCCGCGACCCGGGCGAGGTCGGCGTCGAGCTCGGAGGCCGTGAGCGGGACCTCGCCGGCGGCCGAGAGGTCGCCACCGGCTTCCCGGGCCACCCAGGCACGGGCGCCGACGACCTCGCGCGTCGCGTCCGCCACGGCGACCAGGCCGGCGTCGCGCTGGGCGGAGGAGACGTCGTCGGGCGGGACGAGGGTCGTGAGCGCGGTCGTGGACTCCTCGAGGACGCGGACCTGGTCCAGCACCGCGGCGTCGGCGACGGGCGTAGAGACGCGGTCGTCGTCGAGGAGGCGCACGGTGAGCCGCGTCGTCGCGACGGCGGACCCCGCCTGGGCGAGCGCGTCGGCGACGGCGGCCGTCGCCTGGCCGGGCTCCTGGCGGCTCGCGACCGTGCAGCCGGACGTCGCCCCCAGGGCCAGCGCGACGGCGAGGGCCGCAGCGATCCGGCTCGTCCCTGTGCGTCGTCCCACGTCAGCGATGGTCTCGCCGGAAGCGCTGCCCCGCACGCCGACGCCGCGTCCGATCACCGCCAGACGTCGCGCCGGTCCGTGGCGAGGCTGGTCCCATGACCACCACCTCGACCCGATCGGCCCCGTCGCACGTCGTCGTCGACCCCGGGATCCTGTACTTCGGCACGCCCGTCGCGCTGCTCAGCACCGTGGACACCGACGGCCACGCGAACCTCGCGCCGATGTCGTCCGTCTTCTGGCTCGGTAGGACCGCGGTCCTCGGCCTGGGGGCTCGCTCTCAGACGGCGCTCAACCTCCTCGCGACGGGCGAGGTCGTCGTGAACCTGCCGTCGACGGCCGAGGTCGACGCGGTCGACCGGCTCGCGCTGACGACCGGCAGGAACCCGGTCTCGGAGCGGAAGGCCGCCGTGGGGTACCGGTACGAGCCGGACAAGTTCGCACGTGCCGGGCTCACGCCCGTGCCCTCCGACACGGTGACGCCGCCCCGCGCCGCCGAGTGCCCCGTCGCCGTCGAGGCGCGCCTCGTGCACGCGCACCCGCTCGGGCGCGACGACGCCGCGCGCGCCGGGTCGCTCGTCGCCTTCGAGGTCCGCGTGACGCGCGTGCACGTGCACGAGGACGCCCGCGTGCCCGGGACGGAGCACCGCATCGACCCCGACCGCTGGCGCCCGCTCATGATGAGCTTCCAACGGTTCTACGGCCTCGGCCCCGAGGCCCATCCCTCGCGTCTCGCGACGATCGACGAGGACTGGTACCGCTGACGGCCGTCAGGCGCTCGACCGGCACCTGCAGCTCGGTGACGCGGTAGCCGTCGGCGACGAGCCGGTCCATGTCACGCGCAGGCCAGCGCGCCGAACGGTACCGCCACCTCCGTGGTGACGGGTTCGCCGTCGATCATGGCCGACGCGGTCACCGACGCCTCGCCGGCCTCGACCGACGTGCCGCGCACCGCGAACGACTGGTACGCGTTGGCCCCCGGTGCCACGGCGGTGAACGCCTTGGTCCCGGACGGCGTGGTGAGCGTGATGTCCGCCGGGACGTCCTCGCCGTTGGCCGCCCGGACGGCCACGTAAGCCCTGCCCGCAAGACAGCGGGCGTCGGCGGTGACGGTCACGTCGAGCGCGGGCTCGTCGCGCGGCGGCGCGAGCACGACGGAGGGGACGACCTGCTTGTCGACGAGCGGGCTCTCCCAGCGCAGGACGGCGCGGGCGCCGCCGAGGTTCTGGAACAGCTCCATGCGGACGTCGTACGACTCGCCGGCCTCGAGTCGGATCGCGCGGGACGGGAGCTCCTCGTGCGCGCCGACGGCCCACCGCTCGACGACGAGCTCGCCGTCGATCCACAGGCGCACGCCGTCGTCGGCGTGGACCCAGAACGTGTAGTCGTCGGAGATCTCCGGGGTGACCGTCCCGGTCCAGCGCACCGTGGCGCGATCCCCCTGCCCGGTCAGGTCGGTCAGGCGCGGAACGAGGTTCGGGAAGTCGACCGTCTCGTCGACGACGCTCGCCCGCAGGTCCTCGAACGACCAGGCGGGCTCCGCGGACACGAAGTACTCGCCCAGGAGCCCGGCTCCCGGGTCCGGCGCGAGCGCGGCCTGCGCGCTGTCGGACGTCGCCCGGTCTCCCAGGATCGCGTCCGCGACGAGCTCGCCGCGCGTCGCGCCGCCGGGCGTGCGGCCCACGGCCCACGTGACCGTGACCTCCTCGCCCGCGGCGAGCGGCCCGACGTCCTGCACGCGGTCCGTGACGTCCCAGCCCGTCGGGGCGGTCAGCCGCACCTCGGCCTGCTCGACGGCCTCGGCGGAGGTCACGGTCGCCGTGACCTCCGCGTCACCGGTGGTCGGGAACGACGCCGGCGCGTCGAGCGTGACGGAACCAGGGCGGCCTTCCGGCAGGAGGTCCGCGACGTCGATCGCCGCGGCCATCGCGCGGTAGCCCGCGGGTCCGGGGTGCAGGCCGTCGCCCGAGTCGTAATCCGGACGCGCGCGCGACGGGTCCGCCGGGTCTCGGACGGCGGCGTCGAAGTCGACGACCGCGTCGAACGCGTCCGTCGTGCGGATCCAGTCGTTGACCGCCTGGCGGATGCCCTCGGTCCGGGGCCCGAACTCTCCCCAGCCCTTGAAGGGGGTGAGGGTGGCTCCGACGACGCGGACGCCGTCGGCGTGCCCCTGCTCGGCCATGTCCGTGAGGGCGTCGATGAGGCGCTGCGTGTACGCGGCGTCGTCGCCCTGCGCGTCCTGCGCCGCGACGCGCACGTCGTTGATGCCGAGCATGATGATGGCGGTCGTCGGCTCGTGGGAGAGCACGTCGCGGGCGAACCGGTTCGGCCCCGCCTGGCCGGCGCCGTCCTGGTCGACGAGGAGCCGGTTGCCGCCGATGCCGGAGTTCACGATGCCGAGCCGCGAGGAGGCCGGAAAGTCCTCCATGCGTCTCGCGAGCTGGTCGATCCAGCGGTCGTCCTGCCCGAACGTCGCGCCCGACCCGTCGGTGATCGAGTCGCCGAACGCGACGAGGGTGCCCGCGGCGTCGTGCCCCGCCACCTCGACGGCAGAGACGACGTAGCCCGAACCGTCCTGCGAGGTGAACGGGGACGCGTCCGTGGCGTCGGCGGCGTCGACCCCGTTCGCCCAGTACGTCGTGTGGTTGGCACCGTCGTGCTTGTCGATGGTCGACCCGGACTGCGGGAGGTAGGTCGTGACGTGCAGGTCCGTGCCGTGCGCCACGTCGACCTCCACGGCGTCGCTGCGCACCGTCTGCCCTGCCGGGACCGTCACCGACTCCTCGCCGCCGAACGTGACGGTCTGCACCGACCCGGGCACCGCGCTCGCCGCACCCTTCGAGGTCGGCAGGGAGACGGTGGTCCGGTCCACGACGAGCGGGATCGTGCTGAACGTGTTCGAGAGCGTGACCCGGACCGCCGACCCACCTGTGCTCAGGTGCGCGGTGCTGCGGATCGTGCACGGCGCGCACGAGCCACCCACCGAGTGCGCCATGGCCGTCCCCCAGGCCCCGACCCAGTCTGGCGCGGCCGCCAGCGTCCGGACCGACGACTCCTCCGTCACCGACGCCGGGCCGCCCGCGAGAACGGGGTGCGTCGGACCCGCGAGGGCCGGCGGACCGACGAGCGCCAGTGCGAGAGTCGCGCCGAGTGCCGCGGCCGCCAGGCCGCGCCGCCTCGTTCGTCGTGCGAGCCGTCGTCGGTGCAGGTGCATCGGGGTGGTCCTCCTCGTCGAGAGATCACGTCGCCGCCAGCGCCCGGGTCCTCCGTGACCCGTCGCTGCAGGGCGGTGCCACGGTATCCCTCACATGACCGAGGGGCCACTTGTGCCGGACGATGAGCAGAAGCTGTAGACACGTCGCTAGAACGAGCGCTAGCGTTGCCAGCGTTGTCATCGACGGGGACGGCAAGGAACGCGCAGGGCTTCGCCTCCGTCGGACCGATGAGATCGACCGGCGAAGGAGCAACGATGCTCGATCAGACAGGCCTGGCGGTACACCGCCGCGTGAGGCGCGACATCACGTCGGCCCGCCGCGAGGAGAACCGGCCATGACCGAGACCCCGAACGCCTTCGGGCGTCGCAGCTTCCTACGCGCGTCCGCGCTCGGGGCCGCCGTCGTCGCGGTCCCCGTGAGCGTCCCGACGGTCGCGCACGGCGCCGTCGCGCACGGCGCCGTCGCGCACGGCGCCGTCGCTCACGGTGTCTCGACGGCGGCGACGGCGCACGCGCAGCAGCCGAGGTACCAGATCCGTCCGGTGGACATGAGCAAGACGTACGTGAACCCCGTGGCCCTGCCGTCGATGGACGTGCGCAGGGAGCCGAGCACGATGTCGTCCACGGACGCCGGGATCGGCGACACGACGCGCATCCGGGAGATCCTGGCGAAGGAGAAGTGGACGGCGGCGGACGGGCGGGACATCCTCGGGCCGTCGAAGGACGGGTTCCGGCTCGTCATCAACAACTCCGTGCGCACCGTCGCCGACTTCTCGGCGGTCAACTACGACGGCACCATCTACGTCTACTGCTCCGGCAACATCCAGGACGACGGGAACCGCAGGCTCTACTCCACCCGGGACTACGTCGCCTGGGAACAGCACGAGATGAACGTCGGGCCCGTGGCCCCGACGGCGGTCCGCGTCGGAGACAAGTACTACCTCGCCGGGAACAGCACGCCCGTCTACGTCGCGGACTCCCCGACGGGTCCGTGGACCGAGCTCGGCCCGTTCGTGCGTCCGGACGGTTCGACCTTCGGCGCCGGGGACGTCCAGTTCTTCCTCGACGACGACGGCAGGCTGTACCTGACGTGGAACATCGGCGCCCCGCTCATGGCCGCCGAGCTCGACCCGAACGACCCCCGCCGTCTCGTCACCGAGCCGGTCGTCATCGTCGACTTCGACCCGTACCAGGAGTGGATGCACTTCGGCGACAACAAGCAGGCGTACAACTTCGGCTACGTCGAGGCCCCACAGATCTTCAAGGTGGGCGACCACTACTACATCGCGGTCGCCTCCGGAGGCACCGAGCACACGACCTACTCCACCGGGATCTACAAGTCGACCGAGGGCCCGCTCTCGGGCTACCGGCTGCAAGCGGACAACCCGATCGGTCGCCAGGTCGGCAGCAACCACCCGAGCGCCTTCTACCCCGACGCGGGCCACGGCAGCTTCGTCCAGGACGACGCCGGCAACCTCGTGTTCTTCTACACCTACGTGATCGCCCACGAAGGCGGCCTGGAGCGGCGCATGGGCATGGACCTGTGCGAGATCGACGACGACGGCAACATCTCCTGCACGCTGACCAACACCCCTCAGCTGGCCCCGAACGCGCCGCGGCCGGCCGGCAACCTCAGCGGAGACGCGGGCCTGTACAACCTCGCGACCAACTCGCAGGCGTACTGGGCCAGCAGCTACGCACCGGGTCGCACGCCCTACTACGCGACCGACCGATCCCTCGGCACCTGGTGGGAACCGGCGGACGGCGTCGACGGTTCGTTCGGGATCGCGGGCAGCATCGCCACGCACGTCCAGGCGATCACGGCCAGCGCAGAGAACTCGCCCGACGAGGTCGCGGCCCACCTCAACGACCTCGATCCGGGCAGCAAGTGGCTTGCCTTCGCCAGCACCGGCTGGGTGCAGTACCGCCTCGACACGCCGACCGCCGTCGTCGCCTACGCGCTGACCAGCGGCAACGACGAGCCCGGCCGCGACCCCAAGAGCTGGACGCTGCAGGGGTCGGACGACGGCACGACCTGGACGCCGCTCGATACCCAGACCGACGAGATGTTCGCCGACCGGGCGCAGACGAGGCACTACGCGGTCGCGAACCCCACGCCCTACCTCTACTACCGGCTGGACGTCACCGCCAACAACGGCGCGACCCTCACCCAGCTGGCCGAGCTGCAGCTCTCCAGCGACCTCAACGGCCCGGTTCCGTCGCGCGGCGGCGAGTCGCCCACCTTCATCGTCGGCCTGAGCAACCCGTACTACGTGTCCGCGGTGCAGATCCAGTGGAAGGAGCTGGGGTTCGACTTCACGTCCGCGAACGCCGTGAAGTTCCTTCTCGAGTACCGCGACATCGAGAACAACCGGTGGGCGACGCTGGTCGACAAGCGGGACAACACCACGGCCCTCCCGATCGACTACATGACCTTCGACACCGTCCTCACCCACGCGGTGCGCGTGACGATCGTGGGCACGACGGAGAACATCAGGGTCGGCATCCAGGAGCTGGGCGTCTTCGGGGAGAACTACACCCTGGCGGCCGCCAAGGGCATGCTCGACCTCTCGCACCCAGGCCCCGGCGAGCCGCTCGAGTACTCCGTCGAGGCGCAGGTGCGCCGGATCGGCTCACGGGACCACGTCGCCGCGCGCGTGCTCAACGAGGGCGACACCGCTCAGGACATCACGATCGAGACGAGCTTCGGGAGCAAGACGTACCCCGACGTCGGCCCGGGCAAGAACGCCTACCAAGCCTTCGACATGCGCGGCGCCAGCACACCCGGTGACGTCGTCGTCACGGTCAGCACTGAGCGAGACGGCCAGACGGTCACCGACCGGACGGTCGTCCCGGTCGAGGCGACCCGCTGACGCCTCGAGACCCCCCGGTGTGCGGGGGATCCCGTCGCCCGCACGCCGCCGGGGGTGGGAGCAGATGACGGGTAGCCCTGACGGACGTCAGGCGCGCTCATGCTCAGCATCCCCCTCGGTACCCGCCGGCAGCTGCCGCGCCCCCGCGCGCCGTTCGCGTGCGGCGCTCCTCTGATGTCATGTGCCGGCTCCGATTGTCGTCGCCACAGTGTGGCGGTCGCGCTCATCGAGCTCGGCTGAGCCGCATGCCGCTGCCTCCGCCGTCCAGCAGCGGCATCAGACCCTCCATCAGCGCCTGGTACCCCGCGCTCGCGTTGTGGGCGGCGAGCGAGGCCTCGTCGGCCCACTCCTCCAGCAGCACGATGTGGGTGGGGTCGTCGAGGTCGGTGAGCAGCTCGTACTGAAGGCAGCCGGCCTCGGCTCTGGTCGGCTCGACGAACTGCCGGACGAGCGCACGCGCCGCGGCCGCGTTCTCCGGTGCCGTCGAGGCCTGGACGAGCATGATGATCGACGTCGCGTCGGTGGTTCCCGTTGACATGGTGGTCTCCGTCTCTGACCGGCCAGGTGCCGGTCACCGGTACGCTAAACGCTGACGTCAACGTCAGAGGCAAGGGAGGGCGACCGCGTCACGGCGCGGAGCGAAACGCCGTCTCGTCGACGGGGAGTGGGAGATGGATCGGATGCGTATCGGCGACGTGGCACGCCAGAGCGGAGTGAGCGTGCGAGCGCTGCGGTACTACGAGGAGCACGGTCTGCTTCAGTCAGGCCGCTCGGCGTCCGGACAGCGCACGTACGACCCGTCTGCCGTCGCTCGGGTCGGGCTCATCCAGCAGCTCTACGCGGCCGGGCTCACGAGCTCGGGCATCCTGCGTCTCCTGCCGTGCATCGAGGCGGGAGAGTCCACTCCGGAACTCGTCGCCGAGCTGTGGGTGCAGCGTGAGCAGCTCCGCGCACGGATCAGCCAGCTCGAGGACACCGTCAGACGGCTCGACGCGGTCATCGACGTGGCCCTGCACCCGCGGTCGGACTGCACGCTCGCCCCTGCTCCCGCCAGGCATTGACGGGCCGACGTGGGTTCCCATGCGCGGGGGAACGTGTTGCGGGTGCTACATCCGGCTCAGCCAGCGTTCTGTCCCGACGCGGGGCCCGTCGGTGAACAGCGTCGCGACCGCCTCGGCGTAGTCCTGCGCGAACTGTTCTCCCGCGTCGGCCTCGGAGAACAGCTCTGCCTCACGGCCGAAGGTCAGCGGATCGGTTTCCAGGTCCGAGGCGGCCTGTTCCAGTGCCGTGCGACGGCGATCGGGGTGCAGGGGGATGCCGTTGCCTTGGAGCGACGACCACACGGCGTGGGCCCAGTGCGCCGCGACGAGCGCGGCGACGGCGACGGGGCGGCCGTGGGCGAGGTTGTCCCGGACGGCGGGGAGGATGAACAACGGGATGCGGTCGCTGGCATCGGAGCGCAGGCGGTCGACGGTGTCGCGTACGTGCGGGTTGCTGAACCGCTCGACGAGGGACGTGGCATAGGCCGGCACGTCGATGCCCGGCACCGGAGGCACGGCCGGGGCTGCCTCATCGAGGTAGGCGCGCAGGGTCGCCGCGACGAGCGGGTCGCGCATCGCTTCGTCGACGTAGGTGTACCCCAGCAGCACGGCGAGGTGGGCCAGGGCTTGGTGTCCGCCGTTGAGGAGGCGCAGCTTGAGCTGCTCGTAGGGGTCGACGTCCGGCACGACCTGCACGCCGACGGTCTCGAACGGTGGGCGACCGGCGCAGAAGGAGTCCTCGAGCACCCATTGCAGGTACGGCTCGCAGACCACCGGCCAACGATCCTCGATGTCGCGTCGCTGCCGAAGGTCCTTCCGGTCGGCGTCGGTGGTGGCGGGCGTGATCCGGTCGACCATGGAGCTGGGGAAGGTCACCTCCCGGTCGATCCACGCGGCCAGCTCGGCGTCGAGGGCGGTGGAGAATCCGACGACGGCTCGCCGTGCGTGCTGGCCGTTGCCCTGGATGTTGTCGCACGACAGCACGGTGAACGGGCCGGTGCCTGCGGCTCGGCGCCGACGCAGGGCTTCGACGATGAGTGCGAAGACGGTGGTGGGCTCGTGCGGGTTGTCCAGGTCGCGGCGTACGTGAGGATCGTTCGTGTCGAACACGCCGGTGACCGGGTCGACCAGGTAGCCGCCTTCCGTGATGGTCATGGACACGATCCTGGTGGCCGGGTCGGTCAGCCGGTCCAGCACGGCCTCGGTCTGCTCGGGGGCGAACAGGTACTCGACGATCGAACCGACGACCCGGTCCTCGACGGTGCCGTCGGGGTGGCGTTCCACCAGGGTGTACAGGCCGTCCTGGGCGTCCATGACGTCCCGCATGACGGAGTCGGCGGGCAGGACGCCGACGCCGCAGATCGCCCAGTCGTGGTGACCCAGTGCCAGGAGCCGGTCGACGTAGAGCGCCTCGTGGGAGCGGTGGAATCCACCGACGCCGAGGTGCACGATGCCGACCGTCGCGGCCGTGCGGTCGTAGGCGGGTCCGGGGATGTCGGTGCGCTGAGCGGTGCCTGCGTGGAGCGTCGTCATCATGGTCCTCGTCGTGATCGGTGCGGGGGTCGGTCGGCCGTCGGCTACTGCCCGCCCATGCCCGTCGTCGCGACGCCCTGGACGATGCGGCGCTGGAAGAGCATGAACACGACGAGCAGCGGGATCGCGGCGACGACGGCGGCGGCCATGGTCTGCGCGTACTGCACGCCGTAGGCGCTCTTCACGGTCGACAGGCCCACGGGGAGCGTCATGAGCGCGGGGTCGTTCGTGACGATGAAGGGCCACAGGAAGTTGTTCCACGCGCCGATGAACACGAAGATCGCGACGGCGACGAGGATCGACCGGGACAGCGGCAGCACGATCGTCCAGAACAGCCGCCACGGCCCCGCGCCGTCGATGCGTGCGGCGTCGAGCAGCTCCTCGGGGATCGCGTCGAAGAAGCCCTTGAGGATGAAGACCATGACGGGCGCGACGACCTGCGGCAGGATCACCGCCGCGAGGGTGTCCACGAGACCGAAGGCCTGCATCTGCTGGAACAGCGGCACGATGAGGATCTGCGGCGGGACGAGGATCGCTGCGACGGTGAGCGCGAGGAGCGCCTTGCGGCCGCGGAACACGGTCCGCGAGAACGCGTAGGCGGCCATCGCGGAGATGAGCACGGTGATCGCCGTGACGAGCACCGCGACGACGGTCGTGTTCCACGTCCACCGCAGGACGTCTCCGCGCGAGAGGACCTCGACGTACGCGTCGAGCGTGAAGCCCGACGGCGGGATCCAGGTCGCGCTCGTCGCGGCGTCCGTCTCGGACTTGAGCGACGTGTCGACGCCCCAGAGGAACGGGATCAGCCACGCGGCGGCGAGGACGACGAGCGCGGCGAGCGCGAGCCCGCGGGCCCACCGGCTCGTGCCGAGCGTCAGGCGGGTCATGGCGCGGTGCTCGGCGGCGCGTGCCCGACGGCGGTCGCGCGCCGTGGTGCGTCCGTCGCCGGGCCGTCCGGTCGCCGGGGCGTCGGGGCGGTCGAGGTCGGTGGCTGTCAGGGCGGCCATGTCAGCGCTCCTTCCGGTTCGGCAGGAGCCGGACGAGGGTGAAGATCAGGATGATCGCGAAGAAGACGTACGAGATCGCCGACGCGTAGCCGAGGCGGTAGTTCGTGAACCCGGTGTCGTAGATGTACTCGAGGATCGGCCGCGTGCTGCCGTTCGGTCCGCCCGCGGTGAGCAGGTAGACCTGGTCGAAGACCTTGAGCGACGCGAGGAGCTGGAGCACGAGGATGACGCCCGTGACGCGCTTCAGCTGGGGCAGCGTGATCGAGAAGAGCCGGCGCCACCCGCCTGCGCCGTCGATCGTCGCTGCCTCGTAGAGCGTCCCGGGGATGCCCTGGAGGGCGGCGAGGTAGAGCAGGAAGTTGAACCCGACCGTCCACCAGACGGTGACCAGCGCGATCGAGAGCATCGCGACGCCCCCCTCGGTGAGCCAGCCGACCGGCGCGATCCCGAGGTTGCCGAGCCACGTGTTGAACAGGCCGATGTCGGGCTGGAAGACCCACGCGAAGATCGCCGTCACGACGGCCACCGGCAGCAGGTAGGACGCGAAGAACGACGTGCGCCACAGCCACTGGCCCGGCAGGCCGGTGTGCACGAGCAGCGCCATGACGAGGCCGACCACGACGAGCGGGACGGTCGACAGGACGGTGAAGATCACGGTGTGCCACAGCGTCTGCCACACCTGCGGGTCCGAGAACGCCTCGGCGTAGTTGGCGAGACCGATGAGCTCGTTGCCCGAGCCGGTGAGGCTGCGGTTCGTCAGGCTCGTCCACAGGCCGGACACGATCGGCCAGCCGAGGAACAGGGCCCCCGCGAGGGCGGACGGCGCCACGAACAGGTAGCCCGAGCGGTCGCGCGAGCGCAGGGTGCCACGAGGGCGGTCGGGTGCGGGGCGCGTGGCTGTGGGGCGCGTCGCGGCCCGTGCGTCGGTGGTGGGTGCGGCCGGCCGTGAGGCCCCGACACCCGGGGTGCTGGAGACGGTCATCGTCGTCCTCTCTCGTCTCAGGCCGGGTTGGGGGTCTCGAGGAAGCGGTTCATCTCGCGCAGCATCCCGTCGACCGCGCTCGTCGCCTTCGCCCGGCCCTGGAGCGCGTTGGACATGGCGTCGCACATGCGCGCCTGAAAGTCGCTCCCGGCCCCCGCGAACCACACGGGCGGGTCGAGCACGACGATGTCGCCGGCCGGCGCGTAGTCGCGCTGGGGGGACAGCTCGTCGTACTCGGGCTGGGAGAGCACCGGCTGGTACGCGGGGATGTGCCCGGCGCCCGCCCACGTGATGCTGCCCTCGGCGAGGAGGTTGGCCAGGACCCTGTACGTGGCGTCGCGGCGTGCCGGGTCGGGCGTGCCCTGGCGGGGCAGCACGAACGCGTGCGAGTCCGCGTAGTTCGCGGGTGTGCCGAACAGCGTCGGGAACGGGGCACCGCCGACGTCGGGGATCGCCGCCTGGAACGCGGGCAGCTCCCACTCGCCGGAGACGATGAGGCCCGACCGGCCGGTGACGAAGCTCGCGATGGCACCGGGGTAGTCCTGGTTCGGCGGGGCCACGGTGCCGTCGAGCATCGCCTGCATGAACTCGACGACCTCGGTCGCGGCACCCTCGTCGAGCTCGGCGGCGCGGCCGGGGGTGAGGTCGAAGCCCGCGCCGGTCTGCGCGTACAGGCCCCAGAAGAGCCGCCACGACTGCGCCGTGTCGAGCAGGTACCCGAACGCCATCCCCGTGTCGCCGGTGACCTCGGCCATCGCGCGGCCGGCGTCGAGGAACGCGTCGGTCGACGAGAGCTCGGTGAGGAGGCCGTCACCCCCGACCAGCCCCGCCTGGCCCGCGATCTCGGGGTCGTAGAACGTGATGAACGGGTGCGTGTCGAGGGGGAGCGCGTACAGCTCGCCGTCATAGGTCGCGCGCTCCCAGACCGCGGGCGCGAAGTTCTCCTCGCGGATCCCGAGGTCGGCGAGCGCACCGAGGTCGAACGGTTCGAGCAGGCCACCGGGCGCGTAGCCCGCGAGGCGCGACATGTGCATGACCGCGGCCTCCGGGGGGCGACCGCCCGACGAGGCCATGGCGAGCTTCGTGTAGTAGGCCGAACCCCATGCCAGGGTCACGGACTCGATCGACACGTCCGGGTTCGCGCGCAGCGCGGCGGCCTGCATGGACTGCATGCGCTCACCGTCCGCGCCGGAGAACAGGTCCCAGATGCGCACCAGCGTGCGGTCGCCGGCGCTCGCGCTGGGTGCACACCCCGAGAGGGTGCCGCCCAGCGCGACCGCTCCGGCGCCGAACAACGCGGCCTGGAGAAGGCCACGACGGGACAGGCCCGCTCCCCGGCGGCCGGTGCCCTCACGGGACGTGCCAGGCGGTGCAGTGCCGAGCGGGTCGTGGTGGCCCGGTCCTCGTCGCGCGGTCATCCTCGACTCCTCGCTGTGGTGCAACGTTGCGTTCTAACGTTGAACCAAGATGGACTACGTTGCCTACCGACGTCAAGTGCACCGACGGGCGACCGGTGGGACCAGAGATGGACGAGAGGGATGACGTGGGCGGACGACGCACGGACAGCGATGCTGCGGCGGCGGGCGGCGCCGAGCACGAGCCCGACGCGGTGCCAGGGCGTTCGGCGCCGGCCAAGGCGCCGGGGATCAAGGACGTCGCGGCCGCAGCCGGGGTGTCGTGGAAGACCGTCTCCAACGTCGTGAACGGGACCGGGCGGGTCGGCGAGGCGACGCGGGAGCGGGTCGAGCGCGTCATCGCCGACCTCGGGTACCGGCCGAGCCTCGCCGGTCGCCAGCTGAGGCAGGGACGCACGAACATCCTCGCGCTGGCCGTGCCGGAGATCACCTCGCCCTACTTCGCCGGGCTCGCCCACGCCGTCATCGAGGCCGCGGACGCGCGCGGTTACCGGGTCTTCATCGACGAGACCGGCGGCGACCGGACCGCCGAGGAGGCGGTGGCGCGCGGGTTCGACGTCCGCCTCATCGACGGGATCGTGTTCTCCCCGCTCGACCTGAGCCTGTCGGAGGTCGACCGGCTGCGCGGCGCCACGCCCATGGTGCTGCTCGGCGAGCGCCCCGCAGACCCGCGTGCCGGCGTCGTGCACACGGACCACGTGAGCATCGACAACGTGCTGGCCGCACGTGAGGCGACCCAGCACCTGCTCCAGAGCGGACGGACGCGGCTCGCGTTCCTCGGCGCCGAGCCGGGAGTCCCCGAGCGGTCCGGGGCGCCGCGCCTGCGCGGCTTCACGCAGGCGCTGGCCGAGGCGGGACTGTCGGTGCGGGACGAGTGGGTCCTGCCCGCGCCGTCGTTCACCCGGGCCGTGGGCGCGCGTGCCGTCGAGGACGTCCTGGCACGCCTCGGCGAGGTCGACGGGATCCTGTGCGCCAACGACCTGCTCGCACTCGGTGCGCTGCACGTCCTGCGCACGAACGGCGTGCGGGTCCCGCAGGACGTCGCCGTCGTCGGGTGGGACAACACGGAGGACGGCCGGTACGCCAACCCGACGCTGACGACGGTGGCACCCGACGTCCGGGCGATCGCGGAGCACGCCGTCGCGCGCGTCGTCGCGCAGGTGGAGGGCCTGCCCGGCGAGCCGTCGGACGCCGTCGTGCCGCACCGGCTGCTCGTGCGGGAGAGCTCGCGTCCGGTCGTCTGACCGCGCGCCAGTTCCGGGAGGTCGACGGGGAGTGGCTGGTACAACGTTGCATTTCTCGGCGGCGCGAGGTTGAATCATGGTGACCACCGATCATCGGCGACCGCGATGGAGAACGTTCATGACCCAGCCGCTGCCCCTCGACCTTCTCGACCCCCCGAGCGCACCGACGCCCGGCACGTCCGCCGGGACGACGCCGCGCCCCGAGTACCCGCGGCCCCAGGCCGTCCGTGAGCGCTGGCTCAACCTCAACGGGGAGTGGGAGTTCGAGATCGACCAGGGCGATTCCGGCCTCGAGCGCGGCCTGCGCGAGCGCCCCCTGACCGGGACGATCACCGTCCCGTTCGCGCCCGAGTCCGAGCTCTCGGGCGTCGAGAACACCGACTTCCTCGAGGCGGTTTGGTACCGCCGCGAGGTGACGATCCCGGCCGAGTGGGCCGAGGTCGGCGACGACCACCACGTGCTCCTGCACTTCGGGGCCGTCGACCACGACACGACGGTGTGGGTCGACGGAGTCGAGGTCGTGCGCCACCGCGGCGGCTTCACGCCGTTCACCGCCGACCTGCACGGGGTCGCCCGCGCCGGGGACACCGTGACCGTCGTCGTGCGGGCCCGCGACCCGCGTGACGCCGTCCAGGCCCGCGGCAAGCAGGCGACCTGGTACGCGAACACGCACTGCAACTACACGCGCACCACCGGCATCTGGCAGACGGTGTGGATGGAGCCGGTCCCGGCCGTGCACGCCCGTCGTCCGCGCATCACGCCCGACGTCGCGAGCTCGGCGTTCGACGTCGTCGTGCCGCTGTCCGCGAACCGTCGCGGCCACACCGTCACCGTCGCGGTGAGCGACGCCGACGGCGAGGTCGGGCGTGCCACCGCCCGGGCGGACCTCGACCTCGCGCCGGCGCTGCGCGTCGTCGTGCCCGCGGACCGCGTGCGCCTGTGGGGGCCGGGGGAGCCGAACCTGTACGGCGTCCTCGTCGAGATCCGCGACGCCGCGGGCGAGGTCGTCGACTCGGTGCGCTCGTACGCGGGCCTGCGGTCCGTGTCGATCGACGGCCGGTCGCTGCGCATCAACGGCGAGGCCGTGTTCCAGCGCCTCGTGCTCGACCAGGGCTACTGGTCGGAGTCGCTCATGACCGCGCCGTCCGACGAAGCCCTGGTGCGCGACATCGAGCTCGGGCTCGCCGCCGGCTTCAACGGCGCGCGCCTGCACGAGAAGGTGTTCGAGGAGCGGTACCTCTTCCACGCCGACCGCCTGGGCTATCTCGTGTGGGGCGAGTTCGGCGACTGGGGCGCCTCCGGTCAGGGCACCAAGGGCGACTACCAGCAGCCCACGGCGTCGTTCGTCGCGCAGTGGCTCGAGGCCCTCGAGCGCGACCACTCGCACCCGGCGATCGTCGGCTGGTGCCCGCTCAACGAGACGTTCCAGGACCTGCACGACCGCATGACGGTGCTCGACGACGTCACGCGCGCGATGTTCCTGGCGACCAAGCTCGCCGACCCGTCGCGGCCCGTGATCGACGCGAGCGGGTACTCGCACCGCGTCCTCGAGACCGACGTGTGGGACTCGCACCTCTACGAGCAGGACCCCGAGCGGTTCGCGGAGCTCGTGGGCGGTCTCGCCGACGGTGCGCCGTACGAGAACCGCCGCGAGGACGGGTCGGTCTGGTCGCAGCCTTACAACGGTCAGCCGTACTTCGTCAGCGAGTACGGCGGCATCTGGTGGAACCCCGAGGCGGCCGCCGCCGCAGCGGGGAACGCGCTCGGCGAGTCCTGGGGCTACGGCCAGCGCGTCGCCGACGAGGAGGAGTTCCACGCCCGCTTCGCCGGCCTCACGAACGCCCTGCTCGGCGACCCGCTCATGTTCGGCTACTGCTACACCCAGCTCACGGACGTGTTCCAGGAGCAGAACGGCATCTACCGCTTCGACCGCAGCGAGAAGCTCGACGTCGCGCGCGTGCGCGCCGTCCAGGACCAGGTCGCCGCATTCGAGACACAGGACCTGGAAGAACCCGGCACGCTCAGCTCGGACGGCACCACCGCAACTGCGTACGCATGACGGTCCAGCGCCCGTCGTGACCCTTCCCCGCACCCGCGCGTCGTGCGCGGGTGCGGGGGGCATGAGCAACAGTCACGGACCCATCAGGACCGCATCGCGGACTTCCTAGGTCGCGAGGGTGGAGCGCACCCCGACCCGTGGCGCGCGGCTGATCGTGGGGGTCGTCGATGCGCCGGCGCACCCGGTGGCGCTGAGCGTGGTCGGCGCGTCGACTGACTATTGCTCTTCGTGAAGGCTCCACACCTTCGTACTGTCAGTCCCATGACTCTGACGCTCATGTGCGGCCTGTCGTTCGCCGGGAAGAGCACGTTCGCGGGGCTCCTTGCGTCAGAGCTGTCTGCCGAGGTGATCAGCCTCGACGCCATCAATGCCGAGCGCGGGCTGGACGGTGGTCAGGGCATCCCGCTCGAAGAGTGGGCGACGACGAACGGGTTGGCGCAGACGAGCGCTGCCGAGGCCCTCGGCGCCGGACGTGACGTGATCATCGACGACACCGGGTCACCGCGGTTCGTCAGGGACCGGTGGCGCCACGTCGCTGCCGAGGCCGGTGCAGGATTCGCCCTCGTCTGGGTCCACGTCGACCTGGCGCGACAGCGTGCCAGAGTGGTGGCCAACCGCGCGGTCGGGGAACGCGGTGACGTCACGGACGACGTCCTGGTCGCGCACGCCGAGGCGTTCCAGCAGCCGGTCGACGAGGACCCGATCGTCGTCGATGCGGACGAGACCTCCGATGCTCGGCGGGTCAGCGAGGTCGCGCGCCTGATCAGGGGTCTCGAGGAACGGTGATCCAGCAAGATCGGAGGCGGTGGCTGCGTCCCCCAGTGGTCGTCCAGCTCCGACCAGGAGTCGCCGATGCCGGACATGTCGCCACGGTGGACCAGCGTCGCCGCGACGGGGACTCCCGGCAGCTCGACGACGTCGTAGCCGTCGCCCGGCTGCGGCTCCGGCTCGGCGGTGTACGAGACGTTCACCCCGAGCTCCTCGGTGCCGTCGACGGGCTCGTACCAGAAGATCGCCGGTTCGCCGGGGGGTCGCCCCGCACGGGTGAGCGCGTCGTCGAGACGTGCGACGAGCGGCCCGACGACCGGGGCGACGTGCGTCGGACCCTTCCCGGGCGCCGTCGCGCTCAGGGCATAGACGGTCACGGGCTCGATCGGGCGGTAGGTCACGGGTGCGGTCACGATGTCGTCCCTTCGTCGGTGGTGCAGTCGGCGGGCGGTTGCCCCGGTCGTGGGTGACCGCCCAGGCGCGCACGACTCATCGGTCGACCCGCGGAGGGGTACCGGCTCAGCCGAGGCCCGTGCGGAAGCCCTCGCGCCAGCTCGCGTACCGCGGCGTCCAGTCGAGCTCGCGCCGGGCCTTGGCGTTCGACGACCCGCGCACGGTGGTCATGAGCGCCGTCCCGAGCTCGCCCAGCATCGGCCGGGCGAGCCACACGGGGAGCCGCACCGGCCGCCGGCCGCCGAGCTGCTCCGCCAGGTAGGGCAGCCACTCGGCCACCGGGGCGGGGTCGTCGTCGACGACGTTGTAGATGCCCGGCGTGCCCCGCACGACGGCGGCCGCGGTCGCCGCCGCCGCGTCCTCGACATGCACGAACGACCACACCCCCGTCCCGCCGCCGACCAGCGGGAAACGCCCCCGCCGGACCATCTCGCTCATCGAGCCGGTCCGGGACACCGCGTTGCCCGGCCCGTAGAAGTTGCCGTAGCGCAGCACGACCCCCTCGATGCCGGGGGTCTGCGTCACGGCCCGCTCGAGGTGGCGGATCGCCCGCAGCGACTCCCGGCCCTCCTGGCCCGGGTCGTCGACCAGGGGGTCGTCCTCCGTCTTGACCCACCCTCCGGTGCGCTCGTTGGGCCAGGTCGTGTAGCTCTGCGCGACGAACCGGCGGACCCCGGCCGCCCGCGCGGCGGCGAGCAGGTGGTCGGTGCCCTCCGTCCGCAGGCGGTTGGTCGTGGCGAAGTCGACGTCGAACCTCTTCGGGTTGCCCGTCATCGCCGCGAGTGCCGTGAGCTGGTGCACGACGACGTCGGGCCGGGCGTCCTGGACCGCACGCCGCACGTCGGCGGGGTCGAGCGCGTCCATGACGACGCCGGTCGCACCCTGTGCGGCCAACCGTGCGACACCCTCGGAGGTCCTGGTCGTCCCGCTCACCTCGTGCCCGTCGTCGAGCAGACGGCGGACCAGGTGGGTCCCCAGCGCACCCGTGGCGCCGGCGATGAAGACTCGCATGTCGTTCTCCCTTCGTCCTCCCGTCCGACGAGACAGCTGTCCTCCCTGTGACACCCCTGCCCTCGGGTGTCGTGGTTGGATCGGGACGTGACCGCCCTCGCGGAGCTCCACGACGACCTCCGACCGCTCATGTTCTCCATCGCCTACCGGATGCTGGGCAGCGTGGCGGAGGCCGAGGACGTGGTCCAGGAGGCGTTCCTGCGGATGCACCGCGCGGGACCGGACGGCCTGTCCGTCGACAATCCCGAGGCCTACGCCACGACGGTCACGACTCGGCTGGCGATCGACACGCTCCGCTCGGCCCGGGTCCGCCGGGAGCAGTACGTCGGGCCCTGGCTGCCCGAGCCGCTCCTCGCCTCCGCCGAACGTGCCGACTCCGACCCGGCGCACCGCGTCGTGATGGACGAGACGGTGTCGACCGCGTTCCTCGTGCTCCTGGAGTCGCTCAGCCCGGTCGAGCGCGCGGTCTTCGTGCTGCGCGAGGCGCTCGGGTACGACTACCCGGCGGTCGCGGCCGTCGTCGGCAAGAGCGAGGCGAACTGCCGGCAGATCCTCGCGCGTGCGAGGAAGCACGTCGACGCCCGTCGACCCCGGTCCGACACGTCCCGGGCGGACCGGGAGAGGACGGCGGCCCTGTTCGTCGCCGCCGTCACGGCGGGGGACGTCGTCGGTCTCGAGCGTCTGCTCGCCGCCGACATCGTGTTCACCGGCGACGGCGGCGGCCGCGCCCCGGCGATCCGTTCCCCGCTGGTCGGCGCGGTGCCCGTCGCGCGGTTCCTGCTGGGCCTGGTGCGGCAGGGCGAGCGCCTCCACATGGCGATCGACCTCGGGGAGGCGAACGGGCAGCCGGCGCTGCTCGTGCGGAGCGCGGACGGACACCTGCTGTGCGTGATGTCCGTCGACGTCGCCGACGGGCACGTCGTCGCGCTGCACAACCAGCTCAACCCCGACAAGCTCCGGCACGCCGGCCCGGTCGGCGACCTGACCGCACTCCTGCGGCACGACGCCTGACGCAGGCGGGAGAGCGCCGGCTAGACCTCTGTCGATACATGCTTCGCATCGGTGTAACCTGAGGTGGTAAAACAAGTGGTAGGGAGGGTGGCCTGATGGCTCTCGGAGCAATGGTCGACGCGCACGCGCGCTCGATCCGTATGGACATCCACGAGGTCGTGCGACGCCTGAACACACACCTGGGCGCAACCGCGGTCGCGGCGCTCGCGGGAAGCCGTGACAGCAAGCTTCCCTACCGGTGGGCGAAGGCGACCGAGCCGGGCCAGAGCGCCCAGGACCGGATCTACACGGCCCACCGTGTGTGGGTGGTGATCGCCGACGCCGAGTCCGACCACGTGGCACGCACGTGGTTCCTCGGGAACAACCCGATCCTGGGTGAGACCTCACCGGTGCTCGCGCTGCGCGAGGGTCGCACCAAGGAAGTCACTGAGGCAGCCGAAGCCTTCGTCACCGGCGCATGGCACGACTGAACGAGGGTTCGCCCGTTGCGGAGCCGCGAGCAGCGGGCGAGCTGCTCCCTGACGTCGCCGCCATCCCGAAGGTCCTGTGGCGGGTTCATAAGACGTCCTACGGGCCCTTGAATCCGCCTCCACGATCAGGTCCACCGAACAAGGCCTGGAGCCGGTTCGACCTGCGCGGCTGGGCCACCCTGTAAGGAGCCGCGAACCGAGTCGGCGCCTACATGGAAGCCCTCGCCTACGCCGAATTCGTCCCCCTTCCGCTTGCGGACCTGTTCGACGACAAGGACCCCGAACCGGTCGATCAGCAGTGGGAACGGCTTGGGCACATGCCGACACGGTCGGTCCCCCGCCAGTGGCGCGACGTCCGCACCATGAGTTCCTTCCAGCGCCTCAACGCCGGTCATGTCGTCGACATCGCTTCCAGCAACTCGCTGGCATACCTGCGGGCAACGGCAGAGCAATGGGCTCCGCGCTGGTTGCGCGACAGGCCGCTGTCGATCGACGTGTCCACCCTCACCGGCCCCCGCCGAACCGCGACCACCCGCGCGGCTTGGTGGCTCTCACGCACCGTCCTGGCAGACGGATCCCTACCGGTCGGCATCGCCTACCCTTCCCGCCACGGCGCAGACCTCCAGTGCTACGCCCTCTGGGTCGACCTCGACCGCCACGGCCCCGAGGTCACCATCGCCGAAGCGGTCAGTACCGAGTACAAGGTGCTGTCCCACGAAGCGATCGAGCTCACCGACACTGCACTACGCACAGCCCAGAACCACCTGGGCCTCCACCTGCACTGAGCCGTGCGGCATCCTCACGTCCAGACCTGGGCTTCACTCACCGGGCGGAGCTCGCCGCGCTCACGCCGCTCCGACCGCTGATCCGTGGCGTCCGTGAACTGGATGACTGCCTCACCCTCGTACCTGATGGTGCCCCGAGGACGGATGCGCTCGCTGCGGGTCGGGGCAATCGCCGGAAGATCAAAGATCTCTGTCCGCTGGGCCCCGTTCGGGCCCTTCTCCCAGTACTGAACCCTCACGTCGAAGATCGGCTGCGACGATCCATTGACGACGGCCAGCATCCGCACCGCGAGCGGGGGTAGGCCTTGGTCGTCCCGTTCATCCTCGGGTGCGCCCTCTCGGTAGAAGATCCACGCTGCCACCGCTCGGGCCTGCGCCTCGCGCTTCTCCTTCGCCGCCGCCTCTTCGAGCGCGGTCACGCGCGCCTCAGCCGACTGCCGGTCCGTCCGCGCTCGAAGCGCGATCGACAACGCAACGAGCACCGCGGCGAGAGCGCTCAACCCACCGACCCACTCCCCAGCGGTGCCCCACTGAACGTCCTCGAACGCCGCCACGATCTGCTCCATGATGCGAAGCGTAGAGAGACCGACCAGCCCCGGCGGTCGAATACCGTGGGGTGGCGTCAAACGGTCCCGGGATACTGCCGCTGTGACCGCACCGCAAACCTCTCCCTCACACCCGCCGCTAGACGCCCAGCGGTCCGCGCACGACCGAGTCGCCGGAGTGCGCGGGGTCGCCGTCGAGAGGCTCCTCCGACACGTCGACCACGGGGAACTGCGCGAGGTCCAGCCCGTCCGGGAGGTCGAACGTGCCCTCCGTGCTCTCGAGCACGCCGAGGCTGACGAGGCCGCTGAGGTCCTCGGCGAGGAGCCAGACCTCGCGATAGGTGCCCTCGGGCGCGGGCGCGTCCACCGTCACGACGACCTGCCGTCGGCCGTCGGGACGCTCCTCGACGCGCGCTTCTCCGCTCGCACCCTCCCAGTCCGGCAGGGCGTCGAGCGTCGCCGTGGCGACCGTCGTCTCGGGCAGTACCGGCGGTGCCGACTCCCGGCGCTCCCAGAGCACGCCGCCGACCGCGCCCACGACCAGCGCGCACGCCGCGGCGGCGGGCGCCACCCACCGGCTCCGGCGGCGCGGCGCGATCGGGACCACCACGCCCGGCCTGTCCTCGTCGGGTGCGCGCGGTGGTGCCGCCGCGGGGGTCGGGCCGGCGTCGAGCGTGGCCGGGACGGCGTCGAGCGTGGCGGGGACGCGCGTGAGCCCGAGGTCCGCGTGGACCCGCGCCCAGACGTCGGGGGGCGGCGCCACGAGCACGTCCGACTCGTCCGCGCCGTCGAACGCCTTGACCACGCTGCCGAGTTCGGCGACGGTCGCGGCGCACACCGCGCACGAGGCGAGGTGGACGCGCGCGGCGTCGTCGAGCACGTCCTCGCCGAGCGCGAGGAGCGCGAGGGTCTCGTCATCGATGTGCTGCACCGTCCACCTCCAACCGGTCGCGCAGCCTGATCAGGCTTCGTCGTACGTGGGACTTGACCGTACCGAGCGGCAGGTCCAGCTCCTCCGCGATCTGCACGTGCGTCAGGTCACGGAAGAACGCGAGCTCGAGGATCGTGCGCCCCGGGTCGCCGAGCCGCCGCAGCTCGTCGCTCAGGAGCACGCGGTCCGCGACGCGCCCGACGTCGGCGTCCTCGTGCACCGTCCGTCCTGGGTTCGGAGCGGACGCCGCGGCGGCGTGCTCCGACCGCCGGACCCGGGAGCGGGCCTCGTGCGCGTCCGCGACCGTGTGCCGCGTGATCCCGACGAGCCATGCAGGCAGGCGCGCGCGGTCGGGGTCGAACCGGGACCGGCCGCGCCAGGCGGCGACGAACACCTGCTGGGTCACGTCCTCGGCGTCGGCGCGCGCCCCGAGCGAGCGGATCGCGATCGTGTGCACGAGCGCGGACCACCGCCGGTACGCCTCGGCGAGCGCCTGCTCGTCACCGTCGGCGAAGTCGCGACCGAGACGCCACAGGTCCGGGTCGGGGGTCCCGGTGTCGGTGGGGTTCAGAGTGCGTCCTCGGGGGTCGGCGCCGGCCGCCCTGGCGGCAGCGGCGAGCGGGTAGCAGCGATCGTAGGCGCACCGGC
This sequence comes from Cellulosimicrobium sp. BMG9.22, assembly GCF_059159975.1. NCBI lineage: Bacteria > Bacillati > Actinomycetota > Actinomycetes > Micrococcales > Promicromonosporaceae > Cellulosimicrobium > Cellulosimicrobium sp. BMG9.22. The sequence goes on along the minus strand of NZ_JBZGBY010000001.1, from coordinate 326,887 downwards.
CAGGTCCTGCCCGTCCGGGGTGCGTCCGTCCGGTCCGTGTCGGGCCGGTCCGGCCGCGGTCACCGCGCGGGCGCCGCGGTCACGACGACGTTGTCCGAGTAGGACCGTCGCTCGCCGTCCCACCGACCGCCGCACGTCACGAGCACGAGGCGGCGTTCGCCGTCGCGGTCGAAGAGCTCGTCGAGCGGGACGTCGGGCTTCGCCACGCTCCGCACGTCCGTCACTGTGTAGGTGTACGAGGTGCCCGCGGCGTCGACCACGTCGATCCGGGCGCCGGTCGTGACCTCGCGGAGCCGGGCGAAGGGCCCGACGCCGTCCAGGTCGTCCACGTGGGCCGCGACGAGCGTCGCGCCCTCGGTGCTCGCGGGTGCCGGCCCGAACCGGTACCACGCCGCGACGTCGCCGCTGCCGGGGAGCGCCATCCGCCCGTCGGGGTCGACGCCCGTGGGCTCGACCGGGAGGTCGATCCCCAGGTCCGCGACCACGACGCGCGTGGGCGCCGGTGGCGCAGGTGCTGACGCGTCCTGCGCCGGTCGGACGGGGACGTCCGCCACCGTGCCGGTCGGTCCGGCGAGGTCCGGACCTCCTGCGGCCCCCGCCCCGCCTCGGTGGGGCGCCGAGGCGGGCGGGGGGTCCGGCGTCGGGCCTGGTGGCCCCGCGGACCCGCCGGCGGGTGCCGGGGAGCACCCGCCGACGGCCGCTGCGGTGACGAGCACCGCCCCCAGGAGGGTCATGAGGCCCGGCCGTGCGCCCCGGTGCCCGGGCGCACGGCCGGGAGAGGAGGCGTGCGTCATGCCGAGCGGTCGCCCCGCCCGGTGTGCACGGCCTCACGGGCGTGCTCGCGCCACGCCCGCCCGAACATGACCGACGCGCCGACGAGGAGCAGCCCGACGAGGCACACGCCGAACGCGATGGCGACGCCCGTGAAGATGCTGTTCGGCGCCTCGGCCGCCAGGCCCGAGACCCCGGCCGGCACGCCGGAGGGCGACGAGTGGAGACCTTCGACCGTCTGCGTGGCGAGGGCGAGGTTGCCCGCCTCGAGGCTGCCCCACGCGTACGCGATCGTGTTCACGCCCTCGGCGACCGTGACGTCGGCCGGGCCGATCACCGGATCGGTCGTACCCGCGGCCGCGACCGATGCGGACACCGTCCCGGCCGGCAGGTCGAGCACGGCCTCCTTCGGGTTCTCGAGCCCGGAGACGACGGCCGCGCCGCCCGCGAGCACGTCGACGGCGGGTGCCGCGGCGACGTGCCGGACGGTGAGCCGGCCCTGGCCCGCCGCGGTCGGCTCGGTCGAGTTCGTGAAGAGCGTCGCGGTCGGCTGGCCGGCCGCGTCCAGGTGCGCGACGGCGGTGTAGTTCCCGCCCGCCTCCAGCGGCAGGTCGACCGGGCCGATGACGGGGGCGCTCGTGTCCGTCGCGTCGGGTGCGGTGATCGCGACGCTGTACGACCCGGCGGGCAGGTCGAGCGGGCCGGCGAGGTCGCCCGGCTGGAAGTCGTCGAGCGTGAGCTCGTTGTTCACCCACACGTCCACGGGGGTGTCCGGCACCCCGTGCAGGACGGACAGGGAAGCCCCGTCGGCGGTGGCGGCGTGCGCGGGAAGGGCGAACGCCCCCAGCGCGACGAGGGTGGTGGCGCCCGCGAGCGCTGCGCTGCGTCGTGCGGTGCGGTGCATGGTGTCCTCCGGTGTCTCGGCCCGGCCGGGGGCCGGGCGCTCGAGCTGTTGACACTCCCTCTTCCCCCGGGGACACCGATCCGGATGCACTCCGGGCCCGACCGAGCCCGGCCCCGTGCGGGACCGGGCTCCGTCGGGCGGGTCGTCAGAGGTTCGAGGGGCGCAGCACGGCCGTGATGCCGTGCGCGATCTGCGCGTTGCCCTTGTTGAGGTCGAGCTTGCTCCGGACGAGGAACGGGTCGTAGTCGTTCCGGTCCTGGTCGACCAGCCGCACGAGGGCGAACCGCTTGCTCAGGACGTCGACGCGGAACGTCCCGCCCTGCGCGGTCGTCAGCACGGCCTCGTCCGACCCGAGCGCCGTCTGTGCGTCGATGGTCGCCCCGGGCACCACGTGGTACAGCAGGACCTGCTCGATCGCGTCGATCCCGACGGTCTCGGCGAGCGACGTGAGCACCTTCTCCTCGGTGGGCTGCCAGCGGTGGGTGAGGTCGAGGGCGAGGAGCTGGAAGGCGCGGTCGTTCGGCAGGAACGCGGTGAGCGGGACGGTGCCGTCCGCGAGCACCGCCACGGGGCTGCCGGGCTTCGCCGCGAGGACCGCCGCGACCGCCTGGTCGACGAGGTCGAAGTCGTACCAGTTCCGGTCGAACGTGTCGCCGTCGGCGGCGAGCACCGCGGCGAGGCTCTGCGTCCCGGCCGGGGGAGCCGCGGGTGCGGGGGCTGCGGAGGCGGGCGCGGCCAGCGCCGTCGCTGCGAGCGCCAGCGTCGCGGCTCCCATCGCGGTGAGCGTGCGTCGGAGGTTCATCGTCGAGTCCCTTCGTGGTGCACAGGACGGCGGAGCCCGCCGCCGGCCGCCGGTGCGGCGTCCACACCCCCTTCCGTCCGGAGGGCGTGGACGGATGCACGATCCAGCACCCGGCGGCCGGCGCCGCCCCCTGACCTCGGCTCAGGCGCTGCGCGTCATGGTGGACGCGTAGCCGCCGCCCCCGGGGTAGACCCACTCGCCGACGAGCGAGTCGCCGTCGGCGTCGAAGGTGCCCTGGAAGTACGCAGGGCTGCCCTTGGCGCCGCCCCAGATGGTCAGCGTGTCGCCGACGAGCTCGTACACGTAGTCGAGCGTGTTGCCCGTCGAGTCGTAGAAGCGTGAGACGACGTCCTCGCCGACGGGCTCGCCGAACGGGTGCAGGTTGCCGATCACCTCGATGCCGGTGACCTCCTGGCCGAACTGGGTGAGGCGCACGCGCTGGAGCAGGAAGTACCCGCCCGGCATCCACTCGTAGGTGACGACGCCCTCGGCGCCGCCCGTGACGTCCCACGTGCCGACGAGGCGGTCGAGCGCCGTCAGCGCGGCGCTGGGCGGTGCCGGCGGGTCGAACCCGCCACCGTCGAGCAACGGGGCGTCGACCTCGTCGGCGTCGGCGCGGGTGCTCTGGTTCTCGGTCATGGTTCTGTCTCCCTGTGCGTGTGGTGGTGCCCCGGTCGGGGCGCTCACCGTCACCTCGGGACAGGGGCCGGGTTCTCGACGTCTGCGGGGGCTCGCGCGGGTGTGATCTAGCTCACACCCGCGGATGTCGAGATGCCGACGGGCGCGACGAGGTAGCGGTGTCAGGCCCCAGAGGGCACGACCCGACGAGAACCAGGAGCACCCGATGAGCACGCAGCCCTCCACCGAGCAGCCCGGTGCACCGCAAACCCGCACGCCGCAGTCCCGCCCGACGTCCGTCCACCGACCGACCGACCGTTCCACCCGGCGCCTGCTCACCGCCGCGGCGGCGGCCGGCCCGTTCTTCTACGCGTCCGTGAGCGTGCAGATGCTCACGCGCGAGGGCTTCGACCTGCGTGTGCACCCGCTCAGCCAGCTCTCCACGGGCAGCCTCGGCTGGATCCAGGTCGCGACGTTCGTCCTCACGGGCCTCGGCGTGCTCGCCCTGGCCGTCGCCCACCGGCGGCTCGTGACCGACGGCGTCGGCCGCCGTGCCGTCCCGGTCCTCCTCGCGCTCTCGGCGCTCGGGTTCGTCCTCGCGGGCGCGTTCGTCATGGACCCCGAGAACGGCTTCCCGGAAGGTACTCCCGACGGTCCGGTCGCCGCGATGTCCTGGCACGGCGTCGCGCACTCGGTCGCCGCGGTCCTGGCGTTCACGGCGCTCGCGGTCGCGTGCGTCGTGCTCACCGTCCGCGCGGTCCGCGAGCGCCGCGTCCTCGCGGCGGTCGGCCACGGCGTGGTCGCGCTCGTCCTGCTGCTGCCGGTGTCGCCGGAGCAGGCCAGCGTGCAGGTCGCCGCGACGGGCCTGGTCGCCTTCACGTGGACCACGGTCGTCGCGGTCCGCCTGCGTCGCCGGCCGGCCCCTGCGGAGGCATGATTCCCGTGGCGCCGAGAGCCTGTCCAGGAGACCCTGAACGCCCACCGCCACCCGCCCCACCGCGAGGGAGAACCACGATGAGGTACCTGCTCCTCGGCTACACCCCGACGGCCGACTGGGACGCGGCGACCGCTGACGTCCCCTCCGACGAGGCGCTCGCGGCGTTCGAGGCCTACCAGCGGTTCGAGGCGGAGCTGCGTGCGTCCGGCGAGTTCGTCTCGAGCGAGGGCCTGGGCCACCCGGCGGTGAGCACGACCGTGCGCCGGTCGGACGCCGGGGTGGTCGCCACGGACGGGCCGTTCGCCGAGCTCAAGGAGGTCCTCGCCAGCTTCGCGGTGATCGACGTCGCGAGCCACGAGCGGGCCGTCGAGATCGTCAGCCGCATGGTCGAGGTCCTCGGCGAGCCGATGGAGATCCGGCCGATCATGGGCGACGACTTCGCCTGACGACCGATGACCGTCACGCCCGAGGCCGCGATCGAGCACCTGCTGCGCACGGAGGCGCCGCAGGTGCTCGGGGCGCTCACGCGCCGCTTCAGCAGGTTCGACGTCGCGGAGGACGCCGTCCAGGAGGCGCTCCTCGCGGCGAGCGTGCAGTGGCCCGTCGACGGCGTCCCCGCCGAGCCCCGGTCGTGGCTGATCCGCGTCGGGTACCGCCGCATGGTCGACCTGCTGCGCGCCGAGCAGGCGCGGCACCGGCGTGAGCGCCTGGTCGGCGGCACGGAGCTCGCGGTCCAGGAGACCGACCGCCGGCCCCAGGTGGTCGACGACGACGACAGCCTCACCGTGCTCCTGCTGTGCTGCCACCCGGCGCTCAGCCCGACGTCCCAGGTCGCCCTCACGCTCCGGGCGGTCGGCGGTCTCACGACGGCCGAGATCGCGCACGCCTACGGCGTCACCGAGGCGACGATGGGCACGCGCATCAGCCGCGCGAAGCAGCAGCTCGCCCGTGCGGGCGCGCGCCTCGTCGCCCCGACCGCGCAGGACCGCGACGAGCGCCTCGCCGCCGTCCTGCGCGTGCTCTACCTCGTCTTCAACGAGGGCTACACGGCCAGCGAGGGCGCCGACCTGGGCCGGGTCGACCTCGCCCGGGAGGCGATCCGGCTCGTGCGCCTCGCGCGCGAGCACAGCCCGCAGGACGCGGAGGTCGCCGGCCTGCTCGCGCTCATGCTGCTCACCGAGGCGCGCCGCGCCGCGCGGACCGACGCCGAGCACCGGCTGGTCCCGCTCGAGGGGCAGGACCGCGCGCTCTGGGACCGGGCGATGATCGCCGAGGGCACGGCGGTCCTCGACGACGTGTGGACGCGGCGTTCGGTCGGGCAATACCAGATCCAGGCGGCGATCGCCGCCGTGCACGCCGCCGCGCCGGACGACGCCACGACCGACTGGCCGCAGATCGCCGCGCTCTACCTGTGGCTCGAACGGCTCACGCCGACCGGCCCGGTCCGCCTCGCGCGCGTCGTCGCCGTGGCGCGCGCGTTCGGCGCGACGCGCGGCCTGGACCTGCTCGACAGCCTCGACCGCGAGCACGGCCTGAGCGCCGCCCCGCTCACGCGGTTCCGCGAGCGCGCAGTCCGCGCGCACCTGCTCGCCGAGCTCGGCCGCGCCGGCGAGGCCGCCGCGGCGTTCCGCACCGCGGCCGGGCTGGCCGAGAACGCCGTCGAGCGCGACTACCTGCTCGAGCGTTCCCACGGTGCACGCGGCGGGACCGGTCAGTGGTCTGCCTCCGGCCGTCAAGCTCCGGATGCGTCCCACTGATCGTCCAGGTCATCGGCGGCCGTGAGACTGACGTCCGGCTCAGCGCCGGTGGACGCAGCGGGTTGGCCGGCGGCGCGTGGTCGCGCGGGTGCGCGTCCCTGCCCGGGCAGCGTCCGGACGAACGGGGTGACGACTCGTCCGCCGGTGCGGCGGGTGGAGGCCAGGCCCTTGCGGGTCTGCTCGGCGACCAAGGCAATGTTCTTGGCGACCGTGCCGGCCAGGAAGTCGGCGTCCGGCGTGTCGACCTCGTTGGCGGCCTGCTCGAAGGCGGGCGGGATCGAGGTAGCGAGCTCGTCGACCCATTCGACGACCCGCCCGGGTGAGACCTTCGCGGCGACGGCGAACTTCTCCCAGTTGCCGAGCTCGACGTCGCCGAACCGGCGCTCGCCGCCGATCGACATGGCGCCTCTGCCGAAGCGCAGCCGGCCGGCGGCGTTCGGGATGAGTCCGGTGGCCACGTCGTACAGCGGCGTGAGGCTCGCGTTCGAGCCGACCAGCAGCAGGCCGTAGTTCTTGCCGTGAGCGTCGGGCGCGCCGAGCACGTGGTTCGCGATGACCGCGCGCACGAGATGCATGACGGACGTCTGCCCCGCGGTGGAGCGCACGAGGTCTGCGATGGCCTGCACTCCCGGGCCGCCGTCAGCTTCGTACTTCTTGCGCGGGTCCGTCGCGAAGGCCTGGATCAGGTCTTCCTGGTGGATGCGTGCGGTCGCGCCGGAAGCGGCCTTGCGACGGTCGAACCGTGTCACGACGATCGCGTCCTGGTCCTCGAACGTCAGGTACTGGGTCTCGGCGACCGGTAGGCCGGCGATGGCCAGCGCCCGCATGCTCACGTGCTCGGACAGCGCCTGGGCGCGGATATGCCCGATGCCGGGCTTGACGATGTGGGTGGAGGCAGCGCTGCCCTCCGCGAACGCCCACCCTTTCTCGGTGCGGGCGAGCGTGAACTTCGACTGCGCACCGGCCAGGCTCCAGTGTTCGTCGTCTTCGTCGTCCTGCCACGCGGCGTCGTCCTGGCGGACGCGGCGCAGACGCTCGGCGATGTCGGCGTCGCTGGCCGGGACGAGGGTGCCGGGTCGCGACATCACGTCGAGGATCTCGTCCTCGGGGGCGAAGATCGCGCCGCCGGAGACGTCCATGCCGACGTGGGCGATCAGACCGAGGGTGTTGCCGGGGCGCACTCCAGCCTTCCTTGCCCAGCGCTCACGGACCTCGTCGTGGTCGGGCAGCAGGCCGCGGAGGTACGCCTCGACCTGGCGAGTGCGGTACGTGGTGGTGCTGACGGGCATGGACAGCGACAGGGGGGTCGGCTGGCGCAGGTCGAGGTGCTCGGGCGAGTAGCGCAGGGTGGTGGCTCCGCCGTCGCGCTCGATGATCCCGGCGACCCGGCCGTACAGCGCGAAGGCGAGTCTCACAGGTCCCCCAGCAGCTCGGTGAGGATGTCCTCGGTGTCGCGGGGTTCGTCGTCGACGAGGGTGATGGCCGCGTCGAGCGCGCGCATGACGGCCAGCACGCGGTTCAGCTCCGCGCGCGGGCGCCGGCCGCGCTCCAGGTCGATGACGAAGGCGCGCGAGACACCGGCACGCTCGGCCAGGCGCCCTTGTGTCAGTCGGGCGCGCTCGCGGCGCTCGCGTAGCGCGGCGCCCAGCTGGAGCTCGTTCGCGATGACCCTCATGCTGGTCACAGTACCGTGACAGGGCAAAAAGTCACAGACTCATGACAATGCCATTTGTCACGGATCTGTGACAACGCTTGGCTGGGACTCCGGGTAGTTACCCGAGAGTGCGTCGCGTCGGCGAACGTCCGGGAACGATTAGCCCATGCCAGACGGTGCGCATTGCCCTGCTCGTGTGCGCTGATCCTTCGTAGCGTGGTGACCATGACGACCACCACCGCACCCCGTACCAACGACCCGCTCGTCGAGGTCCCCGCACGGTTCGACGTCGAGGCGCTGACGCCAGAGCTCTACCGCGTCGTGAGCGACCTCGACGCCGTCGCGACGGCGGAGGCCGAGCGCGCCGGCCTCGACCCCGTCCTGCGCGACCTCGTCCGCCTGCGCGCCTCGCAGCTCAACGGCTGCGCGTACTGCGTCGACCTGCACACCCGGACCGCTCGCCGGGCGGGCGCCGACGAGCAGCTCCTGCACGCCGTCGCGGTCTGGCGCGAGTCGGACTTCTTCACGGCGCGCGAGCGCGCCGCGCTCGAGCTGACCGAGTCGGTCACGCGGCTGTCGGAGACGCACGTGCCCGACGACGTCGCGGACCTCGCGCTCGACGCGCTCGGCGAGCAGGGCACGGCGGCGGTGCTCGCGCTGCTCGTCTCGATCAACGCGTGGAACGCGCTGTCGGTGACGGCGCGCTGCTGGTCTCCCAAGCGCCGCACCGCGTGAGGCCGGACTCTCGCGCCGGACGCCCGGGGCGGGGAATGATCGGGGGATGCCCGGCGACCTCCTGATGCGCATCCACAGCCCCGAGTTCCAGGCCATGTCCGAGCGGGTGCTGCGCGCCACGGAGCTGACGTCGCGCCTCAACGTCCTGCCGTTCGACGACGAGGCGGGCAAGTCCGCGCTGTTCGAGCAGATCCTCGGCCGGCCGCTGCCACCGCGGGTGACGATCTACCCGCCGTTCTACACCGACCATGGCCTGAACCTGGAGCTCGGCGAGAGGGTGTTCGTCAACCAGGGCTGCACGTTCCTCGACTACGCCGGCATCCGGCTCGCCGAGCGCGTCATGGTCGCGCCGAAGGTCACGTTCATCACCGTCGGGCACCCGGTCGACACCGACGACCGCAAGGAGTGGCTGACCGGCGGACCGATCGACGTGGCGGAGAACGTCTGGATCGGCGCGGGCGCGACGATCCTGCCGGGCGTGAGCATCGGCCCCGACGCGGTGATCGCGGCCGGGGCCGTCGTGGCCGACGACGTCCCGGCACGCAGCCTCGTGACCGGAACCAAGGCCGCGGTGTTGCGCACGTGGTGAGCCCGGAGCCCGTCCGCGCCCGGTCCGTACCGCGCTGGCAGGTCGTGCTGGGCTGGCCTCCTGATCGCCGCCCCGCGGCGCGTCTTCTGGTGGCTCGGTGGACTGGTGGTGGTCGGTGTCGCGGTCTACCTGCTGCTCCTCTCGGGCGTGTACCCGGGGCCACCGTCCGAGCACCACCACGGCGATCCCGCCACGTTCGGCACCTCTTGAGCCCTTTCGATCAGATGGCCGCCGGTGCCGGTTCTCGGCGGGCGACGCGGCCGCGGATGAAGATGAGCAGAAGGAACCCGATGGCGATCAGGGGGAAGGTGGCGTTGGCAGCGCCGGTCAGGAACTCGTTGCTCGCGGCGCCCGTGTCCACCTTGTCGACACCCCCCGTGGCCAGGAACGTGGTGGGGTCGGTCAAGCCGTGCAGGATCATCGCACCGATCAGGAATCCGCTCACCCGCAGCGTCAGGTACATCAGGACACCGAACGCGAACGTGTACAGGACCGTCGGGCCGACGATCGTGATCGACTGACCGCCGACCAGGTTGGCAAGGTGCGACAGCGCGAAGAACAGCGACGTCACGGCTGCGACGACCCACTCGCCGTGGCCGCCGTCGCGCATCATCTTCACCCCGACACCCCGGTAGGTGAGCTCCTCGACGAAACCGACCAGGAGCCCGGTGACCAGCATGAACCCCGCGATCGCGACGCCGAAGGACGCCCACTCGATGCCCAGGATCCGCAGCACGATCGGAACCAGCACCACGACCGGGGCCAGCCACATCCACCACGAGCGGTAGATGCGCTGGCGGGCGAAGATCTCTCGCGTCCACCCCATGTACGCGCAGAAGGCGAGCAGCACGATCGCGCCGACCAGCAGGGCGAAGGTGAGCTGGAAGAAGATCGCGCCGACGCTGCTGAACAGATCGTCGTCCGCGTAGTCGCCACCTATGGCTCCGCCGAGCCGGCCGGCCAGCAGGTAGATCGCCAGGTACACCACCAGGATCAGCAGGAACCGCCACGCGCCTCCCCGGTTCAAGAAGCCACGCAACCCGCGTGACGAACCGGCGGGAGCCTCGACCTCAGTCATGGTGGGCGCCGGTGGTGGGCGAGAAAGCCGTTGCGTGAACAGTGCGCATGGATCGAACCCCTAGCGCCTCGGCGCCACGAGCCCTGCGCGCCGACGGCGCACCACTCGCGACGGTGGAGAACGAACTGCTCGCAGCAGGGGCGCACATCCTCGCCACGCTCCGGGCCGTGCTCGCGACGGTACTTCGCTCCCCGAGCCCCGGCAATCTGGCTCCCTGTGCGGCCGTTCTCCTGGCACGCGTACCCGTCGTGCTCATCCGACACCGCGCGCCCAGGATCCGACGACGCACGTGCAGGCAGGTGCCGTCGGCCATCGTGAGATGTGGCCGCGAAGCCGGTCGTAGAGCTCCTCGCGCACCTGAGCGAGGGACACGATCGCCTCCGCAGCGAGGTGGTCGCGGTCGAGCGAGTACGTGGTGGCGGCCCCACCCGCCCGCCGAGCCTCCACGACTGCCTGCGCCGTCAGTCTGTTCAGCAGTGGTCCAGGAGCGACCCGACGCGTGCCAGCACGTGCGCGGCGCTCAGGACGTCGTCCGGGTCGAGGAGCAGGCGGGATGCTGCGCCCAGGATGAGCATCTGGAGGAGCTCGCCGTGCGCGTCGGGGAGCCCGAAGAGCTCGGCGAGCGCGGCCCGTGCGTGCCCGTTCGCCGCGGTGACGGCCGCCGCCCGCTCGGGGTCGCGGCTCGCGTCGGCGAGGAGCTCGAACTGGACCGCCCACAGCGGCCGGTCGCGGCGCACGGAGGCCAGGACGCGGTCCCAGGCCGTCGAGAACCGCTCGCGCGGAGACGCGTTCGCGTCGACGTCGCCGAGCGACTCGAGCTCGTCCCCCCAGTCCTTCAGGGCGACGACGAGCGCCTCGTCGAGCAGGGCCTCCTTGCTGCCGAAGTGGTACCCGATCGCGGCGAGGCTGACACCGGCGGCGGTGGCGATGTCGCGCGCGGTGGAGCGCGTGTAGCCCTTGTCGCGCAAGCAGTCCCCGGCCGCGGCGAGGAGGGCGGCCCGGTTTCCGGAGGCGGAACCTCGTGTCGTGCTCATGCTGCGACGCTAGCACGATCGTCTGATTCGACCGTCTTGCACGAACGTCTAAGACGTGTGTACGGTTTGAGGGTCAGCCCGGTCCAGACCGAAGGAGCTCTCCCATGAACCGCACCGTCCTCGTCTCCGGTGGCGGCGTCGCCGGCCTCGCCGTCGCACACCAGCTCGCACTCCGAGGGTTCGCCCCCACCGTCGTCGAGCGGTCCGAGGCGCCCCGTTCGGGTGGCTACAAGGTCGACGTGCGGGGCGCGGCACTGGACGTGCTGGACCGCATGGGCCTGCTGGGGGCTGCGCGCGAACTGCGGACCGAGGTCCGCTCCGGGACCGTCGTCGACGCGCGGGGCCGCCGGGCGGCGAGCATGGACGGCGACACCTTCGGCGGCCGGGTCCACGACGACGTCGAGCTGCTCCGCGGCGACCTGCACCACCTCCTCCGGGAGAGCGCGGAGACCGCCGAGCACGTCTACGGCGACTCGATCGCCTCGCTCACGGAGACCGACGCCGGGGTCGACGTCACGTTCGCGTCCGGGCGGACCGGGCGGTACGACCTGGTCGTCGGCGCCGACAGCCTCCGGTCCGTGACCAGGAAGCTCGCGTTCGGGCCCGACGAGGACTACGTCACCGACCTCGGCCACTACCTCGCGGTCGCGTCCGTGCCGAACCGCCTCGGCCTGGACCGCGAGGAGGTCACCTACATCGGCCCCGGTCGCACCGCGCTCGTGTACGCGACGGCGCGCGAGGACACGGCGCGCGCGATGTTCCTCTGGTCGTCGCCCGAGCTGGACTACCAGCAGCTCGACCGGGCCGGGCGCGAGCGGCTCCTCGCCGACGCCTACGCCGGGGAGGGCTGGGAGGTGCCGGCGCTCCTCGCCGCGACCGCGGCGTCCCCCGACTTCCTGTTCGACTCCCTGAGCCAGGTGCACCTGGACCGCTGGTCGCGCGGACGTGTGGTGCTGCTCGGCGACGCCGCGTACTGCGCCTCGCCCGCCGCCGGGCAGGGGACCAGCATGGCGCTGGTCGGCGCCTACGTCCTCGCCCACGAGCTCGCAGCCCACGCGGACCACGTCGTCGCGTTCGACGCCTACGAGCGCCGGATGCGTCCCTTCGTCGAGGCCAACCAGGCGCTCGGCCCCGCCAACGTGAAGCGCATGCTCGTGCGGACGAAGGGGCAGGTGCGCTCGTCGCTGGCGATGCTGCGGCTCGTGGACCGGATGCCCGGCAAGGAGAAGATGCTCGCCCGCGTCACGGCTCCCATCCACAAGGCCGCGACGGCGATCCAGCTCCCGGTCGACGCCGCGGCGTGACCCCAGGTCTACGGCGCCAGTGCTGGCGCCCGATCAGCCAGGGGGAAGCCCCAGTCACGGCCCAATGCCGTCAGGCGCGATGCCCGGCGGCCGGACGTCGTCACGCGAGTGGCAGCGGACGGACGCGGATGTGCCCGCGACGCATGGAGACGACCGCGCCCTCTTCGAGCGCGGGCATGGCGGTGCCGAGGTTCGCTGCGATGAGCGTTCCTTGCTCCGACGGAGCAAGGGCGTCGATCGACCGGACGAGCACGAGCGACGGCGCCGTGCCTCTGCTGATCGCCAGCAGCGTCGCGAAGTCGCTGTCGGCGGAGACGATCGCCATGCCGTTGGAGACCGCAAACGCCGCGATCGTCTCGTCCGACGCTGTGACGAGCCCGTGGTCCACCACATGCGTCGCGTCGAAGTCGTGGGCGCGCAGCGTTCCCGCGACCACCGGGGAGAGGTTCGCGTCGACCAGGAACCTCATGCGGCGGCGAACGGCAGCTCTCGCTCGACGAGCATCGCCGAGGCGAACGTGAGCGCGGCGTAGACATCGTCGAGCTCGAGGTACGGATAGTCGCGCACGATGTCCTGCGGAGTCTGGCCTGCGGCGAGCTGCCCGAGCACGGCCGTGACCGTGACGCGCGTGTCACGGATCGTCGGCAAGCCGCCCATGCGGCCAGGATCGGCAGAGATGCGCTCGAAAGCCATACGTCCACTGTACGGGTGTGCTGTCGTCACAGGGAGGCCGTGTCCGGGACGCGGCGTACCGCAGCATCCCGCGGGGCTGTCGGCTGTGCGACGGCGAGCGGTCATCGCCCGAGCGCTCGGACCATGTCGATCGTGTCCGCCTCGGCGGCGGTCTTGTCGTCGCGGTAGCGCAGGACGCGGGCGAACCGGAGCGCGAGGCCGCCGGGATAGCGGGTGGAGCGCTGCAGCCCGTCGAACGCGATCTCGACGACCTGCTCGGGGCGCACGTGCACGACGTACCCGTCGTCCGACGTCTCCAGCTCGCGGAAGCGGCGGGTCTGCCACTCCAGCATCTCGTCGGTCATGCCCTTGAACGTCTTGCCGAGCATGACGAACCCGCCGTCGGGGTCGCGCGCGCCGAGCCAGATGTTCGACAGCCACCCGCGGCGCCGCCCGGAGCCCTGCTCGACGGCGAGGACCACGAGGTCGAGCGTGTGGCGCGGCTTGACCTTGATCCACCCGGCGCCGCGGCGGCCCGCGGCGTAGGGGGTGTCGAGCGACTTCACGACGACGCCCTCCTGGCCCTCGGCGACGGCCCCCTCGAAGAACGCGGACGCGGCGTCGGGGTCGGCGGTGACGAGGCGCCGGACGGCGTGCGGTCCCGCCACCTCGTCGAGCACGGCGAGCCGCTCGCGCAGCGGTTCGTCGAGCAGGTCGCGGCCGTCGACGTGCAGGACGTCGAAGAAGAACGGCGACAGCTCGAGCGACTCCGCGAGCTCGACCTCCTCGGCCGCGCTGCGCTCGCCCTGGGTCGCCGAGCGGGCGGCGGTCTCCTGGAAGGGGCGCGGGACGCCGTCGGACCCGACGACGAGCGCCTCACCGTCGAGGACGAGCGTCCGCGCGGGCAGCGCGCGCACCGCGGCGACGATCTCCGGGACGCGTTCCGTGATGTCGTCGAGCGACCGGGTGAAGACACGCACGTCGTCCCCGTCGCGGTGCACCTGGACGCGGATGCCGTCGAGCTTCACGTCCACCGCCACGGCGGTGCCCGACGGCGGCCGCCCGCCCCCGGCGTCGTCGGCACCTTCCGCGGGCGGTGCGGCGCCGAGCTTCTCGAACGCGGCGGCGACGTCGGGCGCGGACTGCGCGAGCATCGGGCGCACGGGCCGGCCGACGGTGAGCGCGAACCCGGCGAGGGCGTCCTCGGCGGCGGCCGGGCTCGCCGCCGTGAGTGCGGTGCGGGCGACCGGCCCGGTCGCGCCCGCGAGCATGACGGCGCGGCGCACCGCGTCCGCGGGGACGCCGGTCGCCTCGGCCACGGCGTCGACGACGACCGAGTCGAGCGCGCCCTGGCGGAGCTCGCCCGACACGAGGCCGGCGAGGAGCGACTGCTCCCGGGCCGTCGCGGCGCCGAACAGGGCGGCGGCCTCGGCCTGGCGCGCCGTGGCCGATCCCGGCCCGGAGAGGTCGGCCATGCGCGCGAACGCGGCGTCGACGGCCGTGAGCGTGAGGCTCGGCTCGTCCGCCGGGGCGGGCAGGTCCCGCAGCGAGCGCCAGCCGAGCCCGGTGCGGCGCTGGCGCAGCTCGCCCGCGAGGTAGGCGACGGCGATCTCGACCTCGCCGGGCTCGTCGCGCTCGCGGGACTCGTCGGCGACGCGGCGCAGCAGGTCGGCGATCGCGGCGCGCTTGGCGAGCCGGGAGCGGGTGGCGGCGACGGCGTCGGACGTGGTGGCGACCTCGGCGAGCAGCATGCTCCATCCTGGCGCGGACCGCCCACGCGTCGCGCGCCGAGCCGCCGCCCGTGCCGAACCCGGGCTCGTTCGCCGAACACCGTGGTCATCCCGCTCGCACGACCTCCGTGCCCGCGCCACGATGGGACCGGGTCGACAGGGGAGGGCGACGTGGACGAGGACGACGAAGGCGCTCCTGCGCACGGAGTCGCGCCGCGGCACGCCCAGGGCACGACGGGCGAGGGGGGCGGCCGTCCCGCTGCACCGCGGTGGCCGCGGCTGCAGGGAACGGGTGCGGCCGTGACGGGGGTCGTCTTCGCCCTGGCGTTCGGTGCGAGCATCCTCATCCTGGACGGGCGGCCACGGGCAGAGGCGGACGCCGACCGCCTCCTCGAGTACTACGCGGGCTCGGGCGGGACGACGCTGCTGGTCGTCGGGTACTACGTGATCCCGATCGCCATGCTGTGCTTCATCTGGTTCCTCGCCGCGACCCGACGGCGGATCAGCCGGCTGGCGACGCGCGAGGACCCGTTGCTCTCGACGGTCCAGCTCGCCTCGGGGATCCTCTTCGCCGGGCTCGCGCTCGTGGCGTCCGGCCTGGCGACGACGGCGCTCGCGACAGTGCGGCTCACGGGCGAGTTCCCCGAGGACGTGCTCGCGGCGCACGGCCTGGCGGACGGCACCAGCACGGTGCTCATGATCTACGCCTTGCGCGTGGCGGCCATGTTCGTCCTGTCGACGACGGCGCGCGGGCTGCGGGTGAACCTCGTCCCGCGGTGGTTCGCGGTCCTGGGCTACGTGGTCGCGGCGGTGCTCCTGCTCGGGCTCACGTCGGCGCCGGCGCTCATCCTCGTCTTCCCCGCGTGGGTGCTCGTGGCGTCGCTCATCGTGCTGTTCCGTCGCGTGGTGACGCGCCACGCCGAGGCGTAGCGCGTCACCGCTCAGGAACGGACGACGTGACCGTCGTCAGGCGCCCCACCCGGCGAACCGGCCGACCGCGACGAACAGGGCGAGGAGCAGGAGAACCACGTTGATCCCGAGGCGCCCGCCCGTCTCGCCGCGGCGCACGTGCACGCCGATGGCGAGCACCTGCGTCACGACGAGCCCCGTCGCTGCAACCGGCGTGAGGAGGGGCGCGATCCCCGTCGCCCAGGGCAGGACGAGGCCGAGAGCGCCGAGGAGCTGCGTGATCCCGATGAACCGCACGGTGCCGGCGGAGAAGTCGTCGACCCACGGCATGTTCTCCCGCAGCTTCTCGCGCGACTGCGTGGCCTTGAGCAGGCCGGCGCCGAGGTAGGCGACAGCGAGCAGACCGGTGACGATCCAGAGGGCGAGGTTCACGATGCTCCGTCCGGTCGGCAGCGAGCCGACGCGTAGTGATGAGACTCCAAGATGATCTGAGAGACAGATCATCAAGGAGGAACACTACATCGTCGCCGAAGGCGACTACGCTCGACGTCGTGGCAGAGCTCTCGTCGGTCTCCCTCTCCGCACCGCCGCGATCGCCCGCGGATCTCGGCTGGGCCCTCGTGACGCTCCTGCGCGCGCACGCCACGCATGTCGGGGCGGCGCTCTCCGACGTGCCCGGCGGGCCGCGCGGCTACCTCGTGCTCTCCGTCGCGGCGGACGGGACCTGCTCGAACCAGGCGGAGATCGCCGCGCGCCTGCGCCTCGACCGGACGGCTCTCACCTACCTCGTCGACGGTCTCGAGCGCGCCGACCTCGTGCGCCGCACGCCCGACCCGGTCGACCGCCGAGCGCGCCACGTGGACGTGACGGCCGCGGGGCAGACGGTCCTCGCGACCGCACGCGAACGCGTCGCGGCCGCCGAGCGGCGCGTGCTGGCCGGCCTGCCGGACGAGGCGGCGGACGAGCTGCGCGCAGGCTTGCTCCGGGCCGCGCGGCTCGTGGACGAGCGGGTCGTCGACCAGGTCGACGAGGTCGATGCGGGCGGGGTCTGCGATGCCTCCGCCGAGTCGTGCGTGGGCGACGAGCGGCCGCCGCGCTGAGCGCCGCTCCTGGACGCTGCTCGGTCAGTCGCTACAGCGTTCCCTGAATACATCGGCGCGTGTACTGTCTGTCGTATGGTCGAGACCGTCACCCTCACGCACACCGCCGCGCTCGCGCGGCTCGGTCACGCGCTCTCCGACGAGACGCGCACGCGGATCCTGCTCGCGCTGCGCGAGGCACCGGCCTATCCGTCCGACCTCGCTGACGCCCTCGGCGTCTCCCGGCAGGTCATGTCGAACCAGCTCGCGTGCCTGCGCGGCTGCGGGCTCGTGGAGTCGATCCCCGACGGGCGCCGCACCTGGTACCGGCTCGCGGACCCGCACCTCGCGCCGGCGCTCGCGGACCTGCTGCAGCTCGTCGTCGCCGTCGACCCGACGTGCTGCGCGCCCGAGGGGTGCACCTGCTCATGACATCGATCTCTCTCGGCCCCCGCCCCCGTCCCGCGCTGCCCGACGCGCGGCGTGCCGTGCTCGAGCGGCGCGTGCGGTGGATCGTCGCCGCGACGATCTCCTACAACGTCGTGGAGGCAGTCGTCGCGATCACGGCGGGGCGCATCGCGTCGTCGGCGGCGCTCGTCGGGTTCGGGCTCGACTCGGTCGTCGAGGTCTTGTCCGCCGCCGCTGTCGCGTGGCAGTTCGCCGCACCCGACCCGCACCGGCGCGAGCGCGCCGCGATGCGGCTCATCGCGGTCTCGTTCTTCGGCCTCGCGCTGTTCGTCACCGTCGACGCCGTCCGCACGCTGCTCGGCGCGGCCGAGCCCGAGCACTCCCCGGTCGGCATCGTGCTCGCGGCGGTGAGCCTCGCGGTCATGCCGTTCCTCTCGTGGTTCGAGCGCCGCACGGGCCGCGAGCTCGGCTCCGCGTCCGCCGTCGCGGACTCGAAGCAGACGCTGCTCTGCACGTACCTGTCCGCGGTGCTGCTCGTCGGGCTGGTGCTCAACTCGACCCTGGGCTGGACGTGGGCGGACCCGCTCGCCGCGCTCGTCATCGCCGCCGTCGCGGTGAAAGAAGGGGTCGAGGCGTGGCGCGGCGACGCGTGCTGCGCCCCCACGGCGACGCTGACGAGCGCGGCGGCGGCGACGCCGGCGACCACCACGCCGGAGCCGACGGCGGGCGGGGATCAGCCGTGCTCGTGCTGCTGACGCCCTGAGAACCGGGCCGCGAGGCGCGGGACCGCCCACGCGAAGGCGAGCGCGAGCGCGACCCCGCCGAGCGTCTCGCCGACCCGCTCGACGAACCAGTGGGCCGACGGCTCGTCGTCGTGGACGAGCAGCAGCGACAGCACGAGCAGCGTCGAGAAGAACGGCAGCACGTACCAGCGACTCCCGGCGGTCGCGGCCGCGCCGCCGATCGCGACGACGGCGACCGCCGCGAGCACGCTCGCCGGAGGATCCACCGCGGCGACCGCGCACGCGAGCAGAGCGCCCCCGAGCACCGCCACCGACCTGCCCGCGCCGCGCGAGCGCAGAGTCTCCCAGCGCGGCCTGCTCACCAGGAGGGCCGCCGTCGGACCCCATCCCGGGTGGTCGATGCCGAGCAAGAACCCGACGGCGGCAGCGACGCCGCCCGCGAGCCCGATCTGCAGGCCGTAGAGCGCCGCCGCCGCACGGGTGGGCGGTGGGCGCCGAGGACGCGGGACCGACGGCGTCACCGGCCAGGCGAGCGAGACGAGCCACGCGTAGACGGAGCCGGCGAGCAGCAGGATCGCCGCCTGGGCGCCGACGGCCGGGCCGTCGAGAGACAGCCCCGCGCCCACGAGGGGGACACCGAGGCCGAGCGCGAGCGGGGCGAGCCGCCGCTCCGGGACGGCGGTCGCCGTCGCGACGGCCACGCACAGCGCGAGGATCGTGACGACCGCGAGCACCGGCGTCCTGCCCACGACCGAGCCGAGCAGCAGCGAGAACCCGGCGACCGCACCCACGAGGACGACGAGCGCGCGCCGTCGCCGTGGTCCGCGCAGGGGGACGGCGGCTGCCGGGAGCACTCCGACGGCGACGACGAGCCCGAGCGCGGGGTCCACGGCCAGCGCGACGACCGCCGCGGGTGCCGCGTACGCGACACCGAGGAGGAGGCGCGACCACGACCATGCGACGGACGGGGGGTGCGGGGCCATGCAGGCTTTCTACCCGAGGCGGGTCGCGTCGACGACGTGGAGCGGTTCCTGCCGAGCCGTGCTCGGCCCCGAAGGTCGGCGGGGCCGGGGCGTCTGCCCCGAGCTGCTGCGCAGGTTCGCGATGCCGCCGTCCTCGCTCGGCCGTAGCCTGGCCGGGTGACGGCGGCCGGAGACTCGTGGCAGATCTGGGCGATCGTCGTGGCGGGAGCGGTGCTGACGGTCCTGCTCGCCCTGCTGCTCGTCCGAGCAGTCCGGCGGCGGCGCCGAGGCGGCCATCCGCGGGCACTGCTCACGATCGTCGGGGGCGCGTTCGTGACGTTCGTCGGCCTCGTGACCGCTGCCCTCGCGGTGGGAGCGTGGATCGGCTACGTCACCGACCTGCAGGGCATCGGTACGCTCACGGGTCAGGTGGCGGGAGGCCCGCCCCCCACCGTGGCCGCAGGCGAGCAGGCAGAACCGCCGCAGCCGACGACACCCGAGGCCGGCGTCGCCTGGGCTGTCACGATCCCGTCCACGAGCCAGGGCGTCCCGGACTCGGCGAGCTGGGTGTACGTCCCGCCCGGGTACAGCCAGGACACGGACCGTCGCTATCCCGTGGTCTATCTGCTGCACGGCTCGCCGGGGAGCGGCGCAGACTGGTTCTCGGCGGGGCAGGCCGACGCGATCGTCGACGAGCTCGTCGCGCGGGGCGAGATCCCGCCGGTCATCGTCGTGTCGCCCGACATGGACCTCGGCCCGACCGACGAGCCGATCGACTACCCCGCGCCCGGACCGCAGCGAGAGACGTTCCTGACGGACGACGTCGTCCCATGGGCCGACGAGCACCTGCGGACCGAGCCCGACCGCGACCACCGCATCCTCGGCGGCATGAGCGCGGGCGGGCTGGGGTCGCTGATGGTCGGGATCCGGCACCAGGACCGGTTCGACGGGATCGTCTCGCTCATGCCCTACCTCGAGCCCGAGGCCGAGGAGCTTCACTCCGATCCGGGCGCGCTCGCCGAGAACTCGCCGCTCGAGGCCATCCCGCGCACGACGTTCACCGAGACGCTTCCCGTCTACCTCGGCGTCCCGAGCGGTGACGACCCCTCCTGGGCGAACCGGATCTCGGATGCGCTCACCGCCGCAGGACAGCCCAGCACCGTCGAGGAGTTCACGGAGCCGCACAACTGGGACGGCGCCACGGCCATGTTCCCCGACGGGCTGACGTGGGTGGTCGACCAGCTCGGCTGGGGGGAAGGGAACACCTGATGACGCAGACGGAGCTGACGCCCGACACGCGACGAGGCACACCGGTACGTGCGCCTGTGGAGGAGCCGCGGCCGGCGCCCCCCTGGGCGGAGGCCGTCGCGCGGTGGGGCGGGCGGGTCCTGCAGGTCTACGCGGTCTGGCTGCTGCTCGGCCTGGTGTTCCGGCCTCTCGCGCGGCACGCCGAGCGGCCCGTCGCCGAGGTCCTCTCGATCACCAACATCCCCTCGTACCCCTCGCTGTTCTCGGCGATCGTGGTGGGGCTGGTGGCGAGCGGCTTCCTGCGCCGTCGTCGTGCCGCGTTGTGGTTCGTGATCCTCGCGTGGCAGCTCCCGTCCGTGCTCGTCATGCTCCTCGCGGTCGTGGTCGACCAGGCCGCGCCGGAGGCGGGAGTCCTCGAGGACGTGACGTGGGCCACCTACGCGGGGGCTGCTGTCGGCCTCGTGCTCGTGGTCGTGCTGGTCGCGGCGCGGCGCGCGTTCCCGGCGCGTATCGCGCGCGGTGCCTGGTGGGCCGCCGGGCTCGTCGTCGTGCTCGGGGTGGCTCTCGCCGTCGGGATCGTCACCGCGCTCCTGCAGGTGGTCCCCTCGACCCTGGACTCCCAGACCGAGCGCGTGGGCTGGGCGCTGAGCGTCTCGCTCGGGCTGTCGCCCCACGTGGAGCCGTTCGCGATCGACGGCGGTGCGCCGGGCTGGCTCGCGCTCGTCGGTGGCCTCGTCGCAGGCGCCGCGCTCCTGCTCGCGGTCCTCGTGTTCCTGCGCACCGGGCCCCGCGACGCCGCGCGCGATCCTTCGGAGGAGCTCGCGATCCGTCGTCTCCTCCTCGAGCACCCGAGCGACGACTCCCTCGAGTACTTCGCGACGCGCGACGACCGGGACGCGATCTTCTCGGCCGACGGGCGCGCCGCGGTGTCGTACCGCGTCGTGAGCGGTGTGCTGCTCGCCGCCGGCGATCCTCTGGGCGACCCGGCGTCGTGGCCGGACGCGATCGCACGCGCCCTCGCCCACGCGCGCCGGCACGGATGGGCGCCCGGAGTGGTGTCCGCGAGCGAGAAGGGGGCGCGCGCCTACCGTGACGCGGGCCTCGCGGTGCTCACGATGGGCGACGAGGCGATCGTCGAGACACGCGAGTTCGACCTGGCCGCGCCGAGCATGCGCGCCGTCCGCCACGCCGTCGCGCGGCCCCAGCGAGAGGGGTACACCGTCCGGATGCGTCGCCAGCGCGAGATCCCCCCGGACGAGCTCGCCGCGCTCGCGCGCGCCGCGGACACCTGGCGCCACGGCGAGGACGAGCGCGGCTTCTCCATGGCGCTCGAGCGGCTCGGCAGCCCGCGCGACCCACGCGTCCTCGTCGTCACCGCGCACGACGGCGACGGCGAGGTCCGCGGGCTCCTCACCTTCGTGCCCTGGGGGCGCAAAGGGGTGTCGCTGGACTACATGCGCCGCTCGCCGGATGCCGCGCCGGGCGTGACCGAGCTGATGATCTCGACCCTCGCGAGCGAGGGCGCCGGCATGGCGGTCGACCGGGTGTCGCTGAACTTCGCGATGTTCCGCGGCCTCATCGAGCAGGGCGAGTCGGTCGCGGCGAGCGCGTTCCAGCGGTTCCTGCGGCGGCTCATCCTCGTGGCGTCACGCTGGTGGCAGCTCGACCAGCTCTACCGCTCGAACCAGAAGTACGAGCCGCGCTGGCGCACCCGCTACCTGTGCTACGGGGCGCCCGCCCAGCTCACGTCGGTGACGCTCGCGGCGGGTCAGGCCGAGGGGTTCGTCCCGCTGTTCCGTTCTTCCCGGGCTGCAGGCGCCGCGTCGGTGGCGGAGGACGCCGCGCTCGGGGCGACCGTGCGCGCGCAGGAGGAGGAGCTGCTCGCGCTCGACGTGCCCACGCGACGTCTGACCGACCAGGAGCGGGCGCGACGCGCCAAGCTCGCGGTGCTGGCCGAGGCGGGGATGCCCGCCTACCCGGTGGAGGTCCCGCGCACGCACCGGCTGCCCGACCTCGGCCCGGACCTGCTCGGCACGTCCGTGTCGGTCGCGGGCCGGGTCGTGCGGCTGCGCGACCTGGGCGGGGTGTGCTTCGCCGTGCTGCGCGAGGAGAACGAGGAGCGTCAGGTCATGCTGACGGCCGACGGCGCGGCCGACGTCGCGCTGTGGCGTCGCGTCGTCGACCTGGCCGACCACGTGAGCGTCACGGGGACGGTCGCGCGCAGCCGGACCGGCGAGCTGTCGGTGCACGCCGGCTCGTGGGTCATGGCGTCCAAGTCGCTCAAGGCGCCGCCGGACAAGTTCCGCGGTCTCGCCGACCCCGAGGCGCGCATGCGCCTGCGGCACGTCGACCTCGCGCTCGACACGACCGCGTCCGTCACCCTGCGCCGCCGCTCGGTCGCGGTGCACACGCTCCGGTCCGAGCTCGTCCGGCGCGGGTTCATGGAGGTCGAGACGCCGATCCTGCAGCGCGTCCACGGCGGCGCGAACGCGCGACCGTTCCGCACCCACATCAACGCGTACGACATGGACCTCTACCTGCGGATCGCGCCCGAGCTGTTCCTCAAGCAGCTCGCGATCGGCGGGGTCGAGCGCGTGTTCGAGCTCGGGCGCAACTTCCGCAACGAGGGCGCGGACGCGACGCACAACCCGGAGTTCACGTCCCTCGAGGCGTACCAGGCCTTCGGCGACTACACGACGATGCGCCACCTCACGCGCGAGCTCGTCGTCGCCGCCGCGGTCGCCGTGCACGGCGACGCCGTCTCCAAGCGCCCGGACGGGAGCGTGGTGCGGCTCGACGGCGAGTGGCCCGTCGTCACGGTGCACGACGCCGTCTCCCGGGCCGTGGGGGCCGAGGTCACCCCGGACACGCCCGAGCACGAGCTGCACGCCCTGTGCGCGCGGTTCGGGATCGAGGTCGGCGAGGACGAGACGCACGGCGCCGTCGTCAACGAGATGTACGACCGGCTCGTGGAGGGGCAGACGGTCGAGCCGACGTTCTACACCGACTTCCCGGTCGAGACGTCGCCGCTCACGCGGGTCCACCGCCGCGACCCGCGGCTCGCGGAGCGCTGGGACCTCGTCGCGTTCGGCGCCGAGCTCGGCACCGCCTACTCCGAGCTCATCGACCCGGTCGACCAGCGCGAGCGGTTCACGCAGCAGTCGCTCCTGGCCGCGGCCGGCGACCCGGAGGCGATGGAGATCGACGAGGAGTTCCTCGCGGCGCTCGAGTTCGCCATGCCGCCGACGGGAGGCCTCGGGCTCGGGGTCGACCGGATCTACATGATGATCATCGGCGCCTCGATCCGCGAGACACTGGCCTTCCCGTTCGTGAAGCCGCAGCGACGGTCCTGAGCGTGCGTGCGGCGAGCCTCCCGGTGCCGGACTCCGACCCGGCGCTGCCCGCGGACGTCCTGCGGCGGCTCGGGGCCGGGCAGGACGGGCTGCTCATGAGCGTCCCGTTCGCGGTGGCGCTCGGTGTGCTCGGGATCGCCGCGCTCGCGGGGGTCGTCGTCCGGGTCCGCCGTGCGCGCCGCGCGCGCCGGCAGCGGCGGGCGAGCGGCGCCACCGGGCGTCGTCGCCTGCGGTCCCGGTTCGCGACGGCCGCGCTCACGGTCGGCGGCGTGCTCGCCCTGGTGCTCGGCGCGGCGGTCGGGGCCAACGCGTACGTCGGCTACGTCCCGACGTGGGACGCGGCCCGGGTGCTGCTGGTGAGCCTCGGGCTCGACGACGTGTCGGGGCCGGTGGCGGTGCGCAGCGAACGCGGCACCGTCCGCACGCTGGCCGTGCCCGGCACCGCCGAGGAGCAGATGGACGACGCACCCGCCTGGGTCTACCTCCCGCCGGGGTTCGACCCCGACGCGACCACCCGGTACCCGGTCGTCTACCTCGTCCACGGCTCCCCGAACGAGCCGAGCAGCTGGTTCGCGGCCGGTCGCGTCGCGCACACGATGGACGTGCTCCTCGAGGCCGACCTCGTCGACCCGATGATCGTCGTCGCGCCCACGGTGAACGGCACCGGCCCGGGCGGGCTGGACACCGAGTGCCTCGACTCCACGAAGGGCGGCGAGCAGGTCGAGACCTACCTCACGACGACCGTCGTCGACACGATCGACGCCACCTACCCGACACTGACGGACCGCGCGCACCGCATCATCGGCGGGATGTCCTCGGGCGGCTTCTGCGCGCTCAACGTGGGCCTGCGCAACCTCGACGTCTACGGCACGATCCTCGGGATCGAGCCCTACGGCGAACCGGGCGCCGGCCCGGCGGCGACGATGCTCTCCACCCAGGCGCAGATCGACGCCAACACGCCCCTGACCTACCTGCCGACGATGGCCTTCACGCAGTCGATGCCCACGTTCCTCGACTCGGGCGCCGACGCGCCCGAGGACAGCCGTCGTGCGGTGCGGCAGATGGCCGGCTACCTCCAGGACCAGGGGCAGACGGTCGAGCTCCGCGAGGAGCCCGGCGAGAGCCACACGTGGTCGATGGCCGCCAAGGCGCTCCCGTACGCGCTCGTCTTCGCCCAGGAGCAGATGGACGCGGCAGCACCGGTGGAAGGCTGAGGCCGTGCTGCACCTGCGCATCCACCTTCCCGCGGACCTCACGCCGCAGGTGACGACTCTGCTCGAGCCGCACCCGGCGGTCTCGGCCCTCACGGTGCTCCACGGCGCCGGTGTCCGGCCGCAGGGCGACGTCGTCACGGCCGACGTCGCGCGCGAGGCGATGAACGAGATCGTCGACGAGCTCCTGCACCTCGAGGTGCACCTGCGCGGCACCATCCACGTCGGCGGGGTCGACACGTGGATGTCGCGCGCCGGACGCGAGGCCGAGGAGGTCACGCCGGGCAGCGGCGCCGACTCGGTGGTCTGGCCCCAGGTCGTGCTGCGGTCCTACGACGACACCGAGCTCAACTGGACCTTCCTCAGCTTCATGGTCCTCGCGACGTTCATCGCGGGCATCGCCCTCCTGCAGGACTCCCAGATCCTCGTCATCGGTGCCATGGTGCTCGGGCCCGAGTTCGGGGCCGTCGCCGCGCTGGGCGTCGGGCTCGTTCGCAGGCGCTGGCGTCTGCTGCGACGCGCGGCCGTCGCGCTCGTCGTCGGGTTCGCCGTCGCCGTCGCGCTGTCGAGCCTCGTGTGGCTGGTGTGCCGGGCGTTCGGGTGGGTCACCGTCGACGACCTCACGGCGCCGCGGCCCGCGACGGCCTTCGTCTACGCTCCGGACGAGTGGTCGTTCGTCGTCGCGCTCGTCGCGGGCGCGGCGGGAGTCCTGTCGCTCACCTCTGCCCGGCTCGGCGGTCTGACCGGAGTGTTCATCTCGGTGACGACGATCCCCGCGGCCGGGAACATCGCGCTGGCCGTGGCGCTCGGCGTGTGGTCCGAGGTGTGGGGCAGCGCGGTGCAGCTCGTCGTCAACCTCGCGGGCATGGCGCTGGCGGGCTGGCTCACGCTGCTGCTGCAGCAGTACCTCTGGGGGCGGTTCTCGGCCAGGAGGCGTCGTGTCACCGACCGGTGGCGCGCACGCACGGGGGGCCAAGGGGGCGCGGAAGGCTCCTCACGCTGACCGGAGGACGACGCCGTCAGCGGTCGGGCAGCACGTCCTCGTCGCGGGCCACGAGGTCGGGCCCGCCGTCGGGCTGCTGCCTCGGGTCCTGCCACGTGAACGGTGCGAACGTCGAGGTGGCGTCGCGCCAGGTCTCCTTGCGCGCGCGGTAGACGAGCGCCGGGAGCGCGACGAACACGACCGAGAGCACCACGAGCAGCACGACGTACGTCACCGGGCTGCCGACGGCGACCTGACCCGGGGGCGCGTAGCTCGTGACGAGCGCGAGGAGCGAGGCGACGAACCCGACGCCGCCGACGACCCATACCCCGACGCGGCCGCCGGGCACCCGGTAGGGCCGGGGCCGGTCGGGCTGCGAGCGTCGCAGGGCGACGACGGCGGCGAACATGAGCAGGTACGCCACGAGGTAGAGGATCACGGTGAGCTGGCTGAGGAGCTGGTAGGCCGACTGCACCGACGGCATGACGACGAACATCACCGACAGGACCGTGACGACGACGGCCTGCACGAGCAGGATGTTCGTCGCCATGCCGTGCTGGTTCGTCCGGTGGAACCAGCGCGGCAGGAACCCGGCCCGGGCGACCGAGTGCAGGCCCGTGGCTGGGCCCGCGACCCACGTCGTGACACCGGCGAGGACGCCGACCGCGAGCATCCCGGCGACGACGGGCCCCGCCCACGAGATGCCGGCCCACGCCAGCAGCTCGTCGAAGGCCTGGAGCAGGCTCGTCGTGAGGCTGATGTCCTGTTGCGGGACGACGACGGCGATCGTGAGGGTGCCGAGCGTCAGGACGACGACCGTGACGAGCGCCGCGACGAGGATGGCCACCGGGTAGGTCCGCTCGGGCCGCCGGATCGACCGCACGTGCACCGCGTTGACCTCGATGCCGGCGTAGAACAAGAAGATCCCGGCGGCGAGCACGATGTTGTCGAGCTGCGTCAGATCGGGGACGAACGCGCCCCAGGAGAGCGTGGTCTCCGGCGTCTCTCCGCTGATCAGGTACGCCGCTCCGAGCCCGACGAGCAGCGCGGCGGGCACGAGCGTCCCGACGATCCCGCCCCAGCGCGCAGTACGGGCGAACGCCGACGCACCGCGCAGCGCGATGAAGGTCGCGGCCCAGAACACGGCGAGCACGACCGCGAGAACGAAGAAGCGGTTGTCCGCGATCTGCTGGTCGAGCTCGATGTCTGGGCCGGTGTACGCGAGGGTCACCGCGGCGAACGTCAGCACGGTCGGGAACCAGATGCACCCTTCGATGAACACCATGGCGATCGCGAGGAATCCCCACCGGCTCCCGAACGCCTCGCCCACCCAGCGGAACATGCCGCCCTCCTCGGGCCACGCAGACGCGAGCTCGGCCGCGACGATGGCGACCGGGGCGAGGAAGAAGACGGCGGCGACCAGGTAGTAGAAGGCCGACGCCAGTCCGTACTCGGCCTCCGCGGGCAGCCCTCGAAGGCTCACCACCGCCGCCACGTTGAGCATGACGAGCGAGCCGACGGTGATCGTCGCGGTGGAAGCCCGCGCGCCCTGCTGTGCCATGTCCCGTCCCCTTGCCCGGGCACGAGCGGCCCCAGGGAGACGCTAGCCGCGCCCAGCGAACCCGGCGAGCCGACGGGGCGCACCATCGAGGACCCGCGCTACGTCTGGTTCGAAGAAGCCACCTGTCCCTGCGGCGGTCGGCCCTGGTCGTCGGTCGTCGGCTCCTCGGCGGCGGCGTTGGCTGGGCTGGTCGCGAGGACGACGCAGCCCGCGACGGCGAGGACCGTGGCGAGGACGGCCGGGACCGCCCAGCCGTCGCGCACGACGTCGCCGAGGACGAGGAGCCCTACCGCGCCCGGGACGAGGACCTCGACCACGGAGACGGTGGCGGCGACGGATCCGATGTTGCCCTTCTCCAAGGCACGGAGGTACCCCAGGACGCCGGCCGCGCCGGCGAGGACGATCGCGATCGTGAGCGGCTGCAGGACGGTGTCGAGGATGTCGCCGGAGGCGTGCGCCCCGCGCGCGGCGATCGCCGCGACGGAGTAGCCGAGCCCGCCGACGAGCGCGAGGAGGATCGGGTGCCCGCGGCGGTAGGCGAGCAGGAAGGCGACCACCAGTACCGCGCCCGCCACGATCGTCCAGGTCGCGAATCCGGCGGGCGGCTCGGCCGCGGGCTGCTCCCCGGCCGAGAGGGCGAGCACGACGAGCGCGACGACGACCACCGCGATCGAGGCGAGGTCGGTGGGCCGCAGCGTCGCGTGCAGCACCACACGGGCGAGGATCACGACTCCGACGAGCGAGGACGCGATGATCGCCTGGACGACGAACAGCGGCAGGTGGTCCAGGGCGAGCAGGGACAGGCCGAATGCGACGCCGTCGAGCGCGAGCCCGCCGATGACGAGCGGGTGGCGCACCGCGGCCATGCCGTGCGTGCGCCGCGTCGCGACCGCCTGCATGATCGTGGCCACCGCGTAGGCGACGGCGGCGGCGACGGCCGCGGCGACCGACAGGATCATGACGCTGCCCCCACGCCGCGCAGGAACCGGCCGATCACCGGGATCTCGGTGACGCCTCCGACGCCGGCGAGCACCTCCCGCATCACGACGACAGCGGCTCTCACCTCGGGTGTCGGGTCCACCGTCCGATCATCGGGGACGCCGCCGCCCGCCGCACCCGGCGGCGCCGTCGTTCACGGTCCCCGGAGTGTCCCGTTGCGCGACGACACCTCCGGTACGAGCACCGGATGACGTCGTCGCGACGAACGGGCTCCTCGCGCGGCCTTGACGCCTGGGATGTCCGCCTCGTAACGTCTGTACTGCACGACGCAAGAAGTTGACAGTCGACCAGCACAAAGCAGTGCACCCCCTGCAACTCTCGAATGGCGTCCGCGGTTCGGCCGGTGACCATCCCTGACGGGCCGTGTCGTGGCGCAGACGGACCTGACCCGACCCACCCGTGACGGCGGGCGCGGCACCAGCACGGTCGCGCCCGCCGTCGGGCACCGCTGCCCGCGGGTGGACGAGCCCGCCCCGGCGGGAGAACGAGGACGTTCATGAGAACCCCCTGGAAGTACACGGTCGTGACGGGCGCCGCCCTGGCGCTCGTCGCGCCGCTCGGCGTGGTCGCCGTCGCGCACGCCGCGGACGCCACGAACCTGGCGGTCGGCAAGCCGATCGCCGCGTCGTCGACGACGCAGAGCTACGTCGCGGGCAACGCCAACGACGGGAACGCGAGCTCGTACTGGGAGGGCACGGGCGGGCAGTACCCGTCGAACCTCACGGTCGACCTCGGTGCGGAGGCCGACCTGGAGCGCGTCGTCGTCACGCTGCCGCCCCCGGCGGCGTGGTCGACGCGCACGCAGACGTTCAGCGTGCTCGGCCGCTCCGACGGCGAGTCGTCGTTCCGCACGCTCAAGGCGTCGGCGGCGTACCGCTTCGACCCCGCGACCGGCAACAAGGTTGAGATCCCGCTCGACACCGAGGTGGACGAGGTCCGCCTCGCGTTCTCCGCCAACACCGGCGCGGGCAACGGCCAGGTGTCCGAGCTGCAGGTGTGGGGCACGCCGACCGAGGGTGGCCCGACCGACCCCACCGACCCGCCGACCGACCCGACCGGCACCAACTACGCGAAGTCCCGCCCGGCGACCGCGTCGTCGACCGAGTGGCAGTTCGGCGCGGCGAACGCCGTGGACGGCCAGACCGGGACCTACTGGGAGGGCGCGGGCGGGCAGTACCCCTCGACCCTCGACGTGACTCTCGCGGCTCCGACCCAGCTCAGCAGCGCGCGGGTGCGCGTCAACCCCGACGCCGCGTGGGGCGCGCGCACGCAGACGTTCTCCGTCTGGGGCCGCACGGGGACGGGCGCGTGGCAGGAGCTCAAGGCATCCGCCGCGTACGCCTTCGCGCCCGGCAGCGGCAACCTCGTCGACGTGCCCCTGAGCGGGACCGTCACCGACGTGCGCCTGCGCTTCACCGGAAACACCGGCGCGGGCAACGGCCAGGTCGCCGAGCTCGAGGTCTACGGGGCACCCGCTCCGAACCCCAACCTCACCGTCACCGCGGTGACGGCGTCCCCGGCGGCGCCCACGGCCACGACGGCCGTGACGCTCACGGCGACCGTGAAGAACACGGGCGACCGGGCGTCGTCCGCGACGACGCTCGACGCGAAGGTGGGCGGCACGACCGCAGGCTCGGCCGCCGTCGGCGCGCTGCAGCCGGGCGCGAGCGCCCAGGTGCCGGTCGCCGCGGGCACGCGTCCTGCGGGCGAGTACACCGTGGGCGCGGTCGTCGACCCGGCGAACACCGTGGCCGAGCAGAACGAGGCCGACAACGCGTTCACGGCCACGGCGAAGCTCGTCGTGGGCGAGGCGCCCGGTCCGGACCTCGAGGTCGTCTCGGTCGCCTCGAACCCGTCCAACCCGTCCGTCGGGGCCGCCGTGATGTTCTCCGTCCAGGTGCGCAACCGCGGCAATCAGCCGGTCGCCGCCGGGTCGGTGACGCGCGTCGTCGCCGGGTCAGCCACGCTGAACGGCACGACGCCGGCCGTCGCCGCGGGCGCGACCGTCACCGTCACGCCGAGCGGCTCGTGGACCGCGACCAACGGCGGGGCCGCCGTGACCGCGACGGCCGACGCGACCGGCGTCGTCGCCGAGACGAACGAGGGCAACAACACCGGCACGCTCGCCGTGACGGTGGGTCGCGGCGCCGCCGTCCCGTACACGACCTACGAGGCGGAGGAGGGCCAGTACACGGGCACGCTGCTCCAGACCGACGCGCTGCGCACGTTCGGGCACACCAACTTCGCGACCGAGTCGTCGGGCCGCGAGTCCGTGCGCCTCACGAGCACCGGCCAGTACGTCCGGTTCACCTCGACCAACCCGACGAACTCGATCGTCGTGCGGGCCTCGATCCCCGACGCCCCCGCCGGCGGCGGACAGCAGAAGACGATCAGCCTCTACGCGGACGGCCAGTTCGTGCAGAAGCTCACGCTCTCGTCGAAGCACTCGTGGCTCTACGGGAACGTGGACGGCCCCGAGGCGCTGAGCAACACGCCGAGCGCCGACGCGCGTCGTCTGTTCGACGAGTCGAGCGTGCTGCTCGGTCGCTCGTTCCCCGCGGGGACGGTGTTCACGCTCCAGCGCGACGCCGGTGACGACGCCGCCTTCTACGTCATCGACCTCGTCGAGCTCGAGCAGGTCGCGCCGCCCGCGGCGAAGCCCGCCCAGTGCACGTCGATCACGGAGTACGGCGCGGTCCCGAACGACGGGCTCGAGGACACGGCCGCCATCCAGGCGGCGGTGACCGCCGACCAGAACGGTGACATCGAGTGCGTGTGGATCCCGGCGGGGCAGTGGCGCCAGGAGAAGAAGATCCTCACCGACGACCCGCTGAACCGCGGGATGCACAACCAGGTGGGCATCCGCGACGTGACGATCCGCGGCGCCGGCATGTGGCACTCGCAGCTCTACACGACCCTCGAGCCGCACCTCGCCCC
Source organism: Cellulosimicrobium sp. BMG9.22 (assembly GCF_059159975.1). Taxonomy (NCBI): domain Bacteria; kingdom Bacillati; phylum Actinomycetota; class Actinomycetes; order Micrococcales; family Promicromonosporaceae; genus Cellulosimicrobium; species Cellulosimicrobium sp. BMG9.22. Next base: position 295,910 of record NZ_JBZGBY010000001.1, on the reverse strand, counting down.
GGGCGTCATCAACCACCCGCACGAGGGCAACTTCGGGTTCGACATCGACCACAACACCCAGATCTCGGACATCGCGATCTTCGGTTCCGGCACCATCCGCGGGAACAACGCCCAGGAGGAGGGCGGCGTCGGCCTCAACGGCCGGTTCGGGCAGGGCACGAAGATCACCAACGTGTGGATCGAGCACGCGAACGTCGGCGTGTGGGTCGGGCGCGACTACTCCAACATCCCCGAGCTGTGGGGACCGGGCGACGGGCTCGTGTTCTCCGGCATGCGGATCCGCAACACCTACGCGGACGGCATCAACTTCAGCAACGGGACGCGGAACTCGACGGTCGTGAACTCGACGTTCCGCAACAACGGCGACGACGCGCTGGCCGTCTGGGCCAACCCGTACGTCAAGGACCGGGCCGTCGACATCGGGCACGACAACGCGTTCCGCAACAACACGATCCAGCTCCCGTGGCGTGCCAACGGCATCGCGATCTACGGCGGCTACGACAACTCGATCGAGAACAACCTGATCTACGACACCATGAACTACCCCGGCATCATGCTGGCGACCGACCACGACCCCCTGCCGTTCTCGGGGACGACGCTCATCGCCAACAACGGTCTCTACCGCACGGGCGGGGCGTTCTGGAACGAGGACCAGGAGTTCGGCGCGATCACGATCTTCCCGCAGACGCACGACATCGTCGGCGTCACCATCCGCGACACGGACATCGTCGACTCCACGTACGACGGCATCCAGTTCAAGAACGGCGGCGGAAACATGCCGGACGTGAAGATCACGAACGTCCGGATCGACGGGTCGAACAACGGCTCCGGCATCCTCGCGATGGGAGGGGCGCGCGGCAACGCGATCCTGTCGAACGTGACCGTCACGAACTCGCGTGACGGCGACGTCGTCAAGGAGCCCGGCTCGCAGTTCGTCTTCACGGGCCAGTAACCGGGGGCCTGCCGAACACGAGGTTGGTGTCGTCATCCGCGCGATGACGACATCAACCTCGTTCTCGAGCGCTCCTCAGCTCGCGTGCCGGGTCAGGTACTCGCTGGCGGCGGCGCGCAGCACCTCGGATACCGAGCGGCCCTCGGCGGCCGCGACGGCGCGCACCTGGTCGTCGAGCTGCTTCGGCGCGCGGACCTTCCACATGGGCGACTCGCCGGGCGTCGCGTCCAGCGACGGGCGCCCGGCCGAGCGCTCGACGAGCGCGACGTCGCCTGCACCCTCGGCGGCGTCATCGAGCAGGGCGCGGACCGCATCGCGGCTTGCGGTCGTGCCCCGGCGTACCACGGCGCCCGGGCGGATCGTCGGCGCGTCGGACTCTGCCCACGCGGCGAGGTCGTCGTACCGCTTGTCTGTCATCGTCATCACTCTCCTTCGTCGTCCAGCAGGGCCAGGAACTTCGGCCGCGCGACCATCACGTGGAAGATCACCACGTCACGCGGAGGCACCCGCTCGGCCATCACCTCGAGCAGATCGCCGCCGAGCTGCCTCGGCGGCCCGATGTACAGGTCCGGGCGAGACGCCCCCTCGACGCGCGGCTCGTCGAACGCCTCCGCGACCAGATAGTGGTTCAGCATCGCGTGCAACGCGTCCTCACGGGCGATGCCGTGCTTGTCCGCGCTGTCCGTCCACCTGATCGCCACGCCAATAGCGTACTACATAAACGGCGAATTGCGTAGTACGAATCGCGGTGACTGGAGTTGTGCCGTGCTGTGGCACTCCGGTCCGGAAGGATTAGGGCATGACCTGGACTGTCGCACCTCTGGACGCACCCACCGGCACGACGAGGGCCGCGGCACTCTTCGCGAGACGGATCGACCACGTGGTCCTCATCCTGGGCATGGCGACCCTCTTCGAGGGCGAGGCCGGTCAGTGAGGAGAACACCGAGCGAACGTGAGCGGAATTCTTGGTCGAGCGATTGCCGGCCGGCGTGCTGGTTGGGAGGGTTTTCAGCGCAGGCGGCATGGTGTCGTCGCAGCTGATGTGGGGGTAGTCATGAGGAACATGCTCGTCAGGTGGGGGGGCACGCTCGGCGCGATCGCGCTGGTCGGTGCGATGTCTGTGACGCCGGCGCAGGCGGCGGAGGGGCGGTCGCTGGGCGCGAAGACGTGCTCGGTGAGCGTCGCGACGCAGGCTCGCGCGTCGGGGTCGCAGGTGCACTACGTCAACAACAACTACAAGACGTTCGCGTACTCGTCGGCGTATGTCACGCGCACGTACTACTCCGGGGTGAAGGTCGCGAACTCGACGTATGTCGAGGCCAGCGGCGCGATCGCCTCAGCCAGCGTGTTCTGCGACTACTGAGGCGCAGCGCGATGCGGACGGTGCCCTCGTCGTTCCCGGTAGTCGGGGTGGTGGTGGTCGTGCTGGCCCTGGCCGGGTGCGGCGGGGGCGCCGACTCGCCCGACTCCTCGGCGGGGACGAGCGGTAATGGAGAGCGGTCGATGCAGACCGTGGTGACCTGCATGCAGGAACGGGGCTGGACTGCCTCCTACGACGAGTCCGACGGGTCGATGCTTGTTGAAGACGTGCCTGAGTCGCAGCGGGCGCAGAACAAGGCGGACCACGACGAGTGCATGGCTGCGGCCGGGATGGACGTTCCACCCCCACCGTTGGACGACGCGCAGCTCGCCGAGTTGTACGCGCACGAGCTCGACACTGCGGAGTGCTTGCGTGAGTTCGGTGTCGACGTCGCCGCGGCCCCGTCGGAGCAGGTGTTCAAGGACACGTACAACTCCGGTGGCGCGTGGTCGGCATGGGCCTCGGTCGGTGACGTCGATCAGGAGACGTGGGAGCAGTACGAGGCGGAGTGCCCCCAGCTTCCGGAGGGCTGGTGAGGACCACCGGCGAGCCTCGCACGGGACCCGGCGCGCACCCGGAGGTCGGGTCGGTGGGTGACGTCTGGCCAGGCGAGGAGCCGGCTGACCGACGGCGTCGACGCGCAGGTGTCGTGGCCTGGGCTGCCGCGGCGCTGGTCGCGGGCGTGGGGCTGGGGTGGGCGGGGGCGGTCGTGTTCCGTCCGGCGCCCGAGCTTCCCCCGACGCCCGGCTTCACGACGGCCGAGGTGGTGCCAGGTGAGGTCGGTGCCGAGCTGAACCTTTCTGTGACGGCGCAGTGGCCGCGGACGCCGGCAGCGGTCAACCGCGCGTCGGGCGTGGTGACCGAGGTCGCGGCGCTCGACGGCGCGCCGGTCGCGGCAGGTGCGGTGTTGTACCGGGTCGACCAGCGGCCGGTCGTCGTCGGGGCGGGCGCGGTGCCCGCGTTCCGGGATCTGGGACCGGACGCCCGCGGTGAGGACGTGCGCCAGCTCCAGGCCCTGCTCGCCGGGTCGGGGTACTTCTCCGGGGAGCCGGACGGGCGCTTCGGCGCGGGAACGACCGCTGCGGTGCGCGCGTGGCAGCGCGACCTCGGTATCGGCGTCGACGGTGTGGTCCGCGCGGGCGACGTCGTCTACGTCGAGCAGCTGCCCGCCCGGATCGTGCTCGACACCGAGATCGTCACCCGTGGCGCGACGCTCGGCGGGGGCGAGACCGTCGTGCTGGCGCTGCCGGACGAGCCGTCGCTGCAGCTCGAGGTGACCCAGGAGCAGGCCGACCGGATCCCGTCCGGGACGGCCGTGCGCGTCACCTCGCCCGGCGGCGAGTCGTGGGAAGCCCTCACCGCCGCGTCGCGGCCGGGTGAGGACGGCGCAGTCCTGATCGACCTGCATGGCCCGGCGGGTGGATCGGTCTGCGGCGGCTCGTGCACGCAGCTGCCGGTCACCGGGCGGACGCTGCTCGACTCCGCCGTGGTGACCGACCCCGTGGTCTCCGGCCTCACCGTGCCGGTCGCGGCGCTGCGCAGCACCCCGGACGGCAGGGTGGTCGTCGTCGACCCGGACGGTGCCGAGCGCCCGGTGACGATCGTCGCCTCGGTAGGCGGGACCGCCGTCGTCGAAGGAGTCGCGGACGGGGACCGGGTGCGCGTACCGGCCGGCGACGCCCCTGCCCCTCAGGGCGGCTGAACGGTGGACGCACGACTGCGCGCGGACGGGCTCACGTTCGGCTACCACCGCCACGAACCGCTCTTCCGCGAATGGGACGCTCGCTTCGAGGCCGGCGAGGTCGTCGCGATCACCGGCCCGAGCGGACGCGGCAAGTCCACCCTCCTCTACCTGCTCGGCCTCATGGTCCACCCGCAGGAAGGGCGCGTCCTGCTCGACGGCGTGAGCGTGGCCGACGGAAGCGACGCCCGCCGCGCGCGCCTGCGCGCCGAGCGCTTCGGGTTCGTCTTCCAGGACGCCGCCCTCGACCCGACCCGCACCGTGCTCGACAACATCACCGGCCCGGCCCTGCACCGCCACCGCTCCCCCCGCGAGGCGCGCCGACGCGCGCACGAGCTCATGGATGAGCTCGGCGTCGCCGTGCGCGCGACCCACCGCCCCGGAGAGATCTCCGGCGGTCAGGCCCAACGCGTCGCCCTGTGCCGCGCGCTCCTGCACGAGCCCGCCGTCGTGCTCGCCGACGAACCCACCGGAAACCTCGACCCTGCATCGGCAGGCGTCGTCGTGGACACGTTCCACCGCGCTGCCCAGCATGGCGCGAGCGTCGTCGTCGTGACCCATGACCCCGCGCTCGTCGCCCGCTGCACCCGCGAGGTGCGCCTGTGAGCCCGCCCAACGGCACGCTGCGCGGCGCGCGCTACGCCGCCGAAGTCGTGCGCGAGGCGATCGCCTCCGCCCGCAGCCAGCCCGTCGGCTCGGCCGCAGTCGTCCTCGTCGTCGCCGCCCTGTGCGCGACCGTCCTGCTCACCACCGGACGCGCCGTCGGCACCGAGGACCAGGTCCTGGCCAGCATCGACGACGCCAGCACCCGCTCGCTCGTCGTGCGCGCCCAACCCGACGCGGGCATCGACACCCGCATCCTCGACGAGCTCGAACGCATCGACGCCGTCGCCTGGGCCGGTGCCTTCAGTGCCGCCACCGACGTGCGCAACACCGCCGTCCCCGGCGGCACCCCCGTCCCGCTACGTCACCTGTGGACGTACGACGCCGCCCACCTGGGGATCGGTGACGACGATCCCGTCGACGGCACCGTCCACGCATCTGCCACCGCGCTCGACGACCTCGCGATGACCACTGGTGGCGTCACCGACCCGGCCGGGACGCAGCGCGCTGTAGCAGGCACGCTCTACGTTCCCGACGAGCTCGACCCGCTGGAACCGCTCGCCCTCGTCGCCGCCGGCGTCCCCGCCGAACCTGAGCCCGTCAGCATCCTCGTCGTCCTGACGAGCACACCCCAGCTCGTCGACCCCGTGCGCGACACGCTCGTCTCACTGCTCGCCGTCGCCGACCCCACGACGGTCACCATCACCACGAGCGACGACCTCGTCCTGCTGCGCGACGTCGTAGCCGGCCAGCTGCGCGCCTACTCCCGCACCCTCGTCGTCGGCGTGCTCGGCCTCGCACTGCTGCTCATCGCCGCCGTCCAGACTGGAGTCGTCCTCCTGCGCCGCAAGGACTACGGCCGACGCCGCGCGCTCGGCGCCAGCCAGACCCTCGTCGTCGCGCTCGTCCTCACCCAGAGCGCCGTCCTCGCCACCCTCGGTGCCGCCACCGGCAGCCTCGTCGCTCTCACCGCCCTCGTCATCAGCGGTCAACCGCTGCCGGGAACCGACTTCTTCGGAGCCGTCGCGGTCCTTACCCTCGGCGTCGGGACCCTCGCAGCCCTCCTGCCCGCACTCGTCGCCGCACGACGCGACCCCCTCACCGAGCTCCGCGTCCCCTGACCGACCACGACGGCAGGACGCGTGAGCGAGCCAGCATCGGTGCACCACGAAGCCGAAAGCCACGGGCGCTCAAGCGAACCGCACACTCGCCCCATCGACCACCCAGTCGCCTCCCCCACACCGCAGCAGAACGACCGTTTGTCGTACGTCGCAGAACCCTCTTTTGGACTCTGGCTTCAGATGGACGACACGCCGACCAGATCGTGGTCGCGACGACCACCCGCGCCGCCCCGCGACACAGCGCGCCTGGCTCGCGGCCGCAGCAGGAGTCGCACGGGGCCGCGCCGGCGCTCCGCGGACCGTCCTGGGTCCACCTCTTCTCGCCGTCCTTGTCGTCGGTGAAGGTCAGTGCCGCCTTCCTCGCGGGCATGTCGACGTCGCCGCCCGGCTCCTCGTCGTCCTCCCAGGGGGCGTTCTTGGAGCGGGCCGCGGCCTCCGAGCACATCAGGAAGCTCACCGTCCGCACCGCGTCGTCGGCGAGGTCGGGGCAGGCGCGACGCACGGCGTCGTCGACCGCCGTCTTCATCCGGTCCCAGGCTCGCTTCTCCGTCGGGCGACGTCCCCGGCGCGGATCGAGGCCGATTCGCGTCCCCGCGCGGGCCTGCTCCGCGACGGCGATCACGCGCAGCACCTCGGGCAGCAGCGCGGGGTCGACGGCTGTCGGGCTTGCGCCGCGGGATCGTCGATCCATGGATGTACTGGCCCGTGTAGTACAGGATGGCGACGTCGAGCGGCGAGAGGTGGAGCGCGTCACGCGTCCACCTTCCGCCAGGGGTCCGGGCGACCAGTGCGTCGTCGGTGCCCGAGCGCCGGACGCCGCGGGACAGGCCGCGACGAGGCAGGTCAGCCGGCGACATCCTAGGTATCCGCCGTCACGCCGCTCGTGCGAACCAGTCGAGCGCGAGGTCGGCGACCGCGGTCGGGGCGTCGTCGGTGATGAAGTGGGCGGCGTCGTCGACGAACGCGAGCTCGAAGCGGTCGGCGTACCGCTCGTGGTCGCGGCAGATGTGCCGCAGGAGGTCCTCGGTGGTCGGGTGGTCGCGGCGGCCGAACACGACGAGCGTCGGCACGGTGAGCCGCCGACGGCGGTAGTCGCCGCGGACGAGGCGCAGCGCCTCGGGCAGGACCATGCGGCGAGCGAGCGGACGAATCGCGGCGTCGACCTCCGGCCGCTGCAACGGTGCGAGGTGGGCCGCGATCGTCGCCTCCGACATCGGGCGGGCGACGTACCGCTCGGAGAAGTCCCCGCGCAGCGAGGCGCCCGGGCGGTGCCAGACGTACTTGGGCAGGTGCTGGAACGCCGGGACGAGCTTCGGGCTGAACCGCAGGAAGGCCGGCCAGACGGCGAGCTGCACCGCCCACCGCACCCGTTCGGGGTGGTCGTAGGTCAGCTGCATCGCGGTGATGGCGCCCATGTCGTGGGAGACGAGGTGGACGCGATCGACGTCCAGGGCGTCGAGGAGCGCGAGCACGTCGTGGAGCCGTGTCTCGCGCGCGACGTGCGGGTCGTCGGCCACGGTCCAGCCGGCCCCGCGCAGGTCGGGGCAGTAGACGCGGTAGCCGTGCGCCGCGATCGCCGGGGCGACGGCGTGCCACTGCCACCAGTGCTGGGGGCACCCGTGCAGCAGCAGCACCGGGTCGCCCTCGCCGACGACGGCCACGTGGCTGCGCAGGCCGGGCGTCGCGACGACGAGATGGTCGAAGCCGGGGGCCTCGGGCAGCGGCGGCGACCAGTCCGCGGCGTCGCGGGGACCGGTGGTGCGAGGCTCGGGCGTGGTCATGACGACCCCTCCGTCCAGTGACTACTATTTTCATAGTAGACCTCGTCGGAAGGGGCGTCCATGGCCACCACGCGGGACCGCGCGCTGGCAGCGGCCGTGGAGCTGCTCGGCAGGGACGGCGTGCGGGCGATGAGCCATGCGCGGGTCGATGCCCGTGCCGGCCTCCCGCCCGGATCGACCTCGAACTGGTTCCGCACCCGGCGGGCTCTGCTCGCGGGAGTGGTCGACTGGGTCGCGGAGCAGGAGCGGACGGACTTCGACCCGGCCGCGATGCCGGCGATCACGGGGATCGACGGACTGATCGGGGGCCTGTGCGCCATGGCCGAGCTCCAGACCGGACCGTTCGCCACACGCACCCGCGCGCGTTACGCGCTCTTCCTCGAGCTCGCGGGCGACCCCGAGCTCGGCGAGCCCTTGCGGCGGCAGCGCCACGAGTTCGAGCGGTGGACGGAGCAGCTCGTCGTCGACCTCGGCGTCGCCGACCCCGTGCCGGCGACCCGGGCGCTCATGGCGCTGCTCGACGGGATGCTGCTGCACCGGCTCACCGTCGACCCCGAGCTCGACCTGCGTCCCGCCATCGAGCGCGCCGTGCGCGCCCTCGCGGTGTCGTGACCCACGGTCGGTCCGCCGATCAGTCCAGGCAGAACTCGTTGCCCTCGACGTCCTGCATGACGATGCACGACTCGTTCTCCTCGTCGGCCACCATCGCCCGGACGCAGGTCGCGCCGAGCGCGACGAGCCGGTCACGCTCGGCCTGGAGCGTCGCGAGTCGCTCGGCGCCGACGAGCCCGGTCCCAGCACGCACGTCGAGGTGGACCCGGTTCTTGACGACCTTGCCCTCGGGGACGCGCTGGAAGTACAGGCGCGGGCCGACGCCGGTGGGGTCGCTGCACGCGAACCACGTATCGCGCTCCTCGGGCGGCAGCGCGGCGTTCGCCTCGTCCCACGTCGCGAAGCCCTCCGGCGGTGGCGTGGGGACGTAGCCGAGCACGTCGCACCAGAACCGTGCGACACGCTCCGGCTGCGCGCAGTCGAAGGTGACCTGGACCTGCCGCACCGATGTCATGGCGCCACCCTAAGGCCGCTGGCCAGCGACCCGCGGGCGGCGCCTCGCGCGCCGTTGCGCGCGGCACCCGGGCGTCTCCCGGGTGCCGCGCACGACGGCGGTCAGGCGGCGCGGCGCAGCCCGACGGCCGGGAAGTCGACGGGCACGTCGAGTGCCACGTTGACGTAGTTGGTGAAGATGTTCAGCGCGACGTGCGCGACGACCTCGACGACCTGCCCGTCGGTCCACCCCGCGTCGCGGACGACCTGGACGTCCTGGGCGGTGACGTGGCCGCGCTCGTCGACGAGGGTCAGGGCGAAGCGCAGGAGCGCGGCGACCCGCGGGTCGTGCGAGGCGCCGTCCTGCGCGGCGGTGAGCTCGTCGGGCGAGAGGCCCGCCTTGCGGCCGAGCGCCGTGTGCGCGGCGAGGCAGTACTCGCACCCGTTCCGGTTCGCGACGGCCACGGCGATCTGCTCGCTGATCTCGGGACCGAGCGTGCCCGTGCCGAGGGCACCGAACGAGCCCCACAGGCTCTGCAGCGCGGCCGGGGAGTTCGCGACCGCCCGGAACATCGCCGGGACGCCGCCGAACGCGGAGTGGATCTGGTCGAGCTGGTCGGCCACGGGGCCGTCGGTGGACTCGGGGCTGACGAGGGGGACGCGGGACATGGGAAGTTCCTCCGGTGTCGGGTGCGGGACGTGCGGCCGTCGCGGTGAGGGGCCGACGTCGTCCAGCATGCGCGGGTCGACAGGACGACGGGATACGAATCGTCCACCAGACTTACCTGATCGTCTGGCATGCTGGGCCGATGGCCTCCGTCGACCGCCTCTCCCACCTCCTCGAGCGCTTCCGCGTCCGGACGCACCTCTTCCACACGGGGCCGCTGTGCGGGACCACGACCTTCGACGCGCGGCCGGGGCGCGGGTTCCTGCACGTGCTGCGCCGTGGCGAGATGGACGTCACGCACGTCGGCGCCGGCGGGCGGACCGAGCGTCGGACCGTCGACCGCCCGAGCCTGCTCTTCTACCCGCGCCCGCTGGAGCATGCGTTCCACAACGCGCCCACCGAGGACTCCGACTTCGCGTGCGCGACCCTCGACGTCGAGAGCGGCTCGACGCACCCCCTCGTCCGGACGCTCCCGCCCCTGCTCGTGCTGCCGCTCGACGAGGTCAGCGGCCTCGAACCGGCGCTCGACCTGCTGTTCGGGGAGATCGACGACGTCCGGTGCGGGCGCCGCGTGGTCGCCGACAGGCTGTTCGAGGTGGTCCTCGTCCAGCTCTTCCGATGGATCCTCGACCACGCCGACGAGCTCGCGCTGCCGGCCGGGCTCCTGCCCGGCCTGGCGGACGAGCGCCTCGCCCCCGCGCTCGTCGCCGTCCACGAGTCCCCCGGCCGGCCCTGGACGCTCGAGTCCCTTGCGCGCGAGGCGCACCTGTCCCGCAGCGCGTTCGCCGCGCGGTTCAAGGACGTCGTCGGGCAGCCGCCCGCGGAGTACGTGACGCACTGGCGGCTGACGGTCGCCCAGGACAGGCTCCGCGCCGGTGCGTCCGTGAGCCGGACCGCGAACGAGCTCGGGTACGCGACTCCCGCTGCCTTCTCCCGGGCGTTCAGCCACCGGGTCGGACGCTCGCCGCGCGCCTGGCTCGCCGCCGACGCCGCCCCGGCGGAGAGTGCCGCCCGCTGACGGGGGCTACCGGTGGTCCACCGCCGGCGCCGCGGGGAACGCGCGCCGTGCGACGAGCACCACGACGAGCGCGAGGGCGGCGATGCCGGCCCCGACGAACGGGACGGCGTCGAGCCCGGACCCGGCCAGGACGAGCGCGCCGAGCGCGGCGCCGCCCCCGATGCCGATGTTCGACGTCGTGTTGACGAGCGCTCCCGTGACGTCGGGCGACGCGCCGTGCGTGCGGATCGCGGCTGACTGGAAGACCGGTGCGATCGCGCCGAACCCCGCGCTCCACACCCCGATCGCGACGAGCACCCCGACCGTCGCGGGGAACGCGAGTCCGACGGCGAGCATGCCGCCCGCGATCGCCACGACGGCGACGATCGTCGTGCGGCGCGGCCGGTGGTCGAGACGAGCCGCGGCGAACGCGGTGCCGACGAGCCCGAGTGCCCCGAGCACCAGGAGCGCGGGGCCGAGCGCCGACTCCTGCAGGCCCGCGCCGAGGAGCAGCAGCGACACGTAGGTGTAGACCGTGTACTGACCGAGGTAGGCCAGGGCGTTGGTCGTCGTGACGACGGCGAGCGCGGTCCGCCGGGTGGAGCGCGCGGCGTCCGACGGCGGGCTCCCGCCGCCCGGCACGGCAGGCAGGAGGAGCGCGATGAGGACGGCGGTCACCGCGCACGCACCGGCGAGGACCGCGAACGAGGCGCGCCAGCCGACCGCCGTCCCGAGCGCCGTCGTCAGCGGCACCCCGAGCACGAACCCCACCGCAGCCCCCGCCGTGACGAGCGAGAGCGCGCGCCCCGTGAGGTGCGGCAGCACGAGCCGGGACGCGTAGCCGATGCTCACCGAGAAGAACACCGCGTGCGACATGCCGCCGAGCGCGCGGGCGGCCGCCACGACGGCGAACGTCGGCGCGACCGCCACGAGCACGTTGCTCAGGGTGTACAGCGCGAGCGTCGTCAGCAGCAGGCTCTTGCGCGGGAACCGGCGCGTCCCGAGCGTGAGGGGCACGGCCAGCACGGCGACCATGGCCGCGTACGCCGTCACGAGCAGGCCCGCGACGGACTCGGTGACGTCCAGGTCCGCGCTGATGAGGGGGAGCAGCCCGACGGGCACGAGCTCGGTCGTGATGGCGACGAACGTCGCGAGGCCCAGCGCGACGATGCCGCCGGTCGCCTCACGGACCGTCCCGGGACGGAACGCGGCCGTCACGCGTCCCACCCGCCCGTGCACACGCTGAGCTGGGTCACGTCGGGAACGGTGGGTGGCATGGCCCTCACCCTAGGAGCGCACAGCGGGTGCGTCCCGTCCTTTGCCGGAACGGTGTGCCGCTTGGGCGGGCTCGACCGGCGCCGCCGTGCGGCTCGGCGACGTCATCCGGCGACCTCGGTCTGCGGCACTGCGTGCTCGGCGGCGCGGCTCACGTGCTCCCACGCGGCCCAGGTCTCGAGCCGCTGCTGCGAGACGTGGTGCGCGAGGTCGTAGGTCATGCTCCCGAGGGCGAGGCGCAGGGGCGGGTCGTCGCTGTCGACCACCGCGAGCATCGCCTCGGCCGCGAGCCGTGGGTCGCTGTCCACCGAGCCCTCGGCCCACTGGCTCTCGAGCTCGGCGCGCAGCGGGGCATAGGCCTCGAGCGGCGTCGTGGAGGTCATGCTCGTGTAGAGGTCGGTCCAGTAGCCACCCGGCTGCACGATGGTGACCTTCACGCCGTAGGGCGCCGCCTCCATGGCGAGGGCCTCGCTCATGCCCTCGAGCGCGAACTTGCTCGCGCTGTACAGGCCCGTGCTGGGGAAGCCGCCGAGGCCGGCGATGCTCGAGACCTGCAGGAGGTGGCCGGACCCCTGCTCGCGCAGGTGCGGCAGCACCGCCTGGCTGATCCAGAGGGCACCGAAGAAGTTGACCTCGAGCTGGGCGCGGGCCTGCGCCTCGGTGAACTCCTCGACCATGCCCATGGACATGGTTCCGGCGTTGTTCACGACGACGTCGAGCAGGCCGAAGTGTGCGACGGCGGTGGTCACCGCGGCGTCGACCGCGCTCTTGTCGGTGACGTCCACGCTGAGCGCGAGGACGCGGTCGCGGTGCCGCTCGTCGAACGCGTCGGCGGTCGCGGTGCGTGCCGCGGCGACCACCCGGTCGCCGCGCTCGAGCGCGGCGACCGCGAGCGCCCGGCCGATGCCGCGGCTGGCGCCGGTGATGAACCACGTGCGGGGGGCGGGGGAAGACGGGAACAAGTGATCCTCCTTCGTAAGACGAGACGTTGCGTCTCGTTGTGCTCCACACCGTAGACCACGCTCTGGCGTTTGGCAATACGCAACGTCTCGTCTCGCTTCGGCTACCCTGGTCGCATGCCGAACCCCGATCCCGCACGACGCAACGAGAGCTCGCGCCGCGCCGTCCTCACGGCCACGCTCGACCTCCTCCAGGACGTCCCCTACGCCCGGCTGAGCATCGAGGGCATCGCCACGCGCGCCGGCGTCGGGAAGCAGACGATCTACCGGTGGTGGCCCTCGAAGGCCGCCGTCCTCTTCGACGCCTTCCTCCTCCTCAGCGAGGAGAGCGCAGGGGAGGCGCCCCAGCTCCCCGACACCGGCGACCTGCGGGCCGACCTCACGCTGGTCCTCAAGGCGACCGTCGCCGAGCTGAACGACCCCCAACTCGCCGAGCCCATGCGCGCGCTGGCGACCGAGGTCGCGCACGACGACGCACTCGCCGCCGCGTACCACGAGCGGCTCGACGCCCCGCTCCGCGAGGCCAAGCGACGTCGCCTGCGCAGCGCGCAGGAGACGGGCGAGCTGGCGCGAGACCTCGACCTCGACGTGGCGGTCGACGTCATCTGGGGCCCCCTGCTCAACCGGTGGCTCCAGCGCAGCGGCCCCCTGACCGACGAGTACGTCGACGCGCTCGTCGACACCGCGCTGCGGGGCATGTCCCAGCGGCGCGGTGTGGCGTCCTGACGCGGTGCGCGTCGAACCGGTGACCGAGGCCGTCCTCGTGGACCGGGTCGTGGACCTGCTGCTCCGCCCCCTCCCCGGTACCGACGGCCGCGGCCGCCGCGAGCCCGACGCCGCGGTCCGGCTCCTCGTCGACGGCCACCCCTCCACGCATCCCGAGGCGCTCGCGGACGCGCTCGTCGCACCGCTGCGCGCGGCCGGGCGACCGGTCGCGCGGATCCGGGTGCGCGACTTCTGGCGCCCCGCGTCGCTGCGCCTCGAGCGCGGTCGCGAGGACCCGGACGCCCTGCTCGACGAGTGGATCGACGTGGCAGGGCTCAATCGTGAGGTGCTCGACGCCGTCGGCACCGGTGGGTCCGGCCGCTACGTGCCGAGTCTGCGCGACCCGGCGACGAGCCGCTCCACCCGCGCGGCGTACGTCGACGCCGAGCCGGGGCTCGTCGTCGTGCTCGACGGGTCGCTCTCCCTCGGGCGCGGGCTCACGACGGACCTCACCGTCCACCTCGCGCTGCGCGCGGCGACGCTCGCGCGCCGCACGGACGCGGACGAGGCGTGGACGCTCGCCGCCTACGCGCGCTACGACCGGGAGGTCCGGCCCGCGGAGGTGGCCGACGTCGTCGTGCGGGTCGATGACGCGCGGCACCCCGCGCTCGTCGTGCGCTGAGCGGCCTGCGCGCCCGGGCGGGCTCAGCGCGGCAGGTGCTGCTCCACGAGGTCGACGATCGCCGGGTCGTCGGGAAGGGTGCGCGGCCGGAACCGGCGCACGTCGCCACCTGGCAGGACGAGGAACTTCTCGAAGTTCCAGGTCACGCGCCCGGCCTTGCCCTCGGCGTCGGGCGCCTTCTTGAGCTCGGTGTAGAGCGGGTGCGCGTGCCGCCCGTTGACGCGCACGCGGTCGACCACGGGGAACGTCACGCCGTACGTCGTCGAGCAGAACTCTTGTACGGCCTCGTTCGTGCCCAGCTCCTGGAGGAACTGGTTGCTGGGGAACCCGATCACCGTGAACCCGCGGTCGCGGTACGTCGACTGCATCGCCTCGAGCGTCGCGTACTGCGGCGCGAGCCCGCACCGCGACGCGACGTTGACGACGAGCACGACCTCGTCCGCGTGCTCGCGCAGGGTGTGCGTCGTCCCGTCCATCGCGTCGAACGGGATGTCGTACAGGCTCATGTGATCTCTCTCCTGACGGTCGCGCGTGACGGACGGTTGCCCGGGTCGCCCTCCCATCCTGCACCCTGCGACGTCCGAGATGTGAAGATCCTGGAGCGGTGCCGCGCCCGCGGTCGCTGCCCGCCGCCCCCGGGACGAGACTCGCCGCATGACGACGCGACGAGTCGGCGGACCCGACGGTCCGGACGAGCCGGCCGGCACCCCGGCCGACACGGACGGCACCTCGCGGCTGGCGCGTGGTGTCATCGGAGTCGTCGTGGGCCTGTCGATCTTCGCGTTCGTCGGCGTCGTGGGGTTCTACGCCGTCGTCGCGTTCGGGATGCAGCAGTGGGCGGACTCGTACCACGACGGGACGCACGGCGGGCCGGCGACCACGTACGCGGAGGACACGACCGCCGTCGAGCAGGAGACCGGGCCCGATCCCGGCCTCGACGCGTCCAACGAGGCCTACCGGCAGCGGATGGGCACGCCCGAGAGCCACGCCGAGGCGGCGCTCTCCCTGCCCGCGGTGCAGGCCGCGCTCGACCCGCTCGCCGACGGGTCGCCCGTCGACGGTGACGAGGTCTGGGCCGCGCTCGCCGCGGCGGGGTTCGACGAGAGCGTGCAGGTAGCGGACAGGACGGCGGGCGGCGAGGTCGCGACGGTCGTCGGCGTGGGCGTCTGGGTCCCGGGCGGGTGCGTGTACGGCGCCGTCGCGCCAGACGCCGTGACGCTCGAGGCGGGCGGCCCGATCGCCGACGGCGGGTGCCTGGAGATGCCGTCGCACTGAGGCTCCCCGCGAGATCGACCCGAGCGTCCGAGATCGACCTTCGGTGGGTCGACCTCGCGACCTGCGGGTCGATCTGGGTACGGTCAGCAGGGCGGGCGACGGTGCTCGCGCCGGTGACGGAGGGTGAGACATGCGGATCGAGGGCACGGTCGCCCTGGTGACGGGAGGGGCCTCGGGCCTCGGGCGCGCGACGGCGGAGGGTCTGGTCGGGGCGGGGGCGCGCGTGGTCCTCGCGGACCTCGCGTCGTCCGACGGCGCGGCGGTGGCCGACGCGCTCGGCGGCAGCGCGCGGTTCGTCCCCACCGACGTGACGGACGAGGACGACGTCGCGCGGGCGCTCGACGCGGCCGACGAGCTCGGTGGGGCGCGCGTCGTCGTGGGCTGCGCGGGGATCGTGCTCGCGCAACGCGTGCTGGGGAAGGCGGGGGTGCACCCGCTCGACGCCTTCCGGCGCGTCGTCGACGTCAACCTCGTCGGCTCGTTCAACGTCGTCCGCCTTGCCGCGGAACGGATGCTGGCCCTCGAGCCGCTCGGCCCGGACGGGCCGGACCCCGACGGGGAGGAGCGCGGCGTCGTCGTGCAGACAGCCTCGGTCGCGGCATACGACGGGCAGGTGGGGCAGGCGGCGTACGCGGCGTCCAAGGCGGGGGTCGCGGGGCTGACGCTGCCCCTCGCGCGCGACCTCGCGCAGCACCGCATCCGCGTCATGACGATCGCGCCGGGCATCTTCCGCACCCCGATGATGGCGTCGCTGCCCGACGCGGCGCAGGAGTCGCTGGCCGCGCAGATCCCGCACCCGAGCCGGCTCGGGCTCCCGGACGAGTACGCGCACCTGGTGCGCGCGATCGTCGAGAACCCGATGCTCAACGGCGAGGTGATCCGTCTCGACGGCGCCATCCGCATGGCGCCGCGGTGAGGCCCGACATGCCCGGGGCCGGCGCAGGGAGGAGGCCGGCGATGCCGCCGCTCACGTCGGCGAGCGAGTTCCGCGCCGCGCTGCTCGCGCGCGCGACGTCCGGGCAGCGACGGTCCTACACCCGCTACTTCCCCGGCGACGACTCGTTCGTCGGCGTGCGGATGGGGGACGTGTTCACGCTCGCCAAGAGCGCGCTCGACCTGCCGGTCGCCGAGATCGAGCTCCTGCTCGAGGACCGCGTCCACGAGGTCCGTGCCGGGGCGTGCTCGATCATGGGCAAGTCCGCGACGGCCCGCAGGGTCTCCGTCGAGCGGCACGCCGAGCTGGTCGACCTCCTGCTGCGACGGCACGACCGCGTCGACACGTGGGACCTCGTCGACCTCACGGCGTACCAGGTCCTGGGGTCGTGGCTGCTCGACCGGCCGCGCGGCGTGCTCGACGACCTCGCGCGCGCGCCCGACTGGCCGCGCCGGCGCACGGCGATCGTCGCGACCGCGGCGTTCCTGCGGCGCGGCCAGGTGGACGACACCTTCCGGCTCGCCGAGGTCCTCGTCGACGACCGCGAGCCCTACGTGCAGAAGGGCGTCGGCTGGATGCTCCGCCACGCGGGCGACGTCGAGCCCGAGCGGCTGCGCGCGTTCCTCGAGGAGCACGCCGCGACGATGCCGCGCGACGTGCTCCGCGCGTCGGTCGAGAAGCTGTCGCCCGCCGAGCGCAAGGAGTGGCTGGCGCGATGAGCCGACCGTCGGACACGCCTGCCGCCTTCGCCGCGCTCCTGCGCGCGTGGGGCGACGCGCTCGTCGCGAACGACCCCGCCGCGATCGACGCGTTCGTCGAGCCCGGGTGGGTGCTCGTCGGCACGGACGGGAACGCGCAGGAGCGCGAGGGCTTCCTCGCCGTCGTCGCGGCGGGGGACCTCTTGCACACCGAGATGTCGTCGCAGCTCGTCTCCGTGAGCGTGCACGACGACGTCGCGGTCACCCTCGCGCGCGGCGTCTCCGCCGGCACGTGGCGCGGGACATCGTTCCGCGACGACGAGTGGTCGGTCGACACGTTCGTGCGGCGCGGCGAGTCGTGGCGCTGCGTCCACACCGCGATCGTCCCCGCGTCCGGGTGACGCCCGGGCGCCTGGCAGAGCAGGCGGCTCAGGCGGGTCGCGGGGTGGCGAGCGTCGCGCGCGGGCGCGAGCCTGGAGCCGGAGGTGCGGGATGACTCTCGACGAGCTGCTGAGGATGGAGCACGACGGCTGGCGCTCGCTGTGCGACGGCACGGGCGCCGACTTCTACGGCCGCATCATGACGCCCGACGCGGTGATGGTGCTCGCGGACGGACGCGTCCGGGACCGGGAGGAGGTCGTCGCGTCCCTGCGCGACGCCCCGCCGTGGGCCCGGTACGCGATCGACGACGAACGGCTCGTCCCGCTCGGTGACGACGCCGCGGTGCTCGTCTACCGCGGGCAGGGCTGGCGCGACGAGGGTGCGCCGCCGTTCACCGGTCTCATGACGAGCGTCTACGTGCGCCGGGGCGACGTCGTCGCGTTGGCCTCTTACCAGCAGACACCCGTGCCGGACTGACGAAGCGGGGCCTGCCGGCGCTACCCTGAGCGAGAGCGTGGACTCACGGGCGGTGGCGACAATCTTCATCTATCCGCTTGTTCGTGAAACTTTATGCCACAATGAGGTGTGCTGAGCAGCGTTCCGGACGGCGAGTGGCTGGTCGCGCTCGACGTCGGCGGATCGGGCAGCCGCCTCGTCGCGCGACGGACCGGACGCGCACCCGTCCTCGCGGC
Organism: Cellulosimicrobium sp. BMG9.22; assembly: GCF_059159975.1. Taxonomy (NCBI): domain Bacteria; kingdom Bacillati; phylum Actinomycetota; class Actinomycetes; order Micrococcales; family Promicromonosporaceae; genus Cellulosimicrobium; species Cellulosimicrobium sp. BMG9.22. Next base: position 278,043 of record NZ_JBZGBY010000001.1, on the reverse strand, counting down.
GTCCCGCCAGGACGTCGAGCTGACCGGCCGGCCCGTGCAGGTCACCGCGCGCGGGAGCGACGTCGTCGACGTCGTCCGTGAGCTCCTGGCGCACCTCCGCGCAGCGGCTCCGGGGGTCATCGACGGCGGCGTCGCTGCCGCCGCCCTCGGCGCGACCGGCCTCGCCTCCCTCGTGCATGACCCGGCCGAGCTCCACACCGTGCTGCGAGCCGTCGTGCCCACCGCCTGGACCGCCGTCGCGGCCGACGCGCTCACCGCGCATCTCGGCGCGCTGGGTGGGCGGCCGGGGGCCGTCGTCGCCGTCGGTACGGGCGCGATCGCGCTCGGCACGGACCTGCGGTCGGTCTGGCACCGGGTCGACGGCTGGGGCCACCTGCTCGGCGACCTGGGGTCCGGGTCGTGGATCGGGGCGCAAGGACTCCGGGCGGCGGCCGCCGCGCACGACGGCCGCGACAACGGCGGGTCGACGGCGCTGCTCGCCGCCGCGACGGCCCGGTTCGGCCCGGTCCCCACATGGCCCGCCCAGCTGTACACCCGCGCGGACCGCGCCCAGGTGCTCGCGTCCTTCACGCCCGACGTCGCGGCTGCGGCCCACGACGGCGACCCGGTCGCGCGGCAGATCCTCGCCGGCGCGGGCACGCACCTCGCGACGACGCTCGCCGCCGCGCTGGTCGACGGCGTCCCGCCGCTCGCGGCGGCGACCGGGGGAGTGCTGGGGGTCGGCCCGCTGCTCACCGACCCCTTCCGCGCGCGCCTGTCCGTCCTGCGCCCCGAGGTCGAGCTCGTCGAGGCGGCGGGCACTCCGCTCGACGGCGCGCTGCACCTGGCCGGACGCCTCGCGACCGACCCGGGCTCCGTCGTCGGGCACGAGCCGTGGCTCACGCTCGACCGGCAGGCCGGGCCACCGGCCGACCAGGACGCCCCGATCGACCCGCACGGCCGACCCGACCCGACCACCGAGGAGGACTGAATGGCCGCCGACGGTCTCGTCCGCATCCGCCAGTCCCTGCCGAACCTGCGCCCGGCCGAGGCGCGCATCGCCGAGGTCGTGCTCGCCGACCCGGCTGCCGTCGTCGGGAAGACGATCACCGAGCTCGCGGCCCTCGTCGGGACGTCGCAGGCGACGGTCGTCCGGTTCTGCCGGGCGGTCGGGTACGGCGGTTACCCGGACTTCCGCATCGACCTCGCGCAGGCGACGAGCCGCCGGGCGGTCGAGCAGGAGCGCGCGAACGTCGCGCACGGCGAGATCGACCCCGAGGACACCCTGCAGGACGTCGTCACCAAGATCGCGTTCCACGAGGCGCGCACCATCGAGGAGACGGCGCGCATGCTCGACCTCGACGCGCTGGAGCAGGTCGCGGCGGCTGTGGCCCAGGCGCTGCGCATCGACCTGTTCGGCGTCGGGTCCAGCGGGCTCACGGCGCAGGACCTCGCGCAGAAGCTCCAGCGCATCGGCCTGATCTGCTTCGCGTCGCCCGACCCGCACGTGCAGCTCCAGTCGGCCGCGCTCCTCGGGCCGGGAGCGGTCGCCGTCGGCGTCTCGCACAGCGGCCTGACGGTCGAGACGAACGACGCGCTGCGCATCGCCCACGAGCGTGGCGCGACGACCGTCGCCGTGACCAACTTTCCCGAGTCGCCGCTCGTCGCGCACGCGGACGTCGTGCTGACGACGACGGCACGCGAGACGCAGTTCCGGTCCGGCGCGCTCTCGAGCCGCATCGCGCAGCTCGCGATCGTGGACTTCCTCTTCGTGCGCGTCGCGCAGCGGCTCTACGACCGCACGAGCGCCAACCTGCGCGCGACGTACGAGGCGGTGCAGCCCCACCGCCTCGGGTACGAGCGCAAGGCCCGGCCGTGAGGTCGCGCCCACCGGCCCCGGAAGCGGGACCCGGCTTCGAGCTCCGCACCGACCTGCTCACGAGGGTCGCGCAGGCGCACGACGCGTCGCACTACCTGCTTCGGCCCGTCGCGGTCGTGCGCGCGCACGACCAGGACGGCGTCGTCGCCGCGATGCGCGAGGCGACCCGGCGCGGCCTGCCGGTGACGTTCCGCTCGGGCGGGACGAGCCTGTCGGGGCAGGCGTCGGGCGGCGGGGTGCTGGTCGACACGCGCACGCGCTTCACGCGCGTCGAGGTGCTCGACGGCGGCGCGCGCGTCCGGTGCCAGCCCGGCGCCACGCTGCGGCTCGTCAACGCGCACCTGCTGCGGCACGGCCGTCGGCTCGGGCCGGACCCGGCGAGCGAGATCGCGTGCACGATCGGCGGGGTCGTCGCGAACAACTCGTCGGGCATGTCGTCGGGCACCGCGCGCACGGCGTACCGGACGGTCGAGTCGATGACGGTCGTGCTGCCGAGCGGGACGGTCGTGGACACGGGCGCACCCGACGCCGACGCGCGCCTGCGGGCCGCCGAGCCGGAGCTCCACCGGGGCCTGGCGGCGCTCCGCGACCGCGTGCGGGGGAGCGCGACGATGCGCGCGGAGATCGAGCGCCAGTTCTCGATGAAGAACACGATGGGCTACTCCGTCAACGCGCTGCTCGACCACGACGAGCCCGTGAAGATCCTCGAGCACCTGCTCATCGGCAGCGAGGGCACGCTCGGCTGGGTCGCGGACGTGACGTTCCGGACCGTCCCGCTACTCGCGCACGCCGCGACGACGCTCCTGGTCCTCGACTCGCTCGAGCAGGCGACGGACGCGCTCGTGCCGCTCGTCGCGTCCGGCGCGGAGGCGATCGAGCTGCTCGACGCGGCATCCCTGCGCGTCGCCGCGGCCGATCCGGCGGCCGACCCCTCGATGCGGTCGTTGGCCACCGGTGACGGCATCCGCAGCCAGACCGCGCTGCTCGTCGAGTACCGCGCGGACTCGCCCGACGCGCTCGCGCCGTTCCAGGAGGTGGCGCGCGACGTCGTCGGCTCGCTCGCCGGGTCGCTCGCCGTGCCCGCGACCGTGACGACCGACCCGGCCACGCGCGAGCGCCTGTGGCGCGTGCGCAAGGGCCTGTACACCGCCGTCGCGGGCGCGCGCCCCGCGGGCAGCACCGCGCTCCTCGAGGACGTCGCCGTCCCCGTCGCCGACCTCACCGCGACCGTGCGCGACCTCGGCGCGCTCTTCGCGCGCCGCGGCTACGGCGACGCGGTGACGTTCGGGCACGCGAAGGACGGCAACCTGCACTTCATGATCACGCCGCGCCTCGGCGACCGCGCCGAGCTCGACCGGTACGCCGCGTTCAGCGACGACCTCGTCGACCTCGTGCTCGGGCACGGCGGCACGCTCAAGGCCGAGCACGGCACCGGCCGCATCATGGCGCCGTTCGTGCGGCGCCAGTTCGGCGACGAGCTCTACGACGTCATGCGCGAGATCAAGCGCCTGTTCGACCCGCGCGGCCTGCTCAACCCCGGGGTCGTGATCACGGACGACGACCACGAGCACCTGCGGAACCTCAAGGTCGAGACGTCGGCGGGCGGCGACGACGGTCCGCTCGTCGACCGCTGCGTCGAGTGCGGGTACTGCGAGCCGGGCTGCCCGTCGCGCACGATCACGACGACGCCGCGCCAGCGCATCGCGCTGCTCAAGGAGATGGCCGCCGCGCCGCCCGCGGAGCGGCGAGAGCTCGAGCGGCAGTACGCGTACCAGGGCGTCGAGACCTGCGCCGCCGACTCGATGTGCGTCGAGGCGTGCCCCGTCGGCATCGACACGGGCGTCGTCATGAAGGGCCACCGCGCGCGATCGCAGCCGCGGGTCGTGCAGCGCGGGGGAGCAGCCGCGGCCGAGCACTGGGGGCCGGTGGTCTCGGGGCTGCGCGCCGCGCTCGGCGTGGTCCAGGCGCTCCCGACGCCGCTCGTGCACGTCGCGTCGGAGGTCGCGCGCGGGGTGGTCGGGACCGACGTCGTGCCGCGCGTCGACGCGGACCTGCCCGGCCCGGGCGCGCGCCGCGACCCGAGCGGCATGTCAGGACGAGGTGCTCCCGGGGCGTCACCTGGTCCTGGCACGTCGGTGCGGGCCGTGCTGTTCGCGTCCTGCATGGGCGAGCTCTTCGCGCCCGCCGACGGCGGGCTCGGTGCGGAGGCCGCGTTCCGGGCGTTGTGCGAGCGCGCGGGCGTGGGCCTCGCGGTCCCGGACGGCATCGGCGGGCTGTGCTGCGGCACGCCGTGGTCGTCCAAGGGACTGCCCGACGGCGCAGCCGCCATGGCGCACAAGGTCGTCGACGCGCTGTGGGTCGCCACGCGCGGGGGTGAGCTGCCCATCGTGTGCGACGCGTCGAGCTGCACCCACGGCCTCGTCGAGACGGCCCGCCACCTCGGGCGCCCCGGAGCGCCCGGCGAGGACGGCGACGTCGAGGCGCGCGAGCGGTTCGCGCGCCTGCGCATCGTCGACGCGGTGACCTTCGTGCGCACCGACGTGCTGCCCGCCCTCGCCGCGCGGGGGGTCGATGTCGAGAAGATCGGGGACGTCGTCGTGCACCCCACGTGCGCGACCGTGCACCTCGGCGCGGTGGACGACCTGCGCGCGGTGGCCGAGTCGGTCGCGGACCGCGCGACCGTGCCGGCCGCGTGGGGCTGCTGCGGCTTCGCGGGCGACCGCGGGATGCTCCACCCCGAGCTCACCGAGGCCGCGACGCGCGCCGAGGCGCGCGAGGTCGAGGACCGTGCGCACGAGCTGCCGTCGGGCGCGTTCGACGCGTACGTGTCGAACAACCGCACGTGCGAGATGGGCATGTCCCGCGCCACGGGCGAGGACTACGTCCACGTCCTCGAGCTCCTCGAGGCCGCGACCCGCCCGACCACGCCTCCCGCGAGGTAGAACCGTTCTACCTCGCGGTACCGGGCTCTACCTCGGCGGACGGCCCAACATGTCTATCGACAGAGTCGCGACTTTTGATTGACACCCGACGGAACGCTCGTAGGATGACGACCGGGCGGTAGGTCGAATCCTCCGCCCGGTTCGAACCGGTGCTGCGCGCTGTGCTGCGCGCGGTCGCCGCTCTCGTACGACGACGTGCGAGGGAGCCCGCTCGACGGCGAGACGAGGAGGACCAGCCGCAGGGCGCTCAGCGCTCTGGCCTTCATCAACACGCACTGTCATCCCTCGAAGGAGAGACGATGAGCACTTCTCAGATGACGCGTCGAAGCCTGATCAAGGCGCTCGCGACGTCGACCGTGGCCGTCGGCCTCGGTGCTGCCGCCGCGCCGGCCGCCGGCGCCGCGACCGTCCCCGCTGCCGGCCCGCTCTCGGCCGCCGGCAACGGCCGGTTGATCCCCCCGGGCAAGATCGGCATCCAGCTGTACTCGATCCGCGACAAGGTCTCGAGCCTCGGGTTCCGCGTGGTGTTCGAGCAGCTCGCCGACATCGGCTACTCCGAGATCGAGTTCGCGGGCTACAACCAGGGCCAGGTCGGGCCGATCACGCCGGAGGAGATCCGGCAGCTCCTCGACGACAACGGGCTCAGCGCCGTCGGGTCGCACGTGAGCCTCAACGCGCTGCGCAACGACCTCCCGCGTCAGCTGGAGATCGCGAACATCCTCGGCATGCCGCACGTCGGGACGGCGAACGCGCCGACGAACGTCAACACGGTCGCCGGCTACCTCGCCGCCGCGGAGGAGTTCAACGCGTGGGGCGCGCAGGCGAACGCGGCGGGCCTCAAGCTCTACCAGCACAACCACGCGGGCGAGTTCGCGTTCGCGACGGACCAGCCGGAGGTGCGGCTGTACGACGTCTTCTTCGACAACACGGACCCGCGGGCCGTGTTCCTCGAGATGGACGTCTACTGGGCGTTCGTGGGTCAGTACCGGTTCCCGGGCTTCGAGCCGATCGACTACGTGCGCAACAACCCGCACCGCTACCCGCTCCTGCACCTCAAGGACGGGGCGCGCAACGAGGCCAACCCCAACGGCTTCGACATCATCGAGTTCGACGCCGGCGACCTGCCCTACCGCGAGTTCCTCCGGGCTACGAAGGCCCGCGGCACGCGGTACGGGATCTGGGAGCAGGACAACGCGCCGACGACGGCGGTCCCGCCGAACCCGGTCGACTCGTTCGGCAACGCGCGCCGCAGTTACACGTCGCTCTTCGGTCTGCGCGGCTGAGAGGTCCACGGTCCTGGGGCCCCGTCCGCGGTAGTAGCGGGCGGGGCCCTTCGCGTCCGGGCGCGATCACGGGCGCGGGCGCTCGCTGATGCCATCCGTCTCGATGAGCCGTCGGTCGAGGGCCCGGTCGAGGTCGAGGGCGGACGCCGAGCCGCCGTCTTCCGCCCGAGCTCTAGCCGTGGCCGCTACGGTCGGTCCATGCCGATCCCGATGTCGATGCCGATGACCGATGCCGAGGTCGGGATCGCCGCCAGCCGAGCCGGGGCCGAGGTGGTCCGCAGGGGCTTCGGCGGCGACCATGTCCGCACCGTGAAATCGGCCACCGACTTCGCCACCGAGACCGACGTCGACGCCGAGCGAGCGATCATGAGCGTTCTCTCCGCGCACCGTCCGCGCGACGCGCGGACGGGGGAGGAGTCGGGCGCCTCCGGCGCGGCGGGCGCCTCCCGGCGCTGGCTCGTCGACCCGCTGTGCGGGACGCTGAACTTCGCTGCCGGCACGCCTCTCGCGGTGGTCAACGTCGCGCTGGTCGACGGCGACCGCGTCCTGGCCGCGGCGGCCGCCGACCCGTTCACGGCCGAGGTGTTCTGGACGGACGGGGAGCGCGCGTACCGTCGGCGCGACGGAGAGGACCGGCCCCTCGTGCCGGTGCCCGACTCCGGCCTCGTCGACGTCAACTGCGACGGGCCGACCGACCGGCCGAACGTCGGTGGTCTGCTCGTCGGCGACCCGAGGTTTCGCTCGACCTTCGGTCCCCGGGTCATCTCCTCCACCCTGGCCGTCGCGTGGGTCGCTGCCGGGCGACGGGCCGCCTACGTCTCGGACGGCAATCTCCAACGGTCCGTCCACTTCGCCGCGGGCATCGCGCTGTGCGAGGCAGCGGGCTGCGTCGTCACCGATCTCGCCGGGGATCCGCTGCACACCGGTCAGGGTCTCGTCGTCTCGGCAGACCCCCGGACGCACGCGCGACTCCTCGACCTCGTGGACCCCCACCTCCGGGCGATCCATCGAGACGAGTAGCCGTCGGGGCGCGTGGAACGGCGATCAGCCCAGCAGCGGGTACGCGCCGCGGATCACCGAGCGCGGGTCGCGTGAGCGCTTGAGCTCCTGGAGCCGGGTGAGCGCGGGGCCGTCGAACGCGGCCGCCGCGGTGTCGCCCGGGGCGAGGAACGTCGTCGGGACGCGGCCGGTGGCCACGTCCGCGACGTCGTCGCGCAGGCGGTCGAGCCGGCCCCCGACGGCGGCCGCGATCCCCGGCTCGAAGGCGAGCCCGAACCCGTAGAGCAGGTACGGCTCGGTGAGCGCACCGAGCGCCCCCGCGCCCGCCCCCGGCTCGGCCAGCGCCCCGCCCAGGTGGCGCAGCTGCAGCAGGAGCAGCGGGGTGACGGGCGAGGTGAACAGGCGCTCGACGGCCGCGTCGTCGATCCGCGACAGCAGCGCGGCCCGCGACCTGCCCGCCGCCGGGTCGGTCGGGTCGGCCGTGATGTCGCCGACGTCCGCCAGCCCGACGCGCCGGATCGCCTCGTCGAGCGCAGGTCCGACCGCACCCGGGACCTCGGCGAACGGGCGCAGGAGCGCGCGCGCCTCGACGGCGTCGCCGAGGAACGCGACGTGGACCACGACCACCGCCGGGGCGCCGGGCGCCTCGACGCGCGAGAGCCACAGGCTCAGGGCGGGCGGTGCGACCGCCGTGATCTCCCGGAAGGCGTCGAGGACCCGGCCCGCCTGCTCCGCAGGCCACACGAGCCGCCCGCCCGCGAACGCCGGCACCGGGACGAGGTCGATCTCCATCGAGGTCACGACCGCAAGGTCCCCGCCGCCGCCGCGCAGCGCCCAGAACAGCTCGGGGTCGGACTCCGCCGAGACGGTGGCGCGCTCGCCGTCCGGGCCGACGACGTCGAACGACCGCACGTGGTCGGCCGCGAGGCCGTGCTCGCGGCTGAACCAGCCGAGGCCGCCGCCGAGCGTGTAGCCGACGGCGCCCACGCCGGGCGCGCTGCCGAGCAGGGTCGTGAGCCCGTGCGGTGCGGCCGCGGCCTGGACGGCGCCCCACGAGGCGCCGGCGCCGACCCGGGCCACGCGCCGCGCGGGGTCGACCTCGACGTCGTCGAGCGCCGCTGTGCGCAGCAGGATCGTCCCCGCCGCCGCGCCCGAGGCGCCGTGGCCGGTGGACTGGGCGGCGACGGCGAGGCCGGTACGGGCGGCGTGCCGCACGGTGGTGGCGACGTCGTCGGCGTGCGCGGCCTCGACCACCGCGGTGACCGGTTGGCGAACCGCGAGGTTCCACGGGGTCGCGGCGCGGTCGAAGTCCGCGTCGCCGGGGAGCAGGAGGCGGCCGTCGAGCGACGAACCGAGGGTGTCTGCCGAGGTGAGGGTGTGCAAGTCGGGCTCCTTCGAGGGTGGCCGGCGCGTCGCTTCCGTGGTTCGGTGAGCACCGGCAGCGTGTGCTGTCACCCCTCTGACACGTCCCGACGAAGGAGTGTGACCGGTGAGCACCGACCAGCTTGCGGCGGAGCAGTTCGAGACCTTCCGGCCGCACCTGCGCTCGGTCGCGTACCGCGTGCTGGGCTCGACCGCCGACGCCGAGGACGCCGTGCAGGACGCGTGGGTGCGGGCGCAGTCGGCCGGGACCGCGGGCGTGGAGAACCTCGGCGGCTGGCTCACGACGATCGTCGCGCGGGTCGCGCTCAACCTGCTGCGGTCCCGGTCCTCGCGGCGTGAGTCGTCCTGGGAGCTGCCCGGCGGTGCCCGTCTGCCCGACCTCGACGTCGCACCCCTCGACGGTCCCGACCGCCCGGAGGACCCCGCCCGTCGGGCCGTCGAGTCGGACGCCGTCGGGTCCGCGCTCCTCGTGGTGCTCGACGCCCTGGCCCCCGCGGAGCGCGTCGCGTTCGTCCTGCACGACCAGTTCTCGGTGCCGTTCGAGGAGATCGCGCCGATCGTGGACCGGTCCGTCGCCGCGACGCGCCAGCTCGCCAGCCGCGCGCGGCGCAAGGTGCGCGACGGCGTCCCGCGGCAGGACGACGTCGCGCGCCGTCGCGAGGTCGTGGCCGCCTACCTGGCGGCCTCCCAGGCCGGCGACTTCGACGGGCTCCTCGCCCTGCTCGACCCCGAGATCACGCTGCGGCTCGACTACGGCCCGGGTGAGCTGACCCGGATGCTGAGCGGTCGGCAGGCCGTCGCCGAGCAGGCGCGGCTCCATTTCGACGGCGCGCGCTTCTCGCGCCCGGCGCTCGTCGCCGGGTCCCCAGGGTTGGTCTCCGTGCGCGACGGCCAGGTCCGCGCGGTCCTCGCGTTCACCGTGCGCGACGGTCGCGTGCTCGGGATCGACCTCCTGTCCGACCGCGAGCGCCTCGCCGCGTACGACGGGTTCGTGGCCGCGGGCTGAGACGTCCTACGCCGTGGTGCTCGCCGGTCGAGACGGCGCAGGCAGGGGCACCGGCCGCGGAGCGGGTCGGACGGCGCCCGCCACGGCGAGGCTGAGCACCGTCGCCGCGCAGATCACCAGGAGCGCGTGCCGGGCGCCGACGCCGTCGACGAGCAGCCCGAGCAGCGGGGGAGCGCTGAGCATGGCGACGGTCGAGAACGACGTCGCGACGGCGACGCGCGGCGCCGCGTGCGCGGGGTCGTCGGACGCCGCGGCGATGGCGACCGGGTTGGCGAGGGCCGCGCCGCAGCCCCACAGGACGATCCCGACCCACGCGAGCGGCAGGCTCGGGGCGAGCCCGAACGCGAGCAGCCCGACGAGCGCCGAGACGCCGGACACGCGGAGCACCGTGACGCGACCGAACCGGTCGATCAGGCCCGTGCCGGCGAACCGGAACACCGTCATCGCACCGACGAACGTCCCGTAGGCCACCGCGCCCAGCGCCTCGCGCACCTCGAACCCGTCGACGACGGCGATCGACAGCCAGTTGCCGGCCGACCCCTCCGACAGCGACGACGCGAGCAGCACGAGCCCGATGAGCAGCGTGCGCGGCTCGCGCCACGCACCGAGCGCGGCCCGGACCCCGGCCCCGCGCCGGGGTGCGACGGCGGGACCGGGGGAGACGCCGTCGTCGGACAGGTCGCCGGTTCCCGACGACGCCCGCTCGCCCGCGCGGGCGAGCGCGGCCCGCTCGGGTGCGAGCGCGGTCGCCGGGCGGATGAGCAGGGCACGCGCCGTCGTGACCGCGAGGGTGACGACGACGACCTGTGCGGTGACGCCCACGTGCGCCCACGAGAACGCTGCGGCGAGGAGCGCGCCGCCCGCGGCGCCGATGGAGAAGGCGGCGTGGAAGTGGGGGAGGATCGCGCGGCCGACGTGCTGCTCGACGGAGGCGGCGCAGATGTTGATCGGCACGTTGGTCAGCGCGCCGCACATGCCGTTGAGGAACGCCCCGACGGCGAAGAACCCGACGCTGCCCGTCCCTGTGCCGACCGCGACGAGCCCGAAGCCGACGACGTTCCCCGCCGTCGCGACGACGAGCGTCGCCCGGCTGCCGAACCGCGCGACGACCGCGCCGGTGACCACCACCGCGGTGAGCGTGCCGACGCCGCCGACCACGAGCAGCAGCCCGAGCTGGCTCGCACTGATCCCGAGCGCCTCGCGCACCGAGGGCAGCCGGCTCATCCACGACGCCCCGATGACCCCGAACAGCCCGAACTGCGCCATGAGCGCCCAGCGCGCCCGCTGCACGACGACGCCCGTCAGGGCGCGACCAGGCCCGGGAACTGTGGGGGTTTTTGACACTTGCCGCAGTCTACGGAGCCTGACAACGCTGAGTGCATGAAATGTGTCGTGCGACAGCGGTGTCGGACGACAATTTTCATGCACTCACCGCCTGGTGGCTTGGCGGCGAGGAGTCAGAGGCGGACGGTGCCTGCGATGCACGTGACGCTCGCGCCGCCGACCCACACCGTGCCGGCGGTGTCGCGCGACACGTTGACGCGTCCCGCGCGGCCGAGCGCGGCGCCCTGCGCGGCGACGTAGCGGTCGGGCAGACGCCCGTCGCGCATGAGCCACTGGCCGACGACGGCGTTGAGGCTCCCCGTCACCGGGTCCTCCGGGATGCCCATGCCCAGGGCGAACCCGCGGACCTCGACCGCAGCGCCGTCGGGCCCGGCACCGTCCGGGCCGCCCTCGGCCGCGTCGCCGTAGAGCCCCACGACGCCGACGGACAGGTCGGGGTGCCGGGCGCGCAGGCGCGCCCAGTCCGGTGCAAGCGCCGCGACGCGCGCCGCGGAGTCGAGCAGCAGCACGCGCCAGCCGGGCCCGTTGTCGAGCACGCGGTGGTCGAGCACCTGGTCGGGCACCTGGTCGCCGGCGACGCCGAGGGCGTCGACGATCGCGGCGAGCTCGTCGGCGGGGACCGGCTCGTCGGAGAGCAGGTCCGGCGCGGCGAACGCGAGGCGCGGCGCGCCGTCGGGCCCGGGCGACCCGCCGTCGTCGGGCGAGCCCCCGCCGTCGGGCGACGGGCCCGCCTGGCGGATCGTCACGAGGCCCACGCCGCACTCCTGCACGACGACGTCTCCCGCCCGGGGCTGCCCGCCCGCCTCGAGCCACGCGTGGCACGAGCCGAGGGTCGGGTGGCCGGCGAACGGGAGCTCGCCGGAGGGGGTGAAGATCCGCAGCCGGTAGTCGGCGCCACCGGCGGCCCCGTCAGCCGTGGGCGGCAGGAGGAATGTCGTCTCCGAGAGGTTCGTCCACCGGGCGAACGCGGCCAAGTGCTCGTCGGTGAGGCCGGCGCCGTCGAGCACGACGGCGACCGGGTTGCCGAGCGTGGGGCGGTCGGAGAAGACGTCGACCTGGGCGAACGGGCGCGACACGGTCGCGTCGGCGATGTCGTCGTGGCGTGCGTTCATGCCACGGAGCCTACGGCGAGGACTCCGCCAGCACTTTTGCCGATCGTTACACGGAAGTTGTGGACGGCTCGACATAACCGGTTTACGATCGACAGCGTTGTCAGAGCACGGTCGCGGAGCGGGTGACACTGGGGGCCAGCTTCGTCGACCCGATGATCCATACGAAGAAGGAGCAACGATGCTCGTACGCACGAGCCTGCCGGCGACCCGCCGGGCCAGGCGCCGCCGCGGCGCCGCCGCCCTCACCCTCGGCGCCCTGGTCGTCGCGGGCTGGGCGGTCCCCGCTGCGGCAGACCTTCCCGAGCAGGAGCCCGGCGTCACGCTGCGGACCTTCCAGCTCGCGCAGGACCCCGGCGGCGTCTGCACCCTGAAGTCCGGGCAGACCCCGAACGTCGACAAGCTCATGCCGACGATCGACTGGCGCACGCCCGAGGAGTTCGGCGCCTCCGACCAGTTCATCTCCCACGTCCTCGCCAACCTCACGGTGCCTGCCGACGGCCAGTACCAGTTCCGCGTCACGAACGACGACGGCGCGCTCGTCTACATCGACGACGAGCTCGTGATCGAGAACGACGGCCCGAACGACTCGACCTCCGTCGAAGGCTCCGCGGCGCTCACCGCGGGCGTGCACGACCTGCGGGTCGAGTACTACGAGGGCGGGTACGACGAGCGTCTGACGCTCGAGTGGAAGGCCCCGGGCGCCGCGGCGTTCGAGGTGATCCCGACGTCGGCGCTGAGCACCGAGGCGGGCGTCGTGCGCGTGACCGCGCCCGGCTACAAGTACTGCGAGGGCGCGACCGACACCGCCGGTGACGGCCTGCGCCTCGACAGCGTGAACCCGAACTACGACCTCGTGGACCTGCGCCCCGAGGGCTTCGAGCCCAAGGTCTCCGGCCTCGCGTTCACGCCGGACGAGCAGCTCGCCGTCGTGACGACGGGCGAGGTGAGCTCCGGGGGCTGGCGGCCCGACCCGACGTCCGGCGAGGTGTACTTCCTCGACGGCGTCGTCGAGGCCGACGGCCCCGAGGACGTCACGGCGACGAAGGTCGCGGACGAGCTGCTCAACCCCATGGGCATCGAGGTCATCGAGGACTCGATCTTCGTCTCGGAGCGGTACCAGCTCACGCAGCTCACCGACCCCGACGGCGACGGCTTCTACGACACGCACACGAAGATCGCGGAGTGGCCCGACGGCGGCAACTTCCACGAGTTCGCGTTCGGCCTCGTGCACGACGAGGACTACTTCTACGTGAACCTCTCCGTCGCGATCGACAACGGCGGTGCGACGACCAACCCGCAGCCCGGCGCGAACCGCGGCACGTCGATCAAGATCGACCGCGAGACCGGCGAGGTCACCTACGTCGCGGGCGGCCTGCGCACCCCGAACGGCATCGGCTTCGGCCCCGAGGGCGAGCTCTTCGGGACCGACAACCAGGGCGCGTGGCTCCCGTCGAACAAGCTCGTCCACATCGAGCAGGACAAGTTCTTCAACCACTTCACGAACCCGGCCGGGCCGTTCGACGCGAACCCCGTGTCCCCGCCCGCCGTGTGGCTCCCGCAGAACGAGATCGCCAACTCCCCGGGCAACCCGATCCTCGTCCAGGACGGCGAGTTCGCGGGGCAGATGCTCCTCGGCGACGTCACCTACGGTGGCATCCAGCGCGCGTTCCTCGAGCGGGTCGACGGCGAGTTCCAGGGTGCGGTCTTCCGCCACACCGCGGGCCTCGAGGTCGGCGCGAACCGCATCATCTACGGGCCCGACGGCGCGCTCTACGCCGGCGGTACCGGCGAGGGCGGCAACTGGGGCGAGTCCGGCAAGCTCCGGTACGGCCTCCAGAAGCTCGTCCCCGTCGACGAGGACTCCTTCGACATGCTGGAGATGCGCGTCGTGGAGGGCGGCTTCGAGATCGAGTACACGGACCCGGTCTCCGACGAGGTCGTCGCGAAGCTCGCCGACGCCTACCAGCTCAAGCAGTGGCGCTACGTGCCCACGCAGCAGTACGGCGGCCCCAAGGTCGACGAGCAGCCGCTGTTCGTCACGGACGCCCAGGTGTCCGAGGACCGCACGACCGTCACGCTGAAGGTCGACGGGCTCAAGCCGGGCCACGTGGTGTACGTGCGCTCGCCGCGCCCGTTCGCCTCGGCCAGCGGTGCCGAGCTCCTCAGCACCGAGGCCTGGTACACGCTGAACTCGCTGCCGGGCTACGTCGCGCCGGCCGACCGCGGCTGGTACGAGGCGGAGGAGGCGCAGCCGCTCGGCGGGTCGAGCATCGGCTCGGACCACAGCAACTACTCGGGCTCCGGCTTCGCGGCCGGCATGCAGGACGTCGGCTCCGGCCGCACGTTCACCGTCACCGCCCCCGAGGCGGGGACCTACCCGGTCAACGTGCGATACACGAACGGCATCCACCCGTACCCCGAGCTGCGGTCCAAGAACGTGTCGCTCCACGTGAACGGCGAGGACCTCGGCCAGTGGACGTTCCCCACCACGGGCAGCTGGAAGGACTGGGGCACGCAGACGCGTGACCTGGAGCTCCAGGCGGGCACGAACACGATCACGCTGAAGTACGAGGACGGCGACGAGGGCCACGTCAACCTCGACGTCCTGTCGCTCGGCTCGACCCCGGACATCTGCACCCCGGGCGAGGTCGAGGACGGCTACACCGCCCTCTACGACGGCACGCTCGCGAGCCTCGACGCCGGCTGGCGCATGGCGGGGCCGGGCTCGTTCGGTCGCCAGGAGGACTGCTCGATCCGCGGCGCCGGTGGTCTGGGTCTGCTCTGGTACGACCAGGAGCTCGGCGACAGCTACAGCCTCAAGCTCGACTGGAAGCTCACGAAGGACGACAACGGCGGCGTGTTCGTCGGGTTCCCGAACCCGGGCGACGACCCGTGGGTGGCCGTCAACCAGGGCTACGAGATCCAGATCGACGCGACCGACGCGGCCGACCGCACCACGGGCGCCGTCTACACCTTCCAGGGTGCCGACCCGGAGGCCATCGAGACCGCGCTCAACCCGGTCGGGCAGTGGAACGCGTACGACATCCGCGTCGAGGGAGACCGCATCCGCGTCTACCTCAACGACGTGCTCGTCAACGACTTCACGAGCACCGACCCGGCGCGGCTGGTCAACAGCTTCGTCGGCATCCAGAACCACGGCAACGGCGAGATGGTCGGCTACCGGAACATCCGGTTCAAGGCCCTGACCGACGAGCCGGTCGACGAGCTCGCGATCTCCACGACGACCGACACCCGCTGCCTCGCGGGCAAGGCGTACGTCGCGGTCCGTGCCACGAACGACGACACGGTGCCGGCGGACATCACGCTGACGACGCCGTTCGGGACGAAGACGGTGACCGGCGTCCAGCCGGGCGCGTCGGCGTACCAGTCGTTCGCGACGCGCTCGACCTCCGCCGAGGCGGGTGCCGCCCAGGTGTCCGCGACCGGCGAGGGCCGGACGTTCCAGGCGGACGTCGCCTACGACGTCGGAACGTGCGGGTGACCTGCGGGTGACCTGAACCCGGGGCGGCCGGCCTGAGCCGGCCGCCCCGAGCACCGGCCGGGAGCGGGCGATCCTGCCCCGCCCAGCCGCACCGATGAGACGTCCCGCGGGGGACGGAGCGTGGTCCGACGGCGCTCCGTCCTCGCGTAGGGTGCTCACCTCATGCCCTCGCGCGACAGCGCGGGGGCTTGTTTCCTGACACGACGGATCCCGACGAGGGGAGTCACGCCATGGCGCTCGGACGCCTGCTGCACCGGACCGGACGGTTCGCCGCCCGGCGTCGGGCCGTGGTGCTCGCCGTGTGGGCGCTCCTCCTCGTCACCGGTGCCGTGCTCGGCGGCGCAGTGTTCGACAAGACCAGCGACGTGGAGCCCGCCCCGCCCGGCAGCGCGTCCGCGCTCGCGGCCGAGCGCCTCGAGGAGCTCGCGCCCGAGGGCGAGAGCGTCGTCGCCGTGCTGTCCGGCCGGGACTACTTCTCCACGGATCTCGTCGCGCAGGCGAGCGAGGTGATGCACGGCATCCGTGAGCTGCCCGGCGTGGTCGAGGTGACCGACGCCTACACGGGCGGCGGTCTCATCGCCGACGACGGGCAGGGCTCGCTCGTCGTCGTCGAGCTCGACCCCGCGCTCACCGACGACGAGGCGCTCGCGCTCGCCCACCAGGTCTCCGACCGGCTGCACACCGTCGACACCCCCGAGGTGCTCGTCGGCGGCTCGCTGCTCGCGGAGGAGGCCTTCGTCGACCAGGCGATCACCGACGCCGCCGTCGGGGAGGGCGCGGCGATCGTCGTGCTGCTCGTCGTCCTCGTGATCGTCCTCGGCGGGCTGCGTGCCGGGCTCCTCCCGCTGCTCTCGGCGCTCGCGTCCATCGCCGTCGCGCTGCTCGTCCTCAGCGGACTGCTGGGGATCGTGCCCGTCAACGAGTTCGCCGTGAACGTCGTGACCCTGCTCGGGCTCGGGCTCACGGTCGACTACAGCCTCCTCGTCCTGGCACGGTTCCGCGAGGAACGCGCCGCCGCACCCGACGCTCCCGTGGACGAGCTCGTCGGGCGGACCCTCGCGACCGCGGGCCGCGCGGTGCTCGCCTCGGGCCTCGCCGTCGCGATCTCCCTCGCCGGCCTGCTCCTGCTCGGTGACTCCCTGCTCTCCGGGATGGCGGTCGGGGGCGCCGTCGTCGTGCTCGTCGCGACCGCCGCCGGACTCACGCTCGTCCCCGCCCTCGTGGCGACCTGGCACCGCGCGATCCCCGCGCCGGGCGCCCGCACGTGGTCCCACCCGTGGACCGGCCGCGGCAGCGCCGGGACGCTCGGCCGCCTCGCGCGGACCGCGCAGCGGCACGCCGTGCTCGTCACGCTCGGCGCGACGGCGCTCCTCCTCGCCCTCGCGGCGCCGCTCGGCTCCCTCACGCTCGGCAGCTCGGAGGTCCGCTCGCTGCCCGCCGACGCCGAGGCGCGCCTCGCTGCCGACGCCTCCACCTCGCGCTTCGCGGACCTCGGCGTCACCCCGATCACCGTCCTCGTCGAGGCGCCGGTCGACGCGCCCGGCGTCGCCGACTTCTTCGACGAGGTCGCCGCCCTGCCCGGCGTCGACGACGCCATGCTCGACTCGGGCTACCCGGCCGACGTCTCCGTCGTCGACGTCACCCCGGACGTCGGGGCGGGCGGCGACGCGACCGGCGCCGAGGCGCAGGACGTCGTGCGCGCGATCCGCGACCTCGACACCGACCTCGACGTGCAGGTCGCCGGCCCCGCCGCCGAGGTCGTCGACACCCAGGAGCACCTCGCGCAGCGCCTCCCGCTCGCCGCGGGCGTCGTCGTGCTCGCCACGTTCGTCCTGCTGTTCCTGCTCACCGGCTCGCTCGTCGTGCCGCTCAAGGCGCTCCTGCTCAACCTGCTCACGCTCGCCGCGACGCTCGGCGTCCTCGTGTCCGTCTTCCAGCACGGCGTCGGCGCCTCGCTGCTCGGCTTCGAGCCGTGGGGAGCGCTCGACGTCACCACGCCGCTGCTGATCGGCATGCTCGTCTTCGGCCTGTCGACCGACTACGAGGTGTTCCTGCTCTCCCGCACCGCCGAGGAGTGGCGCGCCCGCCGCCCCGGCGAGGACCCGCGCGTCGCGAACGACCGCGCCGTGCTCCGCGGCATCACCGCGTCAGGCCCCGTCGTCACGACGGCGGCCGTCGCCATCGGCATCGTCTTCCTCGGCTTCGCGGCGGGCGAGCTCGTCGCGATGAAGGAGGTCGGCATCGGCATGGCCGTCGCCGTCCTGCTCGACGTCACGGTCGTCCGGGGGCTCCTGCTCCCCGCGACGATGACGCTGCTCGGGCGCTGGAACTGGTGGCCGTCCTGGCGGACCGGCGCGGGGGTCGGCCCGGCCGACGACGGAGCGGGGCGGGTCGGGCCGGCCGACGACGGAGCAGGGCAGGTCGGGCCGGCCGACGACGGAGCAGGGCAGGTCGGGCCGGCCGACGACGGAGCGGCGGCGGGGCGGGTCTACCATCCGCCCGCTCGTTCCTCGCGGGCTCCCGCCAGACCCACCACGACCCGCC
Organism: Cellulosimicrobium sp. BMG9.22; assembly: GCF_059159975.1. Classification (NCBI taxonomy): domain Bacteria; kingdom Bacillati; phylum Actinomycetota; class Actinomycetes; order Micrococcales; family Promicromonosporaceae; genus Cellulosimicrobium; species Cellulosimicrobium sp. BMG9.22. Next base: position 260,070 of record NZ_JBZGBY010000001.1, on the reverse strand, counting down.
CCACCCCCGCTCCGCCGTCGGCCTCCGCTTCCGTGTCACCCTCGGCGCCGCCGAGGTAGAGCCCTGGTTCGGCGAGGTAGAGCCGTGGTTGCGCGAGGTAGAGCCGTGGTCCGGCGAGGTAGAGCCGTGGTCAGACGTCGCGCATGACCTCGGTGACGAAGCGGGCGGAGCGTTCGCGGAGGCCGGTGATGCGGAGCTCGACGAACAGGTCGCGCATCGACTCGTCGTCGCCCATCTCGGTGCGGGTGGGGGCGCGGCGGACGTTCTGCGAGCAGAGGAAGTGCGTGCAGATGAGCGTGCCGACGGTGTTGCCGCGACGGCCCGCGGCGCCGGCGCGGCGCGCGACGTAGAGGCTGACGTCCTCCGTCACGACGACGTCCTCGCACCACGCGCAGACGGCGCGCTTGCGCATGCCGCCGGTCTTGGCGTCGGTCGAGCGCAGCAGGACGCCGCGCGGCTCGCCGTCGACCTCGACGACGGCGTAGGCGAGCAGCGGCGACCTGCGGTCGCGCCACCCGAGGTAGTCGAGGCGGTCCCAGTCGAGCGTGTCGAGGTCGGGGAGGGTCGCCTGCGCGGCTTCGCGCTTGGACGCGTTGACGAGGGACGCGCGGATCTGCTTCTCGGTCAGGGGGTTCATCGGTTCACGGCTTCCGTGTCGGTACGGTCCCGCCTGTCCGACGGCGCGCTGCGGCACGGGTGCCGGGGTGCACGACGACGCGGGGTCGCCCGTGCGTACGAGGCGCCGCACGCGTGGTTGGACGGGTCGGGGAGGACGGCGTGCCCGCAAACCGTCGTCACCGAGCCGCTGAGTGCGGGTAATTTGTCGTGTGGAAAGCGTTCCGGCGACAAATGTCCAGCACTCATCAGGGGTGGGCGCCGGGGTCGGCGACCGAACCGCGGTCTCAGCGGGTGACGGTGCGGGAGGGAAGGGTGCCCGAGCAGGCCGTCGTGGCCACCTCGCAGCCTGCGGTGCCGAGCATCCGCGTCTCCTCGTCCCGTACGGCGCGCCCTGGAGCGCGACCTGACCCGTCGTCGTGCACGTCCGGCACGACGGACGGCTGCCCTCGGCAACCGTCCCTGTCGATGGTGCGCCTCGCGGGGCGTCGCCGTCAACGTGAAAGGGGCCACGTCGTCCGGGCGCGGGCGGGCTTCGTGGGGACGGGCCGGGCCCAGGCACCCGCCGAACCCGGGATCTCGCGTCACCGGGGCGTCTGTGTGACTGGTAACCCTGGGTTCGGCGAGGGGCCTGTGCTACGCCGAGGGCCGGGGCGTCGTCGACGGCGACCCGAGCTGGACGACGACGATCCGGTGGCCGTCCGGGTCGTTGACGTGCGCGAACCGGTCACCCGAGTCCTCGTCCGGCCCGACGGACGGGTCCACGCCGATCGCCGCGAGCCGCGCGAGGGACGTGTCGAGGTCGTCCACGTAGAGCACGAGGTTGGGGAGGCCGAAGCGCGTCAGGGGAGCGGCGCCGTCGGGCAGGGGGACGAGCCACAGCCCGGGCTCGTCCACACGCCCGGGGCCGACGTGCAGGAGCGGGAACCCGTCCGTCTCACCGCGGAACAGCGTGCCGAACCCGAAGCCGTCCGCCCAGAACGCGGCGCTCGCGTCGAGGTCGCGGCAGAGCAGGACGGTGCGGCCGATCGTCGTCGTCATGCGCCCGAGCGTAGACGGCGAGCGCGCACGACCCCGGTACGGTGGAGAATTGCGTGGAACGGTCGGCCCCCTGAGCGGGACCGGCGCCCGCACCCCGTACAGCCGCAGAAGGAGAACGTCCATGACCACGAGCAGCGAGCAGGCGGCGAACAGCCCCCTCCCCACCGGGACCGAGGGTCGCGACATCCCCGGCCACGCCGGCGCGTTCGCGCGCTTCATCGTCTCGTTCGTGCTGTTCGTCGGGGGCCTCGTGCTCATGGGCGCCGGCATGTCGGGCGTCGACGGCGGCGTGTGGCTCTTCGTCGGCGGCCTCGCCGCGGCGACCCTCGCGTTCATGTGGCCCATGTCGTGGACGGGCACCACCGAGCGCTGACGAGACGACCTCGCGAGGTAGAGCTCCGGTGCGCCGAGGTAGAGGCGTGGTCACGACCACGCCTCTACCTCGCCGGACCACGCCTCTACCTCGCGCGACCAGGGCTCTACCTCGGCAGGACCCGGATCAGGACAGCGTGGCCCTGACCGCCTTCGCCGCCGTCACGAGGTGCTCGAGCGACGGCACGGTCTCCTCGTAGCGGCGGGTCTTGAGGCCGCAGTCCGGGTTGACCCAGACGACCCTCGGGTCGATCGCCTTCACCGCGAGCTCGAGCAGCTCGGTGACCTCCTCGGTGGACGGCACGCGGGGGCTGTGGATGTCGTAGACGCCCGGCCCGATCCCGCGCGCGTACCCGGCGTCGCGCAGCTCCGGCACGATCTCCATCCGGGAGCGCGCCGCCTCGACCGACGTCACGTCGGCGTCCAGGCCGTCGATCGCGCCGATGACCTCGCCGAACTCCGAGTAGCACAGGTGGGTGTGGATCTGCGTCGCCGCCTCCACGCCTGAGGTCGCGAGCCGGAACGACCCCACGGACCAGTCGAGGTATGCCGGCTGGTCAGCCTTGCGCAGGGGCAGCAGCTCGCGCAGCGCGGGCTCGTCGACCTGCACGATCCCGATGCCCGCGGCCTCCAGGTCCGCGATCTCGTCGCGCAGCGCGAGGCCGACCTGGTTCGCGGTGTCGCCGAGCGGCTGGTCGTCGCGCACGAACGACCACGCGAGGATCGTCACCGGCCCGGTGAGCATGCCCTTGACCGGCTTCTCGGTGAGCGAGGCCGTGTACGCCGACCACTCGACCGTGATCGGCTCCGGGCGCGTCACGTCGCCCCACAGGATCGGCGGGCGCACGCAGCGCGACCCGTACGACTGCACCCAGCCGTTCGCGGTGACGGCGAACCCGTCGAGGTGCTCCGCGAAGTACTGCACCATGTCGTTGCGCTCCGGCTCGCCGTGCACGAGCACGTCGAGGCCCAGCTCCTCCTGGAGCGCGACGACGCGCGCGATCTCCTCGCGCATCGCGGCCGTGTAGTCCGCGTCCGAGAGCTCGCCCTTGGTCCACTGCGCGCGGGCGCGGCGGATCTCCGGCGTCTGCGGGAACGAGCCGATGGTCGTGGTCGGCAGCGGCGGCAGGTTCAGGCGCTCCTGCTGGGCGGCCGCGCGCGTGGCGTAGTCGTCGCGCGCGAAGTCCGCGTCCGTCAGGGCTGCGGCGCGCTCGCGCACCGCCGGGACGACGACGCCGCTCGCCTCGGCGCGCGACGCCACCGCCGCGCGGGACGCCTCGATCTCGGTCGCGACGGCGTCGCGCCCCTCGGTGAGCGCGCGGGCGAGCGTCGCGACCTCGCCGACCTTCTGGTCCGCGAACGCGAGCCAGTCGCGCAGGCGCGGGTCGAGCGTCGTGCCCGACGCCGTGCCCGGGCGCCGACCGGACGCCTCGCCTCGCACGGGGCCGGAGGCATCGACGTGCGAGTCGCCGTGCGCGTTGTCCCTCGCCTCGTCCACCGAGCGGAACACCTCGTCGTCGACGTCGTGCGGCACGTGCAGCAACGACGTCGACGTCCCGACGGCGACCGCGCCCGCACCGAGCCCACGCACGGCGTCGACCCCGTCGAGCTTCGCGGCGAGGTCGGCGCGCCACACGTTGTGCCCGTCGATCACGCCTGCGACGAGCGTCTTCGTCGCGAGTCCGGGGATGGTCCCGTCGTCGGCGGACCCGGCCGGGACCGCGCCCTTGACGAGGTCGATCGCGATCGCCTCCACGTCGGTGGCCGCGAGGAGGGTGAGCCCATCGCGCCGGGCCGCGCCCGCGCCGTCGGACGCCGACGCCCCGGCCCGGAGCCCGCCGAACGGCGCCGCGACGAGGATCGCGGGCCGCACGTCCCCCGCCGAACCCGGGGTTGCGGCCGGGATCGCGGACGAGTCCGGCGAAGACCCCGGGTTCGGCACCGGGCGGAGGTCCGTCGCGAGGGTGCGGTACGCCGAGTCCACAGCGGCCGCGAGCTCGGCGAACGGCACGTCGACCGAGTCGGTGACGAGGATCGGCTCGTCGAGCTGGACCCACGGCGCGCCCGCCGCGGCGAGCGCGCGCAGCAGGTCGGCGTACGCGGCCACGACGTCGTCGAGGCGGTCGAGCGGCGAGTACCCGGCGGGGGCGTCGTCGGACGCCTTGGACAGCGCGAGGAACGTCACCGGCCCGACGACTACGGGCCGCGTCACGACGCCGGCCTCCTTGGCCTCGACGAACTCGCGCACGACGCGGTCGTCGACGAACCGGATCGGGGTGTCCGGGCCGATCTCGGGGACGAGGTAGTGGTAGTTGGTGTCGAACCACTTGGTCATCTCGAGCGGCGCATCATCGCCGGCGCCGCGCGCCACCGTGAAGTAGCCGGCGAGGTCGAGGCGACCGGCATCGTCCGGACCGGTGCCGAGGAGCGACGCGAACCGCGACGGCACGGCCCCGAGGGACGCTGCGACATCGAGCACCTGGTCGTAGAAGGAGAACGAGCCCGGGACCGACGCGTCGTCGGCGCCGAGGCCGAGCTCGACGAGCCGGCGCACCGTCGCGAGCCGGAGCTCGCGGGCCGTCGCCTCGAGCTCGTCGGCGCTCGTGCGCCCGGCCCAGAACGCCTCGACGGCCTTCTTGAGCTCGCGACGGCGCCCGATGCGCGGGTAGCCGAGCACGGTGCCCGCCGGGAACGGGACCGGGTTCTGGGTAGGGGAGGGTAGGGAAGTGGCCATGATCGAAACCTCTTGCTGGTCCGGAGGACCGGTCAGACGGGCGTGCCGTGCGTGGCTGCGCTCGTCGTGGGCAGGGAGGTGCCGGTGACCCACGGCCCGCTGGCCAGGTCCGGGGCGAGCGGGGCGGCGGCAGCGCTGTTGCTGCCTCCGGTCCCGCGCGACCCGCCGCCGAGGTGGACACCCTCGAGCAGGTCAAGTGCGGCGCGGTGCTTGTTGAACGTGTACACGTGCAGACCGGGCGTGCCCGCGTCGAGGACGCGTTGCGCGAGGTCGACCGTGTACGCGATCCCGTAGGCGTGCTGCGCCTCCGGGTCGGGCAGGGCGTCGAGCGCGTCCAGCAGGTGCTGGGGCGCGCGCACGCCCGTGAGCTCCTCGACGCGACGGAGCCGCGCGGGCTCCGTCGTGGGCAGCAGCCCGGCGAGGATGGGGATCGTCACGCCGGCCGCGCGGGCCTCCGCGACGAAGTCGGTGTACGACGACGCGTCGTAGAAGAGCTGCGTGATCGCGAAGCTCGCGCCGGCCTGCTGCTTCTGCCACAGGCGGCGCACCTCCTGCGTGCGCGTCGTGCCGGCGCCTGGGTTCCCGTCGGGGAAGGTCGCGACGGCGATCGTCAGCGGGCGCGTGGCGCTGCGCAGGGCGACGGCCGGGTCGGACGCGCAGCGCGACGCCTCGACCTCGCGCAGCAGCGCGACGAGCTCCGTGGACGACCGCACGCCGTCGGCCGCGGGCCGCCAGTCGGGCTGGTCGCGCGGAGGGTCGCCGCGCAGCGCGAGGAACGAGCGCACGCCCTCGTCGAGGAAGTCGGAGATGACCTCCTCGACGTCCTCGCGCGACGCCCCCACGCACGTGAGGTGCGCGATGGGCAGCACGGGCGTGCCCTGCAGGAGGCGCCCGACGACCTGGCGCGCGGTGGCCCGGTCGGTCCCGGCGGCGCCGTACGTCACGGAGATGAAGTCGGGGTGCGTCGCGACGAGCCGCCGCGCCGTCTCCCAGAACTTCGGTGCGGCCTCCGGGCGCCGCGGGGGCATGAGCTCGAACGACACCGTCGGCCGGGGACTGCCCGGGCGGTGCGCGAAGGATGCCTCTGAGACCATGCGTCACTCCATCGACCCTGGCGTTAGCACCTTTGTCCTCGGGAGGCTTCCGTCGGCGGGTTGCTGCGGTGTCGTCGAGCCAGGACTCTCGACCGCTCTGGATGGTTCACCCGATCCTACGGGCCATCCGCCATGCGGTCGAGGGCGCCCGCCAGGTGAGATGGCCTGGGCTGCGGCAGCGACGACCCCACGGACCGGTGGCTTGAGCCCACCCCGACCCCGACCGACCCGACGGTCCCGCCCACGGACGGGCCGACGTCGGACACCCCCGGCACGGACGGAACGCCGGACGCCGACGGCGGGGACGACCTGGCCGCGACGGGTGCGCAGGTCGGGACGTTGCTGGCCGTGGCCTCGCCGCGCTGATCCTCGGCGGCGTGCTGCTCACCGTCCGCCGCGCGCCGTCCCGGCTCCCGGGCTACTGTCCTGCCGTGACCGACGAGGCTGAGCAGGGCAGCGAGCAGAGCGGCACGCAGGAGACCGACACGGGCGGTCGGTCGTGGCGCGAGACGGTGACGGTGGCGCTGCTCGCCGTGACGGCGGTGCTGACGGCGTGGAGCGGCTTCGAGGCGAGCAAGTGGGGCGGCGAGATGTCGATCGCCTTCTCGCGCGCGTCGACCCAGCGCATCGAGGCGTCGACCCAGCAGACGCGCGCCGAGGCGGCGCGGGCGATCGACCTGCAGGTCTTCTCGCTCTACCTCGACGGCGTGGCGAACGGTAACGCCCAGCTCGAGAGCTTCGCGCGCGAGCGGTTCACCCCGCACTTCGAGCCGGCGTTCGAGGAGTGGCTCGCGTCGCGCCCGCTGCAGAACCCCGAGGCGGCGCCGAGCCCGTTCGCGCTCGACACGTACGTGCCCCCAGGGGAGGTGGAAGCGGTCGAGGCGGACGCACGCGCCGACGACCTCTTCGACCAGGCGCTGCGGAACAACCAGCGCGGCGACGACTACACGCTCACGACCGTGCTCTTCGCCCTCGTGCTGTTCTTCGGCGCGTTCGCGGGCAGGTTCCGCTCCGAGCGCGCGTCGTGGGGGATGGTCGGCATCGCGTGCGTCGTGCTCGTCGTCGGCATCGGGCTCCTGCTCTCCTTCCCCAAGATCATCTGACCGGGGCCCGGGCTCCCGTAGCAGTCGAGTCCCTGGTAGTGGTGTAGCGCGGTTGTCGGGCTCGTCGTCCTCGACGAGACAGTGTGCGGCCACCGCGTGATCCTTCGAGTGAACCTCTGACAGCACTGACCGAGGCTTCTCCGGACCTGATGCGATCGCTGTCGTCGTCGTGCCGACTCGGGCGGACCCGGTTCGCACCATCGCACGGCCATCGCGTCGAGAACACCAACCGTCCGCACGACCGCTTGTGTCGTGGCACCGGACTCCGCAGTGGCGGTAGGGCTCGGCGGGCGACATCTGGCTGCTGCTCTTAGCCTGGTCGTATCCGGGAGCGTTCCGCTCCTCGCTGGGGGAGGTGCTGTGATGACAGCGAGCAACGAGATCGTTCCTGCGAAGGGCGTGGAGGAGATGAAGGCCCAGCGGCGCCGCAAGGTGCTCGCGCTGCTTGCAGGAGGTGTCGTCCTGGGGGTGGGGGCGACGGCGACTCTCGCCGCGTGGCAGGACAGCGAGTTCGCGAGTGCGAGCTTCGCGTCCGGGACGTTCAACATCCAGGGCAGCACGGACGGTACGACGTTCACGGACTCGCCGACGGCGCCGGGCAAGGCGTTGACGTTCACCCTCGATCCGGAGCTCCTCGCCCCGGGTGAGCTCGTGTACGCGCCGTTTGCGGTGCAGCTCGCGCCCGATGCCGATTACGAGGCGCTCGTGGCGGTTGCCACCACGGCGAACGGTGCCCTCGCCGCCGAGCTGACGTACTCGCTGTATCCGGTGGCCAGCTTCGGCGCAACGTGCAGCGCAGCCACTCCTCCCGGGGCGGCGCCTCTCGTGTCCGACCAGGCTGTGACCGACCCGGCACCCGTGGATGCGTTCTCGCTGCCGACCGCAGCATTGCCGATCAACCTGTGCTTCGTCGTCGAGGCGGGAGACGCCCTGCCGCAGGGCGGCGACGCCGGCGTGACGTGGGAGTTCCAGGCCGAGTCCGGCGATCCGATCCTCTAGGGCGCAGTGATGCGCGACGCGGAGGGCGGCGTCGTCGCTCTGCAGGGTGTCGCGCGTCGCCTTGGCGGCGTGCTGCTCTGGGTCGCGGCCGTCTGCGGATCGATCTGTGTCGTCCTGGCCGTCCTCGCGGTGGTGCTCGACGGTCGCGTGGCGCTCTTCCGTACTGGTTCGATGGCACCGGCAATCACCACGGGCTCTGCCGCCTTCACCGTCCCGGTCCCGGCGGCCGAGCTGGCCGTGGGGGACATCGTCACCGTCGATCGAGAAGGCCAGCTCGACGTCACGCACCGGGTGGTGGCGATCGAGGAAGCACCCGGCGCCGAGCGTCTGCTGACGCTCCAAGGAGACGCCAACTCCCAGCCTGATCCTGAGCCCTACCTCGTGTCGTCGGTCCGGCGGGTCGTCTTCGACGTACCAGGCGTCGCCCCGGTCCTCGCGATGGCACAGAACCCCATCGTGCTCGGCGCCGTGACGCTGGGCGCGAGCACCCTCGTCGTCTGGGCCTTCTGGCCCCGCCCGCCCAAGCGGTCGACAGCGGACCACGCTGCCTCCCCGGCCCCGACCCTCGCGCTGATCATGGTCTGCGCCACCTCGCTCGCTCTGGTACCGCACGGTCGCGCTGTCGCGCTGCCGCGGGAGAGCGTGGTGCGAGGCCCTGTCATCTCCCTGACATCGATCGCGGACACGGAGCGCATGGCAGCCATGACGCCCGGTGACACGGTGGCCTGGGAGGTCGGGGTCGAGACACGCGCACCGAGCCCGGGGTCGATCGCCGTGAGCTGGTCGGGCACCGGCGACGACGAGCTGGCTCTGGTTGCCGACGTCCGCTCGTGCCCACAGCGGTGGCAGGACGGAGTATGCGCAGATGCTCAGGTGCACGTGCGGGGTGCGCCTGTGCCCGTGGACGGCGAAGCACGCCCGCTCTTCACCATGACGTCCGACGAGCAGCGCTGGCTGCGCCTCGACGTCCTCCTGCCGGACACGGTGACGGTGGGCGGCCAGGTCGAGCTGCGTGTACTCGCAGCCGGAGCAGGGGACGAGGTCAGCGTCGGCACCGACGACGACCCGGACCGCGATGCCGTGCCGGCGGAAGCCCTGGCCGAGACCGGCGCGCGCACGCGCTCCCTCGTCCTGCTGTCCGCCGCGCTCGTCGTGGTGGGCATTCTCGCCGCCGCACGACGACGAGCAGGAGCAGGACCCGCGGACCCGCCGTGAACAGAGCACGAGGCACGGAGGGACGTAGTCCCCACGCTGTACGGCGTGGATAGCCTGGCGCCATGCAGACCCTCACGACCGAACGCCTCGTCCTGCGCCCGTGGACCCTCGCCGACACCGACGCGATCCTCGACATCTACTCGCGCTGGGACGTCATGCGCTTCGTCGGGACGACGCCGCAGGTCCTCACCACCCTCGACGAGGCCGCCGCGCGCGTGGAGCGGTGGGACGCCGTCGACGACGGGACGCACGGGGTGTGGGCCGTGGTGCCGCGCGAGGCCCTGGGAACGCCCGGGGACGCACCCGCGGCCGACGTGCCCGTGGGGACGATCCTGCTCAAGCCGATCCCGGCGTCGGGCACGGGCGACCCGCTGCAACCGTCGGGCGACACGGAGATCGGCTGGCACTTCCACCCGCACGTCTGGGGCCGCGGCTACGCGACGGAGGCGGCGTCCGCCGTCCTCGCCCACGCGTTCGCGCGGGGTCTCGACCGCGTCGTCGCGGTCACGCACGTCGACAACGCCGCTTCGCAGGCGGTGTGCCGCCGGATCGGCATGACCCACCGCGGCACGACCGACGCCTACTACGACACGACGTGCGAGCTGTTCGACGTCCGCGCGGCGTCGCCGGACGCGCCGGGGACGGTCAGCGCACCGTAAGGCTGCGCACCCTCGCACCAGGGTCCGGGGGACGCCGCCCGCGGGTAGCGTCGGGAGCACCCGTCCGCAGGAGGAGCCGTGCCGACACGCGCCCGCAGCACGCCGGGGTGGCTCGTGCCGGTCGCCGCGGCCGTCGCCGTCGCCGTCGCCCTGCGGCTCCTGGCGGCGTGGGCCTGGACCCTGCGCGGCCGCGACGGCGTGGTCCTGCTCACGGGCGCCGAGCCGTTCGTCGGGCACTGGGACGTGCGGGCCGGTCTCGGGACGGTCGTCGCGCTGGTGGTCGTCGCGGCCGTGGTCGCGCTCGGTCCGCGCCTCGCGACGACGCTGCGCTGGCCGGTCCTCCTCGCCGTCGCCGGCGCGACGGGGCTCGCGTTCGCGGTCGCCCTCGGCGCGCTGACCTCGTGGGACCACCTCGCCGAGCCGATGCGCGGGCGGCACGACTACCTGCCCGCTGTGCCCGACGCCGCGGCGGACCCGGCGGGGTTCGTCGCCGGGTTCACGCAGGACATCGGCGCCTACCCGATCCACGTGCGCGGCCACCCACCAGGGTTCGTGCTGGTCCTCGCCGGGCTCGACCGGCACGGGCTCTCCGGCGCCGGCTGGGCGAGCGCGCTCGTGGTCGTCGCCGGGGCGAGCGCCGTCGTCGCGGTCGCGGTCACGCTGCGGCGGCTCGGCGGCGAGGCGGGGGAGCGGACGGCGCGGCGCGCCCTGCCCGCCGTCGTGCTGGCGCCCGCCGCGCTGTGGGTCGCGACGAGCGCCGACGCCTTCTTCGCCGGCGTCCTCGCATGGGGGGTGGCGGCGCTCGCGGTCGCGTCGACGACGTCGCGGCCCGGGGTGCGCTGGACCGCCGCCGTGGTCGCCGGCGTCCTGCTCGGCGCGTGCCCGTTCCTCTCCTACGGGCTGCTGCACATGGGTGTGGTCGCGCTCGTCGTGCCGTGGGCGACGCGACGGTGGGCGCCGACGGCGGTCGCGGCCGCGGTCGTCGTCGCGTCCGCGCTCGCGTGGGGAGCCGCGGGGTTCTGGCTGTGGGAGGGCGTCGCGGCGACGCAGGCCGAGTGGGCGGCGGGATCCGGGACGGGTCGCCCGTACCTCTTCTTCCTCGTCGCGGACGTGGTGCTGCTCTGCGTGCTCGTCGGCCCGGCGGGCGTCGGCGGGCTGGCGCGCGTCCGGCACCTCGACCGGACGACGCGTGCGCTCGTGCTCGTCGCGGCGGGGTCCGCGCTGCTCGGCGCGATCACGGGGTTCGAGCGTGGCGAGGTCGAGCGCATCTGGCTGCCGCTCGCGTGCTGGGTCGCGCCCGCCGCCGCGGCGCTCGTCGACCCGGGGCGCGCCGTCGCCTGGCGCTGGTGGCTCGCCGCCCAGGGCGCCGCGACGCTCGTCCTGGCGACGGTGCTGCGCTCGCCGTGGTGATCGACACGCCCGCCGACCCGTACTCGCCGGGCACCTCGTGCATCCGTCCTGGTACCTCCCGCCGAACTACTCACACTGAGGATGTTCACGTCCGTTCCCGGCGACCCGACGGCCGCCGCCTGGTCGAGAGGGAGTGATCGCGTGCCCGAGGCTGCGATCGTCACGAAGGGCATCGAGAGACGCTTCGGCACCAACCTCGCCGTGGCCGGCGTGGACCTCACGGTCCGCACCGGCGAGATGTACGGGTTCCTCGGGCCGAACGGGGCGGGCAAGTCGACGCTCACGCGCGTGCTGTGCACGCTGCTCGCACCGACGGCGGGTACCGCGACGGTCGCGGGCCACGACGTCGTGCGAGAGGCGACGGCCGTCCGCCTCCGCATCGGGGTGGCGCTGCAGGAGGCCGCCCTCGACGACAAGCAGACCGGGGTCGAGATGCTCAGGCTCCAGGGGCGCTTCTACGGGCTCGACTCCCGAGAGACGGACCGCCGGGTCGCTGCGCTGCGCGAGCTCATCGACATCGGCGACGCCCTCGACGACCGGGTCGCCACGTACTCGGGCGGGATGAAGCGCCGCCTCGACCTCGCGCTCGCCCTCGTGCACAACCCCGAGGTGCTCTTCCTCGACGAGCCGACGACCGGCCTCGACCCCGTGAGCCGCGCCGCCGTGTGGGCCGAGGTACGCAGGCTCAACCGCGAGCTCTCGATGACCGTCTTCCTGACGACCCAGTACCTCGAGGAGGCGGACGCCCTCGCCGGCAGGGTCGGGATCATCAACCGCGGGTCGATCGTCGCGGAGGGAACTCCCGCCGAGCTCAAGCGCACGATCGGCACCGACGTCGTCGTGATCGACGTGGGGGACCGCGACGACGACGCACGGTCGGCCCTCGGGACGGTGACCGGGGTGGAGGGTGTCGACGCGGACGGCCGGCGCCTCATGGTCTCCGTGGCCGACGGCGCGCGGGCGATCAGCCCGATCGCCCTCGCGCTCGACCGCGCGGGCGTCGAGGTGCACGAGCTGGCCCTGCGCCGTCCGACCCTCGACGACGTGTTCTTCCGGGTGACGGGCCAGCGGATCCTCGACGACGAGGGAGCGGCAGCATGACCGCGCGACCCGCGACGCCGCGCCGCGGCGCGCTCCCCGCCGGCGCGCAGTCCATCACCGGCCGCCCCGCCGGGTTCTGGCGCGACCTCACGTCCGTCGCGATCCGCGCGCTGCGCCAGATCCCGCGCGAGCCGGAGGCGATCATCCCCGCGCTGGTCATCCCGATCTTCTTCTTCGTGGTCAACGTCGGCGCGCTGTCCGACGTCGCCACCGCGACGGGCGTCGAGGCGTTCCAGATCCCGGTGGCCATCATCTTCGCCGTCACCGGGGTGTCGCGGGCGAGCGCCCTCGTCACGGACATCACCGACGGCTACTTCGACCGGCTCCTGCTCACCCCGATGCACCGCACCGCGCTGCTGCTCGGCCTGATGGTCGCCGACCTCGTGCTCGTCGTCGCGCTGTCGATCCCGGTGCTCGTGCTCGGCTTCGTGCTGGGGGTGCAGTTCGCGACCGGCATCGCCGGGGTCCTCGTGTTCCTGCTCCTCGCAGGACTGTGGGGCCTGGCGTTCACCGGGTTCCCGTACGCGATCGCGCTGCGCACGGGGAACCCGGCCGCCGTGAACTCCAGCTTCCTGCTCTTCTTCCCCTTCGCGTTCCTCACCACGACGTTCCTGCCGCTCGAGGCGCTCACCGGCTGGCTGGCCACCATCGCGGAGCTCAACCCCGTCACCTACCTCCTCGCGGCACTGCGCTCGCTCATCATGGAGGGCTGGGACGTCACCGCCCTGTGGCAGGGGGTCGCGGCCATCGCCGTGGTCGGGACGATCAGCTTCTTCCTGGCGTTCCGTGCGCTCCGGGGGAGGACGGCGCGGAGCTGAGCGCGCTCACGCCTGGGCGAGCTGGATCCGGTTGCCGGACGGGTCGTCGATCACCGAGCTCCGCGGCTTCCACGCGGAGTCCTCAGGAACGCGGATCTCGACGGCACCGAGCTCGAGGGCACGTGTGTGGCACGCGTCGACGTCGTCCACGAGCACGCCGAAGGTCGAGGGAGCCAGCCCGTCGTGCCAGTTCTCGATCGTGACCAGGAAGAAGGACCTGGTGTCGACGGTCCCGATCTGGAACGACGAGATGTCGGGAAGGAACTCCCAGCCGAACAGCGCGGAGTAGAACTCGACGGACTCCTCCAGGTGCCGCGTGGCCAGGACCACCTGGACGACCGGAGGCCCGGTTCCGTTCATCTTCATCAAGTTCCTCCCAGGGTCAGCCTCCCCATGGTGCACTCCCGACGAACGTTCCGCTCAGCGTCCGTCGCTCGCCTGCTCGACCCAGCGCTCGTACAGGGCGAGGTCGCGGTAGGTGTGCATCGCGAACGCCGCGGGCCCCTCGCCGTCGCGGACGCTCATCTCCGTCAGCCGACCGTCAGGTCCGGGCCGTGAGCGAGCGGCCTAGGGTCGAGAGATGAGGCCGACGGCTCCCCGGACGGTGGACTTCCGCTCGCCCGTCCACGACGCGCGCGTCGTCGCGCGCGTCGGGGCGCTGCTGGGCTCCGCCGTCGTCGTCCTCTTCGTCACCGGGCTGCTGTCCCACCTGCACCAGAACCCCGTGCCGTGGCTGGGGTTCGGGCCGTCGCCGTCGTGGGGCTACCGGCTCACTCAGGGCGTGCACGTCGCCGTCGGGATCGCGTGCGTGCCGCTCCTGCTCGCCAAGCTCTACGCCGCCTACCCGCGCCTCTTCGAGCGTCCGGCGCTGCGCGGCGTGGTCCACGGGCTCGAGCGTGCGTCCGTCGCGGTCCTCGTCGCGGCGACCACGTTCCAGGTGGTCACCGGGGTGCTCAACGTGTTCCAGGTGTACCCGTGGCGGTTCAGCTTCGTCGCCGTGCACTACGCGACGGCGTGGGTCGTCCTCGGGGCGGTCGTCGTGCACGTCGGGGTGAAGCTGCCGACGATCGTCACCGCGCTGCGCGCGTCGGTGGACGACATGCGGGACGACACCCCGCGCGTCCCCGCGGAAGACGACGCCCCGACCGCCGTCTCGCCGTCCGCCGTGGCACAGGGCGCCACCCCGCTCGCGTCCGCGGACGACGGGGCCGGCGCCACGCGCCGCGGGTTCCTCGCCGCCGTCGCCGCGACGACGCTCGGCGTCGTCGCGCTCACCGTCGGGCAGACGGTCCGCCCGCTCGCTCCGTTCGCCGTGCTCGCGCCGCGCGACCCGCGCGTCGGGCCGCAGGGTCTGCCCGTGAACAAGACGGCACGGTCCGCCGGGGTCGAGGAGAGCGCGACCGACCCGGCCTGGCGTCTCGCGCTGACCGGACCGGACGGCGAGCGATCGCTGTCGCGCGACGACCTCCTCGCCCTGGGGCTCGTGACCGCCGTCGTGCCGATCGCGTGCGTCGAGGGCTGGAGCGCGACCGCCACCTGGGACGGTGTGCGCGTGCGCGACCTGGTCCGCCTCGTCGGGGGCACCGAGCGCGACGACGTCCGCGTCGAGAGCCTGCAGGAGGGCGGGTCGTACCGCGAGTCGACCCTCCCTGCGGCGTACGTCGCCGCCGACGACACGCTCCTCGCGCTCCGCCTCGCGGGCGAGGACCTCGACCTCGACCACGGCTACCCGGCGCGCGTCGTCGCCCCGAACCGGCCCGGCGTGCTCCAGACCAAGTGGGTCTCGCGGATCACGGTCCTGCGGGACGGGAGCGTCGCGTGAGCGCGCGTGGGCCCGCTCCGCGCGCGCCGTCCCCGCATGCGCCGGCGGCCCAGCCGCCCGTCGTCCGCCGGGCGCGGGCCGCCCTCGTCCTGGGCGGCGTCGGGCTCATGGCCTTCGGCGCGTGGACCGCGTGGTCGACCGTGCCGCGCGGGCAGTGGTCGTCCGTCTTGCTGTGGCTCGCGGGCGGGGTCGTGGTGCACGACCTGCTGCTCGCGCCGATCGCACTCGCGCTCGGGGCGCTCGTCCTGCCGCGCGTGCCGCCCGTCTGGCGCGGCCCCCTGCGAGGCGGGCTCCTCGCCGCCGGGGCGCTCGCCCTGTTCTCCGTAGCGGTCGTGGCCGGCGCGGCGGACCGCGCGCACTGGTCCGTCGTCCCGCAGGACCCGCTCGCCGCGATCGCGACGGCCGCGCTCGTCGTGGTGCTCGGCGTCGTCGCCGGGGCGTTCATCGCGGGATCTCGACGCCCCGACGTCGGCGGCGACGCCCAGGGGTGAGCCGCCCTCAGTCGCGCCAGGCGGAGAGCAGGTCGTCGGCGCCGAAGGCGAGGTCGGCACCGGCGGGGAGCTCGCCCGAGGGGCTGATCGCGGCGGTGCGCGCCTCCGCGGCACGGGGCACCCGGTCGCGCGCGGCGCGCAACGCTCCCACGTCCCGTGCCGACAGACCTCGCTCGGGTCGCCACTTCACCGAGCCGACGACCGCCGAGCGGTCGTGCGTCGCCGCGACCACGTCGACCTCGACGCGGCCGTCCCTGGTCCACCACGGTCGCACCGCCTCCACCCCCGCCAGGCGTTCGTCCGACCGTGCGAGCCGCGTGAGGGCCTCACGCACCACGGGTTCGACGCTCCGGCCCCGCCAGCTTGCCCAGTCGCGGTCGAAGGCAGCCACCGCGAGGTCCGCCCGGCCGCGCGCGATCTGCTCCACCTGCCTCTCGACGTAGCGGAACCAGAAGCGCAGGTACGGGTCCGTGACCCGGTAGCGACGCAGGCGTCCGGACGACGAGGCCCACGCCGGGATCTCGCGCTCGACGAGCGACCTGGTCTCCGTCAGCGTCTTCAAGGCCCGGGTCGTCGCCGTCTCCAGGGCCTTGCGCTCGGACGAGTCCTGGATCGCGGAGAGCACGTCGGTGAAGCCCGGGTTCGCGGTGTCGTCCGAGCCGATCGCCGCGAGGACTCGGTAGGCGGCGGGCGCGGCCGGGAACTCGGCGTCGAGCGTGAGACGAGCCGTCGTGACGAGCGGGCTGTACGGGTCGGCCAGAGAGGTCCGGACGTACTGCTCCGGCTCGAGGTCCGACGCCGCGAGGTCGGTGACGAGTCGCGGGTACCCACCGGTGACCAGGTACGCGTCGAAGACGCCGAACGCACCGCGGCCAGGGAGAGCGGAGGCCACCTCGGCGGGATCGAGCGGCGAGACCGTGCACGGACGGAGGCGGCCGAAGAGAGGCCTGCCGTGGGTCGCGAGCCGTTCCATCATGGCGACGTCGGAGCCGATCAGGACCAGCAGGACGGGAAGTCTCTCCAGGGTCCGGTCCCACTGGACCTGCAGCTCGCCCTCCAGCGTCGGATCGCCCGCGACCATCCACGGGAACTCGTCGAGCACCGCGACGACCGGGCCGGACCGCGCGGCCACGGCAAGGCGACCGAGCCACTCGCGCCAGGAACCAGCCGGGGACTGGGCCAGGAGATCGGCGTCCGGCAGCGGTCGACGAGACTCGGTGATCGCCCGGGTGGCGTCCTCGAGCTGGCGCCGGGACGACGACCCGTAGACGCCGGGGACGAAGACCGACGGGACGTCGGCCGAGGCCACGAAGCGCTCGACGAGGGTGGACTTGCCCACCTGGCGGCGACCTCGCACGGCGACGATCCGTCCCGTTCCGGCTCGCACCACTGCGTCGAGGTGCGACCGGAGCGTACGCATGCCGGAGTCCCGCCGGACAAGACCCTCCTCGTAGGTATGAGTCATGGCGCGTAGCATACAGCCGGTGTTGGTTATCTGTCTGTGGCGGGTGTCGCCGAGGCTCTGCCGGTGCGCCTGAGCACGACGACGGTCCGTCCGCCCGCGGTCCACTCCTCGACCCCGCTGAGTCCGGCCCGCGCGGCGACGTCGCGCAGCGCCCGTGCGCCGAGCCGCGCCCAGGGCATCGGCCGGCTCAGGCGCCCGTCCGCGGCGCGCAGGACGACGGGGGAGAGGTCGTGCACGTCCGGGTCGCGCTCGGTCTCGACGAGCACCGAGCCGCCCGGGCGCACGAGGTCGCGGCACCGCGCGAGGAGCGCCTCGGGGTCCCCGCCGATCCCGATGTTCCCGTCGGCGAGCAGCACCGTGCCCCACCGGCCCTCGCCCGGGAGCGCCGCCTCGACCGCCCGGCGCAGCGCGATCGCGCCGCGGTCCCGCGCGCGCCGCACGGCGTCGCGCGACACGTCGATGCCCAGGCACGGCACCCCGCGCCGCGCGAGCTCGGCGGCCAGGCGCCCCGGGCCGCAGCCGACGTCGAGCACGGGCGCCTCGCAGCGCGCGAGCAGGACCTCGTCGGAGTCCGTGGCGGGCGCGGCCCAGGTGTGCACGTCGAGCGGTCGCGTGCCGCCCCCGTCGAGCGCGACGACGGGCTCGCCGCCCAGCGCGGCCTCGTAGAGGACCACGGGGCTGACGCGGCGCGGCGGCGAGACCGTCACGGCCGCGCCCACGCGGTGCCGTGCCCTGCCCCGGCCACCGACCCCGGTCGCACCCGAGCCGCGATCTCGTGCCACCGGCGCGCGAACCGGGTGTCGGGCGCCTGGCGGGCGACCGCCTCGGCGTCGTCCGGCTCGTCGACGTCACGCAGCGTCGGCAGCAGCCCGACGTCGAGCCCGTGCGCGCGCAGCCGTGCGAGCTGGGCCGCGCCCGTCGTCGGCTCCGACATGGGGACGCCCAGGAACAGGCCGGGGTCGGGGGCGCGCAGCCCGACGGCCCAGAAGCCGCCGTCGTCGGCGAGGCCGAGCACGGCGTCGTGCCCGTGGAAGTCGATGCCCGCGAGCACGGGTGCGAGCTGTGGCGTGTCCATCCCGACGAGCAGCACCGGACCGTCGTGGCGCGGGAGGTTGGCGTCGAAGACCGCGTCGAAGACCGCGTCGAACGCCCCGGCGAGGCGACGGTCGAGCCCGCCCTCGGCCTGGGGGAGCACGACGAACCCCGGCGGCACCCACGGCCCGGGAACGCCGTCCAGGACGAGCACGTGGTCGCCCGGCAGCGCCGCGACGGCCTCCAGCGTGTCGGCGAGCGCCGCCGCGGCGACGTCCGCGGCCTCGGCGGGGGACAGGAGGCTGGTCAGACGCGTCTTGACGCGCCCCGGGACGGGAGCCTTGGCGAGCACGACGACGGTGCGCGGCGGGTCGAGCGGCACGGGCCTCATGATGCGAGCACCTTCGACATGTCGTGCACGGCGCGCCACACGCCCAGCGGCGTCCCCGTCACCTTCGACCGGCCCAGGCGCGGCCGGTAGGGCACGTCGACCTCCCGGACCCGCCACCCGGCGTCCGCGGCGGCGACGAGCATCTCGAGCGGGTAGCCGGAGCGGCGGTCCGCGAGCGCGAGGCCGAGCAGCGCGTCGCGCCGCGCCGCGCGCATCGGGCCGAGGTCGTGCACGACGACGCCGGTGCGGCGCCGCGCGCGCCGCGCCAGCTCCCGGTTGGCGAGCCGCAGGTGCCACGGCCAGGCGCCCGCCGCAGGGACGCGGCGCCCGAGCACGAGATCGGCCTCGCCGCGCGAGACCGGCCCGACGACGCGCGGCAGGTCGGCGGGGTCGAGGCTCGCGTCGGCGTCGCAGAACGCGACGACGTCCGCCGTCGCCGCGCGCAGGCCGGTGTCGCACGCGGACCCGAAGCCGCGCACGGGCGCGTCCACGACGAGCGCGCCGTGGGCGCGGGCCACATCCCGCGACCCGTCGGTGGAGCCGTTGTCCACGACGACGGCGCGCATCCCGGCGGGCAGGCGCGGCAGGAGCCAGGCGAGGCCCTCGGCCTCGTCGAGGCACGGGAGGACGACGTCGACGCTGGTCACGTCTCGACCGTACGGTGCGGCCCGACGACGGCGCTCGTCAGCGGACCTGACGGTTCCCTGACGGGGCGACGTCGTCCCGGGCCGCGTCGTGGTCCTCGGCCGGAGCGGGCACCGGTGCCGGGCTACTGTGCAGGCATGAGCACGACTGCCGACGACGAGCCGTTGCAGCCCGTCACCGGGCCGTCACGGGTGCTCGTCGTCGACGACGACGAGCTCACCGTCGCGAGCGTCGCCGCGCACCTCGGGGCGTCCGGGCACGAGGCGCGGACCGCGACCGACGCGGTGGAGGGGGAACGGGCGTGGCGCACGTGGCGGCCCGAGGCCGTCGTGCTCGACGTGCGGCTCCCGGGCCGCTCCGGGCTCGACCTCCTCGCGCGACGCCGGGCGGACGGGGACGGCACGCCCGTCCTGCTGCTGTCCGGGCTCGGCACGGTGGACGACCGGATCGGCGGCCTCGAGGTGGGGGCGGACGACTACGTCGTCAAACCGTTCGACGCGCGCGAGCTCGTGCTGCGCGTCGAGGCGCTGCTGCGGCGCGGACCGGGGCACGTGGAGAACGCGCCGACGCGGCTCGTCGTCGGCGACCTGGTCGTGGACGCGACGGACCGCACCGCGCGGTACCACGGGCGGACCGTGGCGCTCACGCCCCGCGAGTTCGCGCTCCTGCACTTCCTCGCCCGCCACCCGGGGCGTGCGTTCGGCCGCGCCGAGCTGCTGCGCCGCGTGTGGGGATGGAGCTTCGGCGACGACTCGACCGTCATGGTGCACGTGCGCCGGCTGCGGGCGAAGCTCGAGGACGACCCGGGCGAGCCGACGCTCGTCGTCAACCTGCGCGGCAGCGGGTACACGCTCGCACGACCGGCGTACGAGACGGGGAACGAGGCCGCGCACGATCAGGTGGGGAGCACCGCCGCGGCAGGAGGGAGGGACCGATGACCGACGTCGGCTTCATGCTCGCCGTGACCGCGGGGTGCGCGGTGGTCGTCGGGCTGCTCGGGGCCTGGGCCGTGCGCGCGGCGCGGCGGGTCTCGCTCGTCCTCGCGCTGGTCCTCGCCGCGCTCGTCCCGTTCGCCGCCGTCGTGCTCGCGCTGTCGGTCAACGTGTCCGCGATGTTCCTCTCCGAGCACGACGCGGGAGTGGTCCGGCTGGTACTGGGGGCGTCGTCGGTGCTCGCCGTCGTGATCGCCGTCGTCCTCGGGCGCACGGTGGCCGACGACGTGCGCCGGGTCCGCGTCCTCGCCCGGCGGCTCGGGGACGACGCCGGAGGCGACGCCGGGCCGGCTGCCGGTGCGGACCCCGACGGCACGGGCACCGGCGACCCGGCGCGCACGGAGACCGGAGCCCTGCGCCGGCCGGCTCCGGGGGGTGCCCCGGCGACCGCCGAGCTGGCGCTCGTCGTCGCGGAGCTGGAGGAGACGCGGCGTCGCCTCGACGCCGCGCGCGAGAGCGAGCGCGCGGCGCAGACCGCGCGCCGCGAGGTCGTCGCGTTCGTCAGCCACGACCTGCGTTCGCCGCTCGCCGGGGTCCGGGCGGCCGCCGAGGGCCTGCAGGACGGCGTGTTCCCCGACCCGGTGCCCGCGCTCGACGGGATCGTCGCCGCGACCGAGCGCATGGCGCGCATGATCGACGACCTCGCCGAGCTCGCGCGCAACGACGTGCCGCGGCCGCGCCCGGTGGCGCGCGACGTGGACGTGGCGGACGTCCTCGAGCGGGTCGTCGCGCACGCGCGCCCGCTCGCGCGGTCCGTCGGCGTGGAGCTGCGGGTCGCGTCGCAGGACGGCGTCGTCGTCGCCGGGGATCCCGACGAGCTCGAGCGGGTGCTCGACAACCTCGTCGCCAACGCGGTGCGCGCGAGCGGATCGGACGGGGGCACCGCGGGTCTCGCGCGGGCCGGCTCGCCGGTCGGGCTCGTGACGGTCGAGGCGGGCCACGTCGACGGAGCGGTCCGCGTCGTCGTGCGCGACACGTGCGGCGGCATCCCCGCCGAGGCGCTGCCGCACCTGGCCCGGCCGGGCTTCCAGGTGGGCGCCGGCGCGGACGGGTCGGACGGTCTGGGGCTCGCGTTCGTGGACCGCGTCGTCGACCGGCACGGCGGCACGCTCGACGTCGCGTCGTCCGACGACGGCTGCCGGGTCGAGGTGCTGCTCCCCGCCTCCCCGCGCTGACGCCCGGTGACGCACGGTGACGCACGGTGACGCCGAGATCGACCCGGGCGTCGCGAAGTCGACCCACTGAAGGTCGATCTCGGGCGTGCGGGTCGATCTCGCGCAGTCAGCCCTCCTCGACCAGGCCGGCGAGGCCGTCGTCCACGGACACCGCCGCCCGCCAGCCCAGCACGCGCGCCGCGCGCTCGCTCGACGCCGTGACGTGCCGGACGTCGCCC
Organism: Cellulosimicrobium sp. BMG9.22; assembly: GCF_059159975.1. Lineage (NCBI taxonomy): Bacteria > Bacillati > Actinomycetota > Actinomycetes > Micrococcales > Promicromonosporaceae > Cellulosimicrobium > Cellulosimicrobium sp. BMG9.22. Next base: position 238,678 of record NZ_JBZGBY010000001.1, on the reverse strand, counting down.
GCGCGCCACTGCCCGGTGACGACCGGCTCGGGGGCGTCGAGCAGCGCCGCGACCCGGCGGGCGACCTCCCCGACCGTGGTCACGGTGCCGGAGCCGACGTTGAACGCCTCGACGGCCCCCGCGCCCTGCGGCTGCTCGACCGCCGCGAGGACGGCGCGCGCGACGTCGTCGACGTGCACGAGGTCGCGGCGCTGGCGCCCGTCCTCGAAGACCCGCGGCGCGCGCCCGTGCTCCGCCTCGGACCGGAAGATCGACACGACGCCCGCGTACGGGGTGTCGCGCGGCATGCCGGGCCCGTAGACGTTGTGGAAGCGCAGCGCGGTCGCGCTCGCGCCGGTCGCGCGGGTCCACGCCGCGAGCAGGCGTTCGCCGTGGGCCTTCGTCGCCGCGTACACGTTGCGCGGGTCGAGCGCGGCGTCCTCGTCGACGAGCCCTGGCGTCAGCACCTCGCCGCAGGCCGGGCAGCGCGGGTCGAAGACCCCGGCGTCGAGGTCGGCGGGGTCGCGGGGCGGCGGGTGGACGGCGCCGTGCGTGGCGCACGAGTACGCGCCCTCGCCGTAGACGACCATCGAGCTCGCGTACACGACGTGCGGCGCGCTCCCCGCGGCCGCCCGGAGCAGCACCGCCGTCCCGAGGTCGTTGGAGGAGACGTAGTCGTCGACGTCGTCGATCCCGACCCCGAGCCCGACCTTCGCGGCCAGGTGCACGACGACGTCCCGGCCCTCGAGCGCGGCACGCACCGCGTCGCCGTCGCGGACGTCGGCGCGCACGAGCGGGACGCCGTCGGGAAGGGCGGGAGCCGGCCGGTCGCCGTGGACGTCGGGTCGCAGCGAGTCGAGGACGAGCACGTCGTGACCGGCCGCGGTGAGGGTGCGGACGGCGGCGGTCCCGATGAAGCCCGCCCCGCCCGTGACGAGGATGCGCATCACTCCAGCATCGCCGCCCGCACCGCCCGGCGCAGCCCTGCTCGGGGCAGGACCGGCTGACGGTCGCCTGACGGCTCGGCACGCGCGATGCGTGCACCGCCCCGGTACGAGCCTGCGGGTCAGCGGTGCGTCGTAGGTGCCGCTCTACCTGCCGGCTTGCCGCCTCGGTACGCTGGAGACATGCCGAAGACCGCCGTGTCTCTCGCGACGCTCGCCCTGCGCGAACTCATCAACGTGCACCGCGACGAGTTCGAGGAGCTCTTGACCAGGTACGCAGCGACGAGTCCGAGACTGTTCGGGTCCGTCGCTCGCGGCACCGCGCAGGAGGGCAGTGACATCGACATCCTGGTCGACATGGATCCTGCGGACGGGAACCTCCTGATGCGTGCGTCCGGCCTCATGGAGGAGACGCGGGCCTTGTTCGGGCGCGAAGACATCGACGTGTTCCCCGCGCAGCTGCTCAAGCAGCCGATCTCGCAGACGGCGCTCGCGGATGCGGTCGCGCTGTGAGTCGCGGGACCGACCAGCGGTTATCTCCCGTCACTCGTCGAGGCGTTGCGTCCGCACGGCGGGTATCGGGCGGGCGGCTGACGAACTGCTGACGGTTCGGTCGAACGGCGGCGTCACCGGGCGGCGTCAGGCGCGGGCGGGCTAGCGTGACGGGCGTGACCGACACGACCGCACCCGTGGGCATCCTCGGCGGCTCCGGGCTCTACCGGCTGCTCGACGACCCCGAGCCCGTCCCCGTGACGACCCCCTTCGGCGACCCGTCCGACCCGCCGAGCCGCGGGACGTTCGCGGGGCGGCCCGTCGTCTTCCTCCCGCGGCACGGCTCCGACCACCGGTTCCCGCCGCACCGCGTGAACTACCGGGCGAACCTGTGGGCGCTGCGGGCGCTGGGCGTCCGGCAGGTCGTGTCGGCGTCCGCCGTCGGCGGGCTCCGGCCCGAGCTCACGGCGGGGACCGTCGTCGTGCCGGACCAGGTGGTCGACCGCACGTGGGGCCGCGCGCACACCGTGTACGACGACGTCGGCGCGGTCGTGCACGTCCCGTTCGCCGACCCGTACTGCCCGCGCGGGCGCGCCGTCGCGGTGCGCGCCGCGCAGTCCGGCTCGCTGCCCGCCGTCGACGGCGGCACGCTCGTCGTGATCCAGGGGCCGCGGTTCTCCAGCCGCGCGGAGTCCCGGCGCAACGCGGCCGAGGGCGGGAGCGTCGTCGGGATGACGGGCATGCCCGAGGCGGCGATCGCGCGCGAGCTCGCGCTCTGCTACACGACCCTCGCGCTCGTGACCGACGCCGACGCGGGAGTCGACGTCGGGACGTCCGTGACCCACGCGGCGGTGCTCGAGGCGTTCGCGCGCAACGTCGTCGCGCTCACGGGCGTGCTGCACGACGTCGTCGCCGCCCTCCCGCAGGACGACGACTGCTCGTGCCGGCATGTGCTCGACGGGCTGGACCTGCCGTTCGAGCTCCCGTAGCCCGGGCGGCGTCGCGCGCAGCAGGGGCTCGACTACGGTGACCTCTCTGTCCGATCTCTTCGGAATCAACCACCTGACCTTGTCCACGCCCGACCTCGACCGGCTCGTGGCGTACTACACGGGGCTGCTCGGGGGAGCTCTGGCCTTCGAGCGTGCCGCGACCCCTCCCGATCCTCGGATCGCGGTGATCGATGTCGGCGGGGACGACCACCTGATGATCGTCGAGACCGCCACCGCCCCCACGACCGATCTCGATCCCCTCGGTCAAGCGGGATGGGGGCTGCGCGTGGGAACGCACGCCCACCTGCGCGAGGTTCGCGATCGTTCGAGCCCATCGCCCACGCGTGTGATCGTCGACGAACCACCGACTGGCAGCTGCCCCGACCTTCGAAACGCCCTACGGGGCGGCGCCGCGCGCTCACCGGGCTACGCACGCCCGCGGGTGGTAGAGAGGACACCTAGAGACGCCGTCCCGCGGGAGGCCGGCGTCCGGGACAGCCGGGGGCAGGCGACGAGGAGCTGCGCGTGCGAATGACGAGAGGGACGGCGACGACGCTGGCCGCCGTGCTGGTGGCAGCACCCGCGATCGGTGCAGGGACGCTCGTGACCGCGGAGCCGGCGCTCGCTGGACCGGCGCTCGCAGGGCCGGCGAGCGCGGCACCGTTGTTCGCGGCGCCGGGCAACCCGGGGGTGCCGAGCGAACCGGTGGAGGTCTTCCTCGAGACCTTCGAGAACGGCGCGGCGGGCACGGCGGAGTGGCTGCCGGCCTACCCCGGCACCGATGGCGTCACCTACACGGCCGAGTACCCGTGGCTCGACCAGGTCGACTGCAACGGCACGATCATCAGCTACACCGTGTCGAGCTCGCTATGCCCCGACGACTTCTCCGCCTCGTACGCGCAGCAGAACACGCGCCGCCTCGCGGATGTGCTCGGCCAGGTCGCGGCCGGGGTCCAGGGCGGGACGGACGCGGCCCCGGTGAACGCGTCAGACGCCGGGACGCAGGCCAACCGCGCCCTCACTGCCTACACCCACCTGATCGATCCCGCGCCCGGCTCGATCGAGCTGCAGACGGTGGGCGGAACGTTCGTGCGGGGCGTGCCGTCCAACCGGTTCCTCACGTTCTCGGTCGACGTCGCCGAGGTCTCGTGCGAGTACCTGGGCGGGCAGAACAACTCCCGACTGAGCTTCTACCTCACGTACGGCGGGACCGAGCGCCCGGTGCAGGACGCCCCGATCACCGCGTGCACCGACCCGAGCACCACGTCCTACACCTCGCCGACCCTGCCGCCCGACGACTCCTGGGGCGACGGCGGCACCTACGTGCGGGCCGGGACGTTCTTCTCCAACGGGTCCCAGATCGTGCCCGCGGGCTCGATCGTCGGCCTCGTGCTGCGCAACGAGACGGGGAGCAGCCAGGGCAACGACCACGCGATCGACAACATCCGCCTGGTCGACGTGACGCCCCAGCTCGACAAGAGCTTCTCCCCGGCCTCCGTGCCGGTCGGCGGGACGTCGACCCTGACGTTCACGGTGACCAACTCGTCCGAGCTGTCCCAGAAGGCCGGGTGGGGGTTCACCGACGACCTGCCCGAGGGCCTCGTCGTCGCGGACCCGAGCGGCGTCGGCGGCACGTGCCAGGCGACCACGGTGGCGGATGCGGGCGGCTCGACGATCACGGTGTCCGACGGCGTGCTCGCGGCCGGCGAGGTCTCCTGCACCGTCACGGTCGACGTCACGTCGGACACCCCGCAGGGCGCGGACCCGTCGCCCGTGACGTACACGAACTGCCCGGACGCGAACGTCGTCAACCTCGTCGGCCTGCTCCCGCCCGCCTGCGCCGAGGTCGAGTTCTTCAGCGAGCCGGGGCTGACGATCGAGAAGTCCTCGGACGCGACGGCCGACACGCGCGTCGGCGACACGGTGACGTACTCCGTGACGGCGACGAACACAGGGACGGGCGACTACACGGTCGAGAACCCGGCCGTCCTCCTGGACGACCTCTCCGGCGTCCTCGACGACGCCACGTACAACGGGGACGCGACCGCGAGCACGGGTGGGCCGCCGTCGTACACCGAACCGCTGCTGTCCTGGACGGGACCGCTGCCTGTGGGGGAGTCGGTGACGCTGACGTACTCGGTGACGCTGACGGCGGGCGGGGACCGCGCGGTGCGCAACGTCGCGTGGGAACCCGCCGACCCGGACGCGCCGGTGACCCCGGCCTGCGACCCGCCGACCGAGGAGGGCACGGACCCGGTCACGGGCGAGCCGTGCGCCCCGGCCGAGCTCGAGCTGCCGTCGCTGACGGTGACGAAGTCGGTCGACACGACCGAGGAGCCCGCCGTGGGTGACACGGTGACGTACTCCGTCGTCGTGACGAACACGAGCAGCGTCAGCTACACGGACACCGCGCCCGCGACCGTGACCGACGACCTCACTCAGGTGCTCGACGACGCGACGTGGAACGACGACGCGACGGCGACGCCCGACGTCGGTGCCTTCACCTACGCCGAGCCGGTCCTGACGTGGTCCGGCCCGATCGAGGCGGGCGCGTCGGTGACGCTGACGTACTCGGTGACGTACACGGGCGGCGGGGACTTCACGCTCGTGAACGAGGCGTGCGTCCCGGTCGAGGACGCCTCGACGACGGCGGACCAGTGCGCGGGTACGATCGTCCCGCTCCCCGACCTGCTCGTCGACAAGACGTCCGACCCGGCCGACGGCGAGACCGTCGTGGCAGGCGACACCGTGACGTACACCCTGACGTTCGGCAACGACGGAGAGGCGGCCTCGACCGTCGACCACACGGACGACCTGTCCGGTGTGCTGGACGACGCGACGTTCGACGAGGGATCCCTCGTGGTCGACCCCGACGGCGCGCTCGACGCCGCGGTGGACGGGGATTCCGTCGTGGTGACGGGGTCCGTCGACCCGGGCGAGACGGTGACGGTCACCTACTCCGTGACGGTCCTGCCCGACGGCGAGCGCGGCGACGACTCGCTCGAGAACCTCCTCGCACCGTCGGGCTCCGTGAACCCGTCCTGCAGCGACCTCGACGTCCGCTGCACGGTCCACCCGGTCCCGGAGCTGGTCGTGTCGAAGTCGGCGGACCCGGCGTCGGGCACGACGGTGGTCGCGGGCGACACGGTGACGTACACGGTGACGTTCGCCAACGACGGCGCGGCCCCCGCGACGGTGGACCACGTGGACGACCTGTCCGGAGTGCTCGACGACGCGACGCTCGACGCGGACTCCGTGGTCGTGGAGCCGGACGGCGCGCTGGACGCCGTGGTGGACGGCGAGTCGGTCGCGGCAACCGGCACGGTCGGTCCTGGGGAGTCGGTGACCGTCTCCTACACCGTCACGGTGCTGCCCGACGGCGAGCGCGGGGACGACTCGCTGGGGAACTTCGTGATCCCGACGGGCACGGACCCACCCGCCGAGTGTGCGGCGGACGACCCGACGTGCACGGTGCACCCCGTGCCGGAGCTGGTGGTGGCGAAGACCGCCGACCCCGCGGCGGGGACGGCGGTGCTGCCCGGCGACACCGTGACGTACTCGCTGACCTTCACCAACGACGGCGCGGCGGCGACGACGGTCGACTACACGGACGACCTGGGCGACGTGCTGGACGACGCGGAGCTGACGACGGACCCGGCGTCCGACACGGCGTCGCTCGTGGCGAGCGGCGTCACGGGCGACGCGTTCACCGTCACGGGGACCGTCGACCCGGGCACGACCGCGACCGTGACGTACACGGTGACGGTCGCTCCGGACGGAGAGCGGGGGAACAACTCGCTCGGGAACGTGCTCGCGCCGAGCGACGACCCGGAGCCGAACTGTGCGGACGCCGGGACGGAGTGCACGGTGCACCCGGTGCCGCAGCTCGTGGTCGCGAAGACGGCGGACCCGGCCTCGGGCAGCACGGTGGCCGCGGGCGACACGATCACCTACACGCTGACCTTCGCGAACGAGGGCACCGCCCCGGCGACGGTGGACCAGACGGACGACCTGTCCGACGTGCTCGACGACGCGGAGCTGACCTCCGGGCCGACGTCGGACACGGCGTCCGTGGTCGTGGGCCCGGTGACCGGCGACGCGTTCACGATCACCGGCACGGTGGACCCGGGCGCGACCGCGACCGTGACGTACTCCGTGACGGTCCTCCCGGACGGTGAGCGCGAGGACGACTCGCTCGGGAACTTCGTGGTCGCGGCGGGCACGGACCCGCCGGACGAGTGCGCGACGGACGACCCGACGTGCACCGTTCACCCGGTGACCGCCCTGGCGATCACGAAGACGTCCGATGCGACCGCGGACACCCGCGTGGGCGACACGGTGACCTACACCGTGACAGCGACGAACACGGGGACCGGCGACTACACGGTCGCGGACCCGGCCGTCGTGGTCGACGACCTCAGCGGCGTCCTCGACGACGGGACGTACAACGACGACGCGTCCTCGGACCGGGTGGTCCCGCCGTCGTACGCCGAACCGCTCCTCACGTGGAGCGGGCCGCTGCCCGCAGGGGAGTTCGTGACGCTCACGTACTCGGTGACGTTGACCTCGGGCGGCGACCGCGTCGTGCGGAACGTCGCGTGGCAGCCCGCCGACCCGGAGACGCCGGTGCCGCCGGCGTGCGACCCGCCGACCGACGCCGGCCTCGACCCGGTGACGGGCGAGCCGTGCGCCCCCGCGGCACTCGACCTGCCCGCGCTCACGGTCGACAAGTCGGTCGAGCCGACCGAGATCCCGGCGGTCGGTGAGACGGTGACGTACACGGTCGTGGTCGAGAACGTCGGTCCCGGCGACTTCACGGACGCCGCTCCGGCGAGCGTCACGGACGACCTGACGGACGTGCTCGACGACGCGACGTGGAACGACGACGCGGCGGTGGACCCCGACGTCGGCGCGCTCGTCTACGCCGAGCCGACCTTGTCGTGGTCCGGGCCGCTCGCGGCGGGCGAGTCCGTGACGATCACGTACTCGGTGACGTACACGGGCGCCGGGGACGCGAACCTGGTCAACGAGGCGTGCGTCCCGGTCGACGACGCGGCCGACGCGGCCGACGCGTGCAGCGGCACCCAGGTCCCCGCGGCGGACCTGGCGTCGTGGAAGGAGGTCTCGGCGTCGGACGACCCGGTCGTGGCCGGATCGACGCTGACCTACACGCTGCACTTCCGCAACGACGGCGAGGCCGACGCGACGGTCGACGCGGTCGACGACCTCTCCCAGCTGCTGGACGACGCGGAGGTCACGGCCGGCCCGGCCCCGGGTGAGGGAGACCTCGACGCCGTCCTCGTCGGGTCGCAGATCGCCGTGACCGGGACGGTCCCGGCGGGCGAGGAGTACACGGTCACGTTCGAGGTCACGGTCCTGCCCGACGGCGAGCGCGGCGACGACCTGGCCGCGAACTTCCTGATCGGCCCGGACGACGACCCGCCTCCGGGACCGGACTGCGATCCGGTCGACCTGGACGAGCCCGACTGCACCCTGAGCCCGGTGGCCGCCGTGGAGTACGCGAAGGCGGTCGAGGCGTCGACGGACCCGGTCGCGGCCGGGACCGTCCTGACGTACACGATCACGATCACGAGCACGGGCGAGGCGACCGCGGACGTCGCGCGCGAGGACGACCTCGCGGGCGTGCTGGACGACGCCGAGCTCACCTCCGGCCCGACGTCGGACACCGCGTCCGTCACGGTCGGAGACGTCGTGGACGACCGCTTCGCGATCGGCGGCACGCTCCCGCCGGGCGCGACCGCGACGGTCACGTACACCGTCACCGTCTCGCCCGACGGCGAGCGCGGCGACGACCTCGCGGCGAACTTCCTCGTCGTACCGGGCGAGGACCCGCCGGAGGAGTGCGTCGACGGCGACCCCGCGTGCACGGTCACGCCCATCCCCGAGCTCCAGGTCGTGAAGTCCGCGGACCCGGCCGACGGCGCGACCGTCTCGGCGGGGGACACCGTCGCCTACACCCTGACGTTCGAGAACGTCGGCCAGGCCACGGTGGCCGTCGACCACACGGACGACCTGTCCGGGGTGCTGGACGACGCGACGCCGGTCGAGGGCTCCCTCGTCGTCGAGCCGCAGGGCGCGCTCGACGTGGCCGTGACCGGGGACACGATCGTCGTGACGGGTTCGGTGGACCCGGGTGAGTCGGTGACGGTCTCGTACGCGGTGACCGTCCTGCCGGACGGAGAGCGCGGGGACGACTCGCTGGGGAACTTCGTGGTGGTCTCGGGCGAGGCTCCGCCGGCGCAGTGCGACGACGGCGACCCGACGTGCACGGTCCACCCGGTCGAGCCGACGCCGGACCCGGCCCCGAGCCCCGTGCCCCCGGGACCGAGCCCCGTACCCCCTGCGCCCGACGGCGACCTGCCGCGGACCGGCGGCGACCTCGTCGGTGCGCTGGCCCTGGCCGTCGCGTTCGTCGGCCTCGGGATCGCCCTGGTCCAGCGCTCGCGCCGTCGACGAAGCTCGCCGGGGTACTGAGAGGTCGTGCCTGGTCGGGGACGTGCAATGTCAGACAGACGTACTACGCTGTCCCCATGCAGACGGTCACCAAGCGTGAGCTCAACCAGCACACCGCCCAGGTGCTCGACCAGGTCACGGGCGTCGACGACGTCGTGGTGACCGAGCGCGGGGAGCCGCGGTGGAGGGTGACCGAGTTCAATGTCACCGAGGCGGGTCTGGCGCGCCTCGAGCGTGAGGGTCGGTACACGCCCCCCGCAGCATCTCCCGCGCCGTGGCCCGAACGCCCCGGCGGTCCCCGGTACACCCGGTCGCAGGTCGACGCGCTGCTGGACGAGATGAAGGGCGAGCACTGAGGTGCCGATCGTCTACCTCGACTCCTCCGTCGCGTTACGCACGATCCTCGACGTCCCTGAGCGCCCACGCCTCCAGGCGTGGCTCGACGACCCCGGTGCCACGGTGGTCTCGTCTCGACTGCTGCGCACCGAGGTGGTCCGTGTGCTCCGTCGCGACGGTCGCCCGCCAGCCGACGGGGCGCCGCTCCTGGACCGCGTCGGCATCATCGAGATCACCCCGCAGACGCACACCGTCGCCGAGTCCATCGAACGGCACGTCAAGACGCTCGATGCCCTCCATCTGGCCACCGCGCTGCTCATCGGCGAGCCGGTGACCGTCGCGAGCCATGACACCACCATGAAGGCTGTCGCCGAGCACCTCGGCCTGAGTGTGGTCGACCCGGTGTGAGGGTCGACGCGACCGGCAGGCGCCTCGCGTCGCCGACGTCATGACCCGCACCATCTAGGGTGCGGCGACTCCGGTGATCCGCCGCACGGCGTCGAGGATGTCGACGTCGTCGTGCGGCTCGGTGTCGAGCGCGCGGTGGATGGTCATGCCCTCGACGAACGCGTCGAGCACGCGGCACGTCGCCGGGTCGAAGTGCCGGCCGAGCGCGGCCCGGCTGCGGCGCATCCAGGCGTTCGTCAGGGTCCGGTACGCCGGGTCGCGCGCCGCGAGGGTGTAGAGCTCGTGCGAGAGCACCAGGTCGCGCTGGGTCGAGAACACGTCGTGCGTGATGAGCGTCGTCACCGCCTGGACGGCTTCCTCAGGGGTGCGCGCGTCGTGCATGCGGCGCTCGAACTGGGCGGCGGCGTCCCGCGTGAACCGCCCGAACGCCTCACGCAGCAGCTCGTCCATCCCCGCGAAGTGGTACGTCATCGAGCCGAGCGGGACGTCCGCCGCGGCGGCGACCCGCCGGTGCGACGTGCCCGCGACACCGTGCTCGGCGATCACGTCGAGGCAGGCGGCGACGATGCGGTCGTGCCGGTCGGGGTCGTGGCGCCGCGGGCGGGGTGAGCGTGGGGACGCGGGTGCGGCCACGGCTCAGATGTTCTCGCGGATCACGCGCGCCGGGTTGCCGACGGCCACGACGTTCGCCGGCAGGTCGCGCGTCACGACGGCGCCCGCGCCCACCACGGTGTTGTCGCCGATGGTCACGCCGGGGCACACGATCACGCCGCCGCCCAGCCACACGTTGTCGCCGAGGGTGATGGGTTCGGCGGCCTCGAGCTTGTCGCGCCGGGGCTGCGGGTCGACGGGGTGGGTCGGGGTGAGGAGCTGGACGTTCGGACCGATCAGGCAGTCGTCGCCGATCGTGACCGCCGCGACGTCGAGCGCGGTGAGGCCGGAGTTGACGAACGTGCGGGCACCGAGATGCACGTTGCTGCCGAAGTCCACGGCCAACGGCGGCTTGACCCAGGCGTCCTCGCCGAGCGATCCCAGCAGGTCGGTGAGGATCCCGCGAGCGCGCGTGTCGTCGCCGTCGCCGTCGAGCACCGCCCGGTGGAACGCGTCGACGAGGCGCATCCCGCGCTGGACACCGGCGGTGATGGCCGGGTCGTCGGCGACGTAGAGGTCGCCCGCGGCCATGCGCTCGTAGCTGGTGCGGTCGTCGCCGGCGAAATAGTCGGTGGTCATGCGGAGGCCTCCTCGGGCTCGGGCGTGCGGTGCGCGTCGGGCGCCGGACCGACGGTACCGGGGTCGGCGGGAGCCCCGGTCGCGGGGGCACGGCGCGGGGCGAGCACGCCCGCGAGGATCACGACGAGGACGCCCGCGAGCGGCAGCACGAGCAGGCCCGCGCGGAGGCTGGTCGCGTCGGCGACCAGCCCGACGAGCGGCGGCGACGCGAGGAACCCGAGGCGCATGAGCCACGACACGAGGGTCAGGCCGGTGCCCGGCCGCAGTCCGGGGACCTCGTCGGCCTGCTGCATCGCGGCGGGCACGAGCGTCGCGGTGCCGAACCCGGCCGCGGCGAAGCCGGCGATGGTGCCGGGGACGCTCGGCAGCGCGAGCGCGAGGCCGACGCCGACGGCGATCAGCAGGCCGCCGGCACGCGCGACGGCGCGCTGGCCGAAGCGGTCGACCATGCGGTCCCCGACCAGGCGCCCCACGAACTGCGCCCCGACGAGCGCGACGAACCCGAACGCCGCGAGCTCCGCGACCGCGCCGAGCGACTCGGACAGGTAGATCGCGGCCCACGTGTTCCCGGCGTCCTCGACCAGCGTGCCGGCGATCGCGATGAGCACGAGCGCGCCGAGCAGCAGCACGGTGCGCCCGGTGACGCGTGCGACGGCCGGCCCGACGCCGGAGGTACCGGTCCCCGCGGCGTCCGCGGGCTCGTCGTCGGGCGCGAGGTCCAGGCCGGTCAGGCACCAGCGCCGGGCGAACAGCGCGACGGCGGAGAACAGCACCCCGGTGATGGCGAGGTGCACGCCGAGCGGCAGGTCGAGCGCGATCGCGGCCGCGGCCATCAGGCCGCCGAGGACGGCGCCGATCGACCAGACGGCGTGGAAGGAGTTGATGATCGAGCGCCCGTAGCGGCGCTGGACCCGCAGGCCGTGCGCGTTCTGCGCGACGTCGGTGATCGAGTCCATCGCACCCGCGAGGAACAGTGCCGTCACGAGCACCGCGAGCGACGGCGAGACGCCCGCGAGCAGGACGCCGACGCCGGTGAGGATCGTGCCCGCCACGGCGACCGGCGCCGAGCCGAACCGCCGAAGGAGCGGCGCCGCCGCGAGGCCCGCGGTGATCGCGCCCGCGGGGAAGGCGGCGACGGCGAGACCGTAGGTCGCGTTGGAGAGCTCCAGGGCGTCCTTGATCTCGGGGTAGCGCGGGATGAGGTTCGCGAACAGCGCGCCGTTCGTGAGGAACAGGAGCGCGACCGCGGTGCGGGCGCGACGGTCGACGAGCGCGGGGCGCGACGCGGTCGGAGCAGTCATGCGTACGATCGTACACATAGTCGCCGCGGGCGTACACCTCACCTCCGCCGTGCGCGGACCGACCGACAGCCCCGCGCCGCCGAACCCGGGGATACCGGTCGATTCAGCGTCCGATCGGCCCGTAACCCCGGGTTCGGCACCGGGCGCGCGCGGGGCCGGGCCGGCGCGCGCCGGGTCGGGCTCAGCCCGCGGACGTCGCGCGCACGAAGCGGACCAGCTCGTCTGCCATCGCCGGCGGCTCCCAGGAGTGGAACGCGCCCGCGACGGCGCGCACCGTGCCGTCGGACGCCGCGGCGGCGACCTTGTGGGCGGACGAGACCATCTCGGGGAACGTCGTCGTGCCGTACACCGCGAGCACGGGGACGTCGACGCTCGCGAGCGTGCCGTCCTCGATCGCGGCCGTGGCCCACACGAGCGACTCCCCGTCCGCGCGCTGGCTGCGCGCCCCGCGCGCGAGCTGCTCGAAGTCGGGGGACTGCCGCATGCCGTCGAGCCACTCGGGCGGCATGTCCTTCATGTACTGCTCGGTGGCGCCGACGTAGTCCTCTGCGTCGAGCCGGCGCACGAACTCGTCGATCCACTCCTTGGTCGCCGCGGCGTCGTCGCCGAGCGGCGCCTCCCACAGCACGAGACCGGTGACCGGGAGGCCCGCGTGCGCGGCGGCGAGCGCGATCGAGCACCCAGACGAGTGCCCGCACAGCACCGCGCCGCGCCCCGTCCCGCCGTCCGCGACGGCGATCGCCGCGGCGACGGCGGACAGCTCGCGCTCGAGGTCGAGGACGCCGTCGGCCGTGCTCTCCCCGCGCCCCAGGCGGTCGAAGACGACGGTCGTCACGCCGTGCTCCGCGACGCGCTCTGCCGTCCCGGTCGTCACCGGGTCGATCGCGCGGAACGGTCCGGCCCCCGCGACGAACACGAGGCCCGGTCCCTCGCCGTGGCGGTCGTAGGCGACGGTGTCGCCCCTGCTGGTGGTGACGTGCTCGGTCATCGTTGCTCCCTCGGGTGCGGTGTGTCGGGCTCGACGGACGGGCCGCCGCTGGGGTGGACCGCCGTCGCGGGCCGGACTCATCGCCCGCCGCACGGTGCCGAACCTGGGGTTACCGGTCGTCTCGGCGCCCAGGTGGCCCACAACCCGGGGTTCGGCACGATCCGGCCGTGCGTCTGAGCCGGGCGGGCGGAGCGTCGGTCGACGCGCGCCTCGCGTGGGTGGGCGCGATGATGCGAGGACGACCAGCCGGGGCAGCCCGGGACCTGCGAGGAGGAGCGCCCGTGGCCGCACCCGATGACGACCGGATCGTGCTCGCGGGTCGGCGGGCCTGGGCGATGGTCGGGATCGTCGTGGTCGCCGCGATCGCCTACGTCGCGTTCGCGACGCTCTCGGGTCTCGTCGTGCCGCTCGCGGTCGCGGCCGTCCTCGGCGTCCTGCTCCACCCCGTCGTCGACCGGGCGCAGCGGGCCGGCGTCCCGCGCGGCGTCGGAGCGGCAGGGGTGCTGCTCGCGCTCGCGGCGGTGCTCGTCGTCGCCGTGTGGGTGACGGTCGTCGGCGTCCTGGACCAGTCGGAGGAGATCGCCGAGCGGGTCTCGACCGGTCTCGCCGAGGTCGAGGCGCGCGTGGACCTCGACCTGGCCGCGCTCCAGCTCTCGCCCGAGCAGGTGGCGGGCGGCACCTCCGACGCGCTCGGCGGTATCGCGGGCCTGTTCGGGAGCGTGTTCTCGAGCCTCGCCGCGTTCGTCGTCGGGACGCTCGTCGCGGTGTTCTTCCTGTTCTACGTGCTGGCCGACTGGCCCGCGATCGCGAGCGGCGTCGCGCGGCGCACGCGCATCGGGCGCACGGCGGGCGGGGTGGTCGTCGAGGAGGCGACGACGACGCTCGCCCGGTACTTCGGCGCGCTCACCGCCTCGAGCGCGCTGACGGCCGTGCTCATCGGCGTCGCGGCGCTCGTGCTCGACGTCCCGCTCGCGGCGTCGATCGCGCTCGTGACCTTCGTGACGTCGTACATCCCCTACATCGGCGCGATCTTCTCCGGCGCGTTCGCCGTCCTCATCGCGCTCGGCGCGCAGGGCCCGGGGACGGCTCTGGGGCTGCTCGCCGTCGTGCTGCTCGTACAGAGCGTCGTGCAGACCATCGTGCTCACCAAGCTCTCGAGCGACCGCCTGCGGCTGCACCCGATCGCCAACCTCGCCTCGACGATCGTCGGCGCCGGGCTCGCCGGCCTGCTGGGGGCCATGCTCTCCGCGCCGCTCACGGTGATCGTGCGCGACGCCGTCCGGCACGCCGGGCGGTCGGGCTCCGGTGCGGAGGCGCCGGGGGACGAACCGGACCGCGCGGAGGGGGCCGGCGAGGCAGCGGGCACCCCGGCCCCCTAGGCTCAGGGCATGGACACCGAGGAACGCCTGGCCGTCTTCATCGACTACGAGAACCTCGCGCTCGGCGCGCGCGAGCACCTGGGCGGCATGACGTTCGACTTCGGGCCGATCGCCGACGCCCTCGCGGTGCGCGGCCGCGTCGTCGTCCGGCGGGCCTACGCGGACTGGTCGTACTTCGACGAGGACCGGCGCTCGCTGACCCGCCACCAGGTCGAGCTCATCGAGATGCCGCAGCGCATGGGCGCGTCGCGCAAGAACGCGGCCGACATCAAGATGGTCGTCGACGCGATCGAGATGGCGTTCGAGCGCGACTACATCTCGACGTTCGTCATGTGCACGGGCGACAGCGACTTCTCTCCGCTCGTCCACAAGCTCCGCGAGCTCAACAAGCGGGTCATCGGGGTGGGGGTCGAGAAGTCGACGTCGCGCCTCCTGCCGCCCGCGTGCGACGAGTTCCTCTTCTACGACCGCCTCGAGGGTGTCGACGTCCCCGACGAGCCGGCACCGCGCAGCGTGCGGTCGCGCGCCGGTGCCGACAAGGCCGCGGCGACCGGCACCGGGAACGGTGGCAAGGCGCGCCGCGGAGGCCGCGCGACGACGCGGCGGAAGTCGACCGAGACGGCGGACGCGACCGGCGCGGCGACCGAGATCGCGGAGCCCGCGGCCGACACCCCCGGGGCGGCGCTCGCGGAGCTCGGCGAGGCGGTCGGCCGGGCCGCGCGTCGCGGCGAGCCCGTGACGACGCGTGCGGACGAGGTCGACGGCGAGGAGACCCCGCTCGCCGGGGCGGGGACGCCGTCGGGCGCCACGGTCACGGCCACGGGGGCGGCCGCCGAGCCGGCGGACGACGTCGACGACGACGCGCCCGCGGGCGAGGACGTCCCGATGGAGGTGCGCGTCGCGCAGACCCTCGCGGACCTGGAGGCGTCCACGAGCGGCGCGGTCACCGCCTCGGTGCTCAAGCGGACGCTGCTGCGCAAGGACCCGACGTTCAGCGAGGCGGACTACGGGTTCCGGACGTTCGGCGAGTTCCTGCGGTTCCTCGCGGACCGCGGCTTCGTCGAGCTGGCTCCGGGGCCGGCGACCGGCGACCCCGAGGTCTCGCTGCCCGCGCAGGGCGGCACCGACCAGACCTTCGCGCTCCTGCGCTCGGTCGTGCAGGAGGAGGGCGGCTCGGCGGCCCTGTCCGGCCTGAAGAACGCGATCCGCAAGAAGCGGCCCGAGTTCAGCGAGAAGGCGCTCGGGTACCGCGGCTTCCTCCAGTTCTGCAAGGCGGCGCAGGCCGCCGGCGCCGTCGACCTCGCGTGGGACGACGACGCCGACGACTACCTGGTGACCGCCCCCTGAGAGCCGCTCAGCGCCTGACGAACCCGAGCAGCGCCGCGTTGACCTCGGCGGCGTGCGTCCACAGGAGACCGTGGGGCGCGCCGTCGACCTCGACGTACTCGGCGTCGGGCAGGAGCGTGCGGAAGCGGCGGCCCGTCGCGTCGATCGGGAGGATGGCGTCCTGCGTCCCGTGCAGGATGAGCGTCGGCTTCCCGGACGCCCGGACCGCCTCGACGTCGGCGCGGAAGTCCTCGATCCACGTCGGCACGACGGCGTACGCCGCGACGGGCGCCGCGCCGACGGCGGTGAGCCAGCTCGCCCGGACGGCCTCCTCGCTGATGCGCGAGCCGAGGTTCTCGTCGAGGTCGTAGAAGTTCTTGAAGAACTGCGTGAACCACGCGAACCGGTCCTGGCGCGCGGCGTCGGCGATGCCGTCGAACACGGACTGCGGCACGCCCTCGGGGTTGTCGCCGCGCTGGACGAGGAACGGCTGGAGCGACGCGAGGAACGCGAGCTTCGCGACGCGCTCGTGCCCGTGGTTCTTCACGTACCGGGCGAGCTCGCCGGTGCCCATCGAGAAGCCGACGAGGACGACGTCGCGCAGGTCGAGCGTCTCGAGGACGGTGTTCAGGTCTGCGGCGAACGTGTCGTAGTCGTAGCCGCTGCCGACCTTGCTGGACGCGCCGAACCCGCGGCGGTCGTAGGCGATGACGCGGTAGCCGGCCGCGAGCAGCTCGCGCGTCTGGCGCTCCCAGCTGTGCCCGTCGAGCGGGTAGCCGTGGATGAGGACGACCGGCTGCCCGGCGCCCTGGTCCTCGTAGTACAGCTCGACGTCGGTGGAGTTCTCCTGCCCGACGGTGACGTACCCCATGGTCGTGCTCCCTTTCGTGGCGGCATGAGGACGGATGTCCTCCCAGTCGCTACACAAGAGAACGTCGGCGCTCCACGCAAGGGGAGCGCCGGCCCACGACACCGCCCGACGCGGTGGGAGCGATCCCACGACACGCCGAGAGAGCGCTCGCTCGACGGCGGCCCAGCGCGTAGGTTCGCGCACGGAGGGTCGACCGACGGCCCCCGCCTCGGCCCACCGTCGCGCCGTGAGCACGTCACGCACCGAGGCGCGACGCAGGCGGCACCGCCGCCGGATCTGGAGGATCGATGGACCTCGCACGTCAACCTTCCCACCAGCCCGCCCTCCCGCCGGGCACTCGCCCACGAAGAGGCGGGGCCCGTCGTCGGACGGCCATGGGCCGAGCGGGCTCGCGCCGGCTCGTGGCCGCCGCACTCACGGTGGTCACGGTGAGCGCCGCAGCGCTCGTGGTGACCGCGCCCGCGGCGTCGGCCGCGCCGGGCGACGTCGTTTGGTCGGACGAGTTCGACGGCGCTGCGGGCTCGGCGCCGAACCCGGGCGTCTGGAACCTCGAGACCGGCGCGCACGGCTGGGGCAACGCCGAGCTGCAGAACTACACGACGTCGCGCGCGAACTCGGCGCTCGACGGTCAGGGCAACCTCGTCATCACCGCGCGCCGGGAGTCCGACGGGTCGTACACGTCCGCGCGCCTGACGACCCAGGGCAAGTACCAGCCGCAGTACGGGCGCGTCGAGGCGCGCATCCAGATCCCGCGCGGTCAGGGCATCTGGCCGGCGTTCTGGATGCTCGGCGGGAACCTGCCGGGGGTGGGCTGGCCGACGTCGGGCGAGATCGACATCATGGAGAACGTCGGTTTCGAGCCGCACCGCGTGCACGGCACGGTGCACGGACCGGGCTACTCCGGCGGCTCGGCGATCTCGGGCACGTACCAGCACCCGCAGGGCTGGGCGTTCGCGGACACGTTCCACACGTACGCGGTCGACTGGAAGCCGGGCGAGATCACGTGGTTCGTGGACGGGCAGCAGTTCCACCGGGTGACGCGCGCGAGCGTGGGTGCGAACGCGTGGGTGTTCGACCAGCCGTTCTTCGTCATCCTCAACGTCGCTGTCGGGGGTCAGTGGCCGGGCTACCCCGACGGGACGACGCAGCTCCCCCAGCAGATGAAGGTCGACTACGTGCGCGTCTACGACAACGGCTCCGGCTCGCCGAACCCGGGCGGCGGGCTGCCCACCGGGACCGGCACGATACGGATCGCCAACGGGTACTGCCTCGACATTCCCTGGGCGCAGACGCACGACGGCAACCGCGTGCAGATCGTCCCGTGCAACGGCAACGCGGCGCAGTCGTGGACCCGCGGGAGCGACGGGACGATCAGGGCGCTCGGCAAGTGCCTCGACGTGAGCGGCGGCGGCACGGCGAACGGGACGGCGGTCCAGCTCTGGACCTGCAACGGCTCGGGCGCGCAGAGGTGGTCGTACGACGCGGGCGCTCGCACGCTCCGCAACCCGCAGGCGGGGAAGTGCCTCGACGCCGAGGGCGGCACCCCGCTCCGCGAGGGTCAGCGCTTCGTGGTCTGGGACTGCCACGGCGCCCCGAACCAGCAGTGGTCGTTCTGAGCCTTCGCCGGTAGCCGAGCGATGCGTCCGTGCGCGAGCGATGCGTCCAGGGACGCAGCACTCGCGCGCGGACGCATCACTCGGCGGAGCGCACGTCGGGTCCCTGGGCGTCCGGGGCCGCCGTCGGCTCGGGGTCACGGGGGCCGAGGCGACTCGCGACCATCGGCAGCACGATCACGGACAGCACGCCCGCCCCGACGAGCGCCGCCCCGACGCGCGAGGTCATCGCGCCCTCCCCGACGGCGATCTCGGTGAGCGCGACGAGCAGCGGCAACGCCGTGGCCGAGTAGAGCGCGGTCTGCACGCGCTCGGTCCGCGGCAGCTCGCGGCGGAACCACAGGAGGACCGGTCCGCCGCGGATGACCAGCATGAGCGCGAGGAACAGGATCGGGAGGAGCGGCGACGCGACGATCGAGTCGACGTCGAGCCCCATGCCCGAGCTCACGAAGAACACGGGGACGAACACGCCCCACGCGACGATGTCGAGCTTCTTCTCGAGGCTCTCGACGTCACCCGGTGCCCAGCGGCGCAGGACCATGCCTCCGACGAACGCCCCGAGCACCGCGTCGAAACCCATCGCCGCCGCGACGGAGAGCAGGGCGACGAGGAGGAGGACCGTCAGCCGCACCGTGCTCTGCCCGGTGCCGTGCTCGGACGCGAGCAGGAGCCGGCCGCCGCCGGCGATGTGGAACCGGCTCGGCAGCGCCGAGAGCCCGATGGCGGCCACGGCGAACAGCACGAGCAGCGTCGCCGCGACGCCCGTCTCGCGCGTCCCGAGGAGGAGGGCCATCGCGACGATCGGGCCTAGCTCGCCGACCGCCCCGACCACGAGCACGGTGCGGCCCAGTCGTGAGCCCAGCTGACCGCTGTCGCGCAGGATGGGCAGCACGATGCCGAGCGCGGTCGTGGTGAGCGCGATCGCACCCGCGGCGACGGTGTGCACCGAGTCGCGCTCGACGAGCGCCACGACGACGACCGCGCCGACGACGAGGGACGTCAGCCACGCCGCCCCCGCGCGGCGCCCGCTGCGCTCGCGCAGGACGCTCGGCTCCAGCTCGTAGCCCGCGAGCAGGAAGAGGAAGCCCATCCCGAGGTCGGACAGGAGGGTGACGTCGGCGGGGTCCGCGAGGTCGAGCAGCGCCGGACCGATGAGCACGCCACCGAGGAGCAGGAGCACGACCTGGGGCAGACGCGAGCGCGCGGGCATCAGCCCCGCGAGCAACGGCGCGAGCAGAGCGACGACGAACACCGGGACGAGCGGGGCGTAGACGTTCACGGGCGTGCTCCCCGGGTGGTCGGCGGACGGCGGGACTCAGCATGCCGCAGGCGGCGCACCGGCGCGCGGCGGCGGCCCCGGCGCACCTCGCCCGGTGCGTGCGAGGTCGTGCCGACGGCGCACGCACCGGTTGACGGTCCGTCCCGCCCCGGCCTACGGTCGCCGCAGCCGTGGTTCTCGCGGCACCTGGATCGGCAGACAGGACCACTGAGCCGGCGCACTGTGGCGCCGAGGCGCTCGGTGACGCACGAGCCACCAGGAGGCACCATGACCAGGACGTGGATCCGCAACCCGCTCGGCGTCTTCACCGCCGACGACGCCCAGGACGCGCCCGACGCGGGCGGTGGGGTCGTCGTCGAGGACGGGGTGATCGCCGAGGTGGTCGCCGCGGGCGCGCAGCCGACGACGCCCGTCGACGAGACGTTCGACGCGTCGCAGCACGTGCTCACGCCGGGGCTGATCAACACGCACCACCACTTCTACCAGACGCTCACGCGCGCCTGGGGGCCGGTCGCCGACGCCCCGCTCTTCCCGTGGCTGCAGCGCCTCTACCCGGTGTGGGCGCGCCTCACGCCGCGCGACCACGAGCTCGCGACGACCGTCGCGCTCGCCGAGCTGCTGCTCTCTGGCTGCACGACGGCGGCCGACCACCACTACGTGTTCCCCGCCGGCCTCGACGACGCGATCGACATCCAGGTCGGCGCCGTGAAGCGGCTCGGGATGCGCGCGACGCTCACGCGCGGGTCCATGACCCTCGGCCAGGACGACGGCGGCCTGCCGCCCCAGTCGGTCGTGCAGAGCCTCGACGTGATCCTCGAGGACTCGCGCCGGCTCGTGGAGACCTACCACGAACGCGGTGCCGGAGCGCGGGTCCAGATCGCGCTCGCGCCGTGCTCGCCCTTCTCCGTGACGACCGAGGCGATGCGCGAGAGCGCGGCGCTCGCGGAGGCCCTCGACGTCCGCCTCCACACCCACCTCGCCGAGACCATCGACGAGGAGGACTTCTGCCGCGAGCGCTTCGGGCTGCGGACCGTCGACTACCTCGAGTCCGTCGGCTGGCTCACGGACCGCGCGTGGCTCGGCCACGGCATCCACTTCGACGACGACGAGGTGCGCCGCCTCGGGGCCGCGGGGACCGGCGTCGCGCACTGCCCGACGTCGAACATGCGCCTCGCGTCCGGCATCGCCCGGGCCGTGGAGCTCGAGGACGCGGGTGCGCCCGTCGGCCTCGGCGTCGACGGGTCCGCGTCGAACGACGCCTCGACGATGATCCTCGAGGCCCGCCAGGCGCTCTACCTGCAGCGCCTCAAGTACGGCGCCGACATCCCCGTGACGCGCGCGCTCGGCTGGGGCACGCGCGGTTCCGCGCGCGTCCTGGGCCGCGACGACGTCGGCGTGCTCGCCGTCGGCAAGCAGGCCGACCTCGCGCTGTGGCGCCTCGACGAGCTCCGCTTCTCCGGCTCCCACGACCCGGTCGCCGCGCTCCTCCTGTGCGGCGCGGACCGCGCGGACCGGGTCATGGTGGGCGGCGAGTGGCGCGTCGTCGACGGCGCGATCCCGGACCTCGACCTCGGCGCCCTCGCCGCCGAGCACTCCGCGGCCGCCCGCCGCCTCGTGACGGGCTGAGCCCGCGGCGCCGGGGAGTTGTCAGCGCCTGGGCGCGCCATACGTCGTCGAGACGCTGACAACGTGTCGCGCCGGGGAGTTGTCAGCGCCTGGGCGCGCCATACGTCGTCGAGACGCTGACAACTCGGGAGGCGATCCAGAGCGTCGGCGCTGGCCACGCGTGAGTTGCCCCGACGGACTTGACACACGTCACATTAGGGCTTCGAATGGTGGAAGTACTTTTCCGCTGAGCGGAACGATAGCTGACGAGGAGGTCCGCTATGAACGCGCGAGCCACGAGGGTCACGGACGACGCCGAACGTCGTCCGGTTCGCCCCGAGGACGAGCGGCTGCCCCTCGGGGCGACGTTCGGGTACGGGTTCCAGCACGTGCTCACGATGTACGGCGGCATCATCGCCCCGCCGCTCATCGTGGGGTCTGCCGCCGGACTGACGGGGGCCGAGATCGGGACGCTCGTCGCGGCGTCGCTGTTCATGGGCGGCCTCGCGACGATCCTGCAGACGGTCGGCATCCCGTTCTTCGGGTCGCAGCTGCCGCTGGTGCAGGGCGTGTCGTTCGCGGGCGTGTCGACGATGGTCGCGATCGTCAACGGCGGGGGCGGGATCCCGGGGGTGCTGGGCGCGGTGATCGTGGCGTCCGCGGTCGGGCTGCTCATCACGCCGTTCTTCGCGCAGATCATCCGGTTCTTCCCGCCCGTGGTCACGGGCGTCGTCATCACGACGATCGGGCTCACCCTCATGCCCGTCGCCGCGAACTGGGCGATGGGCGGCAACGCCGAGGCCACCGACTACGGGTCGGTGAGCAACATCGGGCTCGCGGCGCTGACGTTCGCGATCGTCATCCTGCTGTCGAAGGTGGGCAGCGGCACGATCTCGCGCCTCTCGATCCTCCTCGCGATCGTGATCGGCACGCTCGTCGCGCTCGCGCTCGGCATGGCCGACTTCTCGGGCGTGGGCGAGGGTCGTGTCGCCGCGTTCCCGTCGTTCCTCGGCTTCGGCGCCCCGACGTTCGAGATCGCCGCGATCGTCTCCATGCTCATCGTCATCCTCGTGACCCTCACCGAGACGACGGCGGACATCATCGCGGTGGGCGAGATCGTCGACACCAAGGTCGACCGCAAGCGCATCGCGAACGGCCTGCGCGCCGACATGGCCTCGTCGGTCGTCTCGCCGTTCTTCGGCTCCTTCACGCAGTCGGCGTTCGCGCAGAACGTCGGGCTCGTCGCCATCACGGGCGTGAAGTCTCGATTCGTCGTCGCCGCGGGCGGTGCCATCCTCGTGATCCTCGGTCTGCTGCCAGTCCTGGGCCGCGTCGTGGCCGCCGTCCCGACGCCGGTCCTCGGTGGCGCGGGCGTCGTCCTGTTCGGCTCGGTCGCGGCGTCGGGCATCCGCACGCTGGCCAAGGTCGACTACTCCAACTCGATGAACCTCATCATCGTCGCGGCGTCGATCTCGTTCGGCATGATCCCCATCGCCAAGCCGGATTTCTACGACCAGTTCCCCACGTGGTTCGGCATCATCTTCCACTCGGGCATCAGCTCGGCGGCGATCATGGCGATCCTGCTCAACATCCTGTTCAACCACATCAAGGCCGGTACGCCACCGGACCCGTCGGTGTTCGCCGAGGGTGCGGAGCGCGGCGCGAGCTCGGTCGACGACGAGGACCTCGACGACCTCGCGGACGACGGCGTGCTCAACGGGTCGACGCGCCGACCGGTCGCGGACGCCGACCGCGGGGCCGACGGCGCGCCACAGCCCGCCGGCGACGACCCGCTGGCAGGCGCGCGACCCCAGGACGGCACCGCACGACCCGACGACGGCACCGCACGGGCCGAGAGCGCCGTGCGACCCGACGACGGCGCGCAGCCCGGCCGGCCGCCGTCGGCCGTCTCGCAGGTACCCGGGGACCTGGCTCCCGCCCCGAAGACCACGAAGCCGTAACGGCTCGGGACCGGTCGCGGCACAGCGTCGTGCCCGCCCGACCCGTGCCTGGGCAGGTCACCTGCCCAGGCGCGGGGCGTCGTCGTCGGGACGTGGAGCCTTCGTCCGAGCGGCGCCCTGGCCGTGGCGCAGCGGCGTCCACCCGAAGGGAACCGGGCCGCTGATCGCGGCCCGCTCACGTCGGCTCGGCGGGACCAGCCCTGCGCAGCGTGGACGTCTGGGCATGCCTACCCGAGGGCTACGACACCCTCGCACTCCATGCGCGCGCCGTTGAACACGACGTGGCCTACGTGCCGGGCGCGCCCTTCCACGTCGAAGCACCCGGCGCCGAGCGCACCATGCGGCTGTCGTTCGTCACCCACACCATCGAGGAGATCGGAGAAGGCGCACGGCGCCTGGGGAAGGTGCTGAGCTGAGCTCGCCGAGGACCAGCAGCACGGACGGCGGCTTCAGCCTCCAGCAGCGCCGCGCACACCCAGACGGATTCAGCATCACCCTGCCGCTGATCCTGGCGACGCTCGGCGGCCTCTGAACCGTCGAGGGCGTCGGCGCTAGCCGCCCGGAGGGGCCGAAGCCCGCCCTGGGGCCGAGCGGTCGTCGCCGGGCGTGGCAGCCGGCACGTCGTCCTTCGCCCCCGCCGTCGCGTCGACCGGCACCGCCGGCTCGCGCCCGGGGAGGTACACGGACGCCTCGGGCTCGGGGTGCTGACGGCCGCGGACGACGATGATCGCGACGCCCACCGCCACGGCGAGCAGCGCGCCCCAGATGTTCGCGGGCAGGCCGAGCGGGGTGACGCTCGTGGGGTCGATCCGCAGCGCCTCGAGCCACACCCGGGCGGACCCGTACCAGACGAGGTAGACGCCGAACGCCCGGCCCCACCGCAGCGCGAAGCGCCTCTCGAGCAGGAGGATCACCGCGATCCCCAGGGCGTTCCACAGCATCTCGTACAGGAACAGCGGGTGGAACAGCGTGTCCGCGGGCAGCCCGTCCGGGAAGGCAGGGTTGTCCGCCGGGATCTCGAGGCCCCACGGCAGCGTGGTGGGCGCGCCGAACAGCTCGTTGTTGAACCAGTTGCCGAGGCGGCCGACCGCCTGCGCCAGGAGCATCGCGGGGGCGAGCGCGTCGGCGAACGACCAGAACCGGATGCCGGAGCGCCGGCACCCGATGTAGGCACCCACCGCCCCACCCAGGAGCGACCCCAGGATCGCGATGCCGCCCTCCCAGACGTACAGCACGCGCAACGGGTCCTGGCCGGCGCCGAAGTAGTCGCCGTAGTGCGTGAGCACGTGGTAGATCCGGGCGCCCACGATCCCGAAGGGCACCGCCCACATCGCGATGTCGACGACGGCGCCCGGGTGGCCGCCGCGCGCGGTGAGGCGTCGTGACGTGAGCCAGACGGCGCCGACGATCCCCGCGAGGAGGCACAGCGCGTAGACGTGGAGGGTCAGCGGGCCCAGGCTCACGGAAGCCCAGGAGAGGTCGGGGCTCGGGATTCCGAGGCGCATGCGGGGCTCCTGGGTGTCGGCTGCCCGCGACCTTATCCCACCCGTCCGGGGCGTCGGCGTGCACGGGCGTGCGCCGGCGACGGTGCACAATGAACGGATGACCTATCGCGTCCTCAGGCTCATCCTGTCGCTGCTCGCCTACGTGCTGCTGCGGCCGCAGGTGACGGGACGCAACAACATCCCCCGCAACGGCGCGGTGATCCTCGCGAGCAACCACCTGTCGTTCATCGACTCGCTCCTCATCCCGATCGTCGCTCCGCGACACGTGACGTTCCTGGCCAAGGCCGAGTACTTCGAGGGCCGCGGGCTCAAGGGCCGCCTCTCGCGGTGGTTCTTCACGACGATCGGCATGATCCCCGTGCAGCGCGACGACCCCCGCGCCGGGCAGCGCTCGCTCGAGGACGCGCTCGAGGTGCTCCAGCGCGGTGGCGCGTTCGGCATCTACCCCGAGGGCACACGCTCGCGCGACGGCAAGCTGCACCAGGGCCGTACGGGCGTCGCGTGGCTCGCGCTCGCGGGGCACGCGCCCGTCGTGCCGGTCGCGGTGCGCGGCACGGACAAGGTGCAGCCGATCGGCACGCGGATCCCGCGCCTGCACCGCGTCGAGGTCCACTTCGGCAAGCCCATCGACCCGCAGCGGCAGATCACGGCGGGCACCAAGCCCGCGCAGGCTCGTCGCGAGCTCACGGACGAGGTCATGGCGTCGATCCACCGCATGAGCGGCCAGGACCTCGCGGCCTGACCGCCCGTGCGGCGATGACGGGGACGGCCCGTCCGGGCCGACCCGTCGCTCAGTCCCGGTCGATGCGGCCGGGCAGCTCCCACCACGCGTCGTGAACGGCTGCCTCGGCTGCTGGTTCGATCGTCTCCCATGCCTCCGCGATCAGCCCGTCGTCCAGCCGCCAGACGTCGACGACCGCGATCTCCGGCCCGTCGTCGGGAAGCCGGCGACGAGAGTGCATCACGACGTGATCACCCTCCGCGAGCACGTGGTCGACCTCGAGCTGCATCCCCGCCAGGCGCGGCCACGCGGCGCGTACCGCAGCGAGCCACTCGGCCTTGGTCGACGGGGGCGAGCCCGGCCTGTGGTGGACGAAGTCGTCGCCGAGCGCCGGGGCGAGGGCGTCGACGTCGCCGGTCGTGACCAGCTGCGCCAGCGCGCGCTGGACGATGGCCTTGTTGTCCGTCGTCGTGTTCGTCGTCATGGTGGCATCGTCTCCGCCGCGATGAGGGCTGTCGATGAAATCCGACTTCATGGCGCCCGTGCCGCAGGCGAGTTAGTGTCGCGATCGTGCCCACCGTCGGAGAGCTGTTGCGGGAGTGGCGGCAGCGCCGCCGGGTCAGCCAGCTCGACCTCGCGATCGCGGCCGACGTCTCCGCCCGTCACGTGAGCCTGGTCGAGACCGGCAGGTCCAACCCGAGCGCGGCCATGGTCCTGCGGCTCGCGGCCCAGCTGGACGTGCCGTTGCGGGACCGCAACCGTCTCCTTCTCGCGGCCGGCTTCGCGCCCCGGTACCCCGAGCGCGACCTCGAGGGCGACGCGCTGTCGACGGCACGGGCCGCCGTCGGGCGGGTGCTCCGCGCGCACGAACCGTACCCGGCGGTGGTCTTCGATCGCCGATGGAACATCCTGATGACGAACCGCGCGGTCGACGAGCTCTTCGTCGACGTCGCTCCCGAGCTCCTCGCGCCGCCGGTCAACATGGTGCGGTTGGGCCTGGACCCACGCGGCCTCGCGCCGTCGATCGTCAACCTGGCCGAGGTGCGCGCCGTCTTCCGGGCGAGGATCGGACGTCAGCTCCTCGACGCTCCCGACCCCGCGCTCGCGTCGCTCTACGACGAGTTCCTCGCGACGGGTCCCGAGGACCCGACGACACCGCCGGTCGAACCGGACGTCGTCGTCCCGATGGTCGTTCGCGTCGGCGACCAGGAGCTTCGACTGTTCTCGACCATGACGACGTTCAGCACCCCGCTGGACGTCACGCTGGCGGAGGTGTGGATGGAGTCCTACTACCCGGTGGACGCGGCGACCGCCGCCTACTTCACGGACTCACCCGCGTCCGGGTGACGGTACCCGGACGCTCGCACCGAACCCGGCCAGGTGCTCAGCGCCCCGCACGGGCTGCTCGCCGGCTCACCCTGGAAGGGGAGGCGCCCGCGACGGGCCGCGGGAACACTGGTGCCATGACGCCCGACGACGCCCGTTCGCCGCACGCGCTCGGGTGGCGCCGCGCCCTCGCGCCGCTGCGCAGCGCGTCGACCGTCCGGGCGGCCGTGTTCCTCGTCATCGGGGGCGTCGTCGCGGGCGCGTACGTCACCCTGGTCGCCGGGTTCGTGCAGATGTTCGCCTCGGCGCAGACTCCGAAGGTCGCGACGCTCGTCCTCGCCGTCGTCTCGGCGGTGATCGTCTGCATGCCGCCGTTCCTCGTGCCGGTGCGCACCCTCGAGATCGCGGCCGCGCGCACGTTCCTCGACGCCGACGTGCCGCTCCCCGGCGCGCACGCCGGGGACCCGACCCCCGCCACCCGCTGGCGGGCGGCGGCCTGGTACGGGCTGCACCTCACCCTCGGCGCCGCGGTCCTCGTCGCGGTGCTCTTCGG
The DNA here is from genome assembly GCF_059159975.1 of Cellulosimicrobium sp. BMG9.22. Lineage (NCBI taxonomy): Bacteria > Bacillati > Actinomycetota > Actinomycetes > Micrococcales > Promicromonosporaceae > Cellulosimicrobium > Cellulosimicrobium sp. BMG9.22. The sequence continues at coordinate 211,398 of NZ_JBZGBY010000001.1, read as the reverse complement.
CGTGCCCGTCGCCACCCAGCTCGTGCTCTCGGCGACCGGGATCGAGCCGCTGCTCCTCACGGACTGGCGCCCGTGGGAGGCGTTGCCGACGTGGGCGTGGGGCGTGACGGCGGTGGTCGTGCTGCTCGTCCTGCCGTACGTCGTCGCGCTCGCCCGCCTCGTGCTGCGGCAGGCCGCCTGGCCGCTGCTCGGCCCCGACCAGTCCGAGCGGATCGCCGAGCTCGAGGCCGCCGCCGACCGCGTGGCCGAGCGCGGCCGCCTCGCGCGCGAGCTGCACGACTCCGTGGGCCACGCGCTCACCATCACCACCCTCCAGGCCGCCGCCGCGGCGCGCCTCCTCGACACCGACCCCGTCGCCGCTCGCCGCGCGCTCGCCGCGATCGAGGACACCGGCCGCGCAGCGATGGCCGACCTCGACCACGTGCTCGGGCTGCTCCGCGCCGACCCCGGTGCTCCGCCGTCGGCCCCGGTGCCGCGCCACCCGGCGCGCACGCTCGACGACCTCGACGTCCTGCTCGACGACGCGCGCCGCGCGGGTGCGGACGTCCGGCGCGCGCGGCGTCCTGAGGGCGTCGCCCTCGCCACGGTCCCGCGAGCGCCCTCGCAGGAGGCGTTCCGCGTCGTGCAAGAGGCGCTCACCAACGCGCTGCGGCACGCGCCCGGCGCGCCCGTGTCCGTCGAGGTGACCGTGGACGTCGCCACCGAGGAGCCCGGGGTCCTGCGCGTCGAGGTGCGCAACCCGCTCGGGCCGGGTCTGCGTCGTCGGCCCGACGACGGCGAGCGCGCCACGGCGCCGCCGACCGGCGGCCGCGGCATCGCGGGCATGCGCGAGCGTGCGCGCCTGCTGCGCGGCGAGGTCGCCGCGGGTCCCACGCCCGACGGCGGCACGTGGGTCGTGCGCGCGACGTTCCCGCTGGCAGGATCGAGCGCATGACGGAAGTACGGGACGAACCGATCCGGGTCGTGCTCGTCGACGACGAGCCGCTCGTGCGCGCGGGGCTGCGGGTCATCCTCGACGCGGAGCCGGACCTCGAGGTCGTCGGCGAGGCGGGCGACGGGGCGGAGGTGCCGGGCGTGGTCGCGCGCGCACGCCCCGACGTCGTGCTCATGGACGTGCGCATGCCGCGCGTCGACGGCATCGCGGCCACGCGCGCGCTGCTCGCGCGCGAGCCCGCGCCGCGCGTGCTCGTCGTGACGACGTTCGAGAACGACGACCACGTGCTCGACGCGCTGCGCGCGGGCGCGCACGGGTTCCTGCTCAAGCGCGCGCGGCCGGAGGAGGTCGCGCAGGCCGTGCGTGTCGTCGCGCGCGGCGAGTCGCTGCTGTTCCCCGACGCCGTGCGGCGCCTCGCGACCGCCCGCCCCCCGTCCGGTGACGAGCTGCGCGACGCCCGCCTCACCGAGCGCGAGGGCGAGGTGCTGCGCCTCGTCGCGGCCGGGCTCTCGAACGCGGAGATCGCGGCCGAGCTGTACCTCGGCGTCGAGACCGTGCGCACGCACGTCGGCAACCTGCTCGCCAAGCTCGGCGTGCGCGACCGGACCCAGGCCGTCGTGCGGGCGTACGAGTCGGGGTTCGTCCGCGCGGGCTGACGACGCCCGTGGGGTGCAGGGGTGGCGGCTCCTGCGGGCGGCGCCGGGCGGTGCGACGATCGCCCCATGGACCTCTCCGCGCTCACCGGCCCCGCACCCCGCACCTCGCCCACGGCGACGGTCGCGCGCGTCGCGCTCGGGTTCGCGCTCGTCGGCGCGGGCATCAGCCACCTCACCGTCGCGCGCGAGGAGTTCCAGGCGCAGGTGCCGAGCTGGTTCCCGGTCGACGAGGACGTCACCGTGCTCGCGTCCGGCGCGGTCGAGATCGTGCTCGGCGGGTCACTCGTCGCGCTGTCGCGCTGGAAGGTCGCCGTCGGCCTCGTGGCCGCGGCGTTCTTCGTCGTGATCTTCCCGGGCAACGTCGCGCAGTGGGTCGAGGGCAAGGACGGGTTCGGCCTCGACACCGACGCCGAGCGCCTCGGCCGCCTGTTCTTGCAGCCCGTGCTCGTGGCCTGGGCGCTGCACCGATGACGGCGCGGGCTCGAGCACCTCCGGTGGCGGAGGCGCAGGAGGCGGGGCTGGAGCTGGGGGCGACGTCGACTCCCCCGTGAGCGTCGGGTGCGGGTGGTCCTGGCGCGGCGGGTTCGGGTGCGGTGTCGGAGTTGGCTGACCGCTCACCGTTGCTGCAGTTCCCGGCGGGCGAGAACGCCGCGTCGCTCGGCCTCGACGGCACCGAGACGTTCGACGTCGCCCGTGTCACGGCGCTCAACGAGGGCACCACGCCCTCGACGGTCAAGGCCACGGCCACGAAGGCCGACGGCACCGCCGTCGAGTTCGACGCCGTCGTGCGCATCGACACGCCCGGCGAGGCGGACTACTACCGCAACGGCGGCATCCTGCAGTACATACTGCGCTCTCTGGTGGCTTGAGGTACCGCAAGCCCGACGGCGCACGCGCACCCCGGCGGGGCGCTCACCTCTCGAGGTGGGCGCCCCGCCGTCGTCTGGGCCGGGCGTCATGCCTGGAGGTAGCGGTCCTCGCTATGAGGCCGCTCGCCCACGCCGACGAGATCATCGGCCGGCTGACCGACGTCCTGCACGGGACGAACAGCCGCACCCGCCGAGTTCAGAAGGCTGACGAGCTGAAGGGAGCTGGCGTACTCAGCAGCATGCTCGTTAGTGTCCGCTCATGTTGACACGTGCAGACCGGGTCGCCGTCGTACTCATCGCCGTGCTCACCGGCGCCGTGCTCACCGGCTGCACGGCCTCGGTGTCGGCATCGGATGCTGCTGCCGATTCTCCCTCCACGACGCAGCCGAGCGTCGAGCCGACGCCGCGCGAGGTGCCCTCGCCGTCGACGACGCCGAGCGCTGCGCCCGCTCCCGAGACGACGTCGGAGTGCAGGCACCCGAGCGGGGACGTCCACAACGACGAGCCGCTTGACGTCGACCTGTACGAGGACATGGAAGACCTCGGGCCGAGAGAGGGCGCGAACGGGACGGTGAGCTATGCGGCTGATGGCACCCTCGCGTCGTACGTGGTGGCTTCCGGCGACTACCGGGATGCGATCGTCGAGCGGCTCTGCCTCGGTCCCTACGCCTACGAGGCGCTGAACGCTGTTCGCCGGGGAAGCCTGCACTCGGTCGACCCGACGAACGAGGCGTACCTGACGCCGCTCTACGTGGGCGACACGCTGAATCTCAGCCCGTACACGATCACGAGCGTGGGCGACGTGAACGGCGTCGTCCACTCGTACGAGACGGTGTTCATCCTGCCGCCGCAGCGCTGACGGCAACGACCATGACACGGCACGCAGGCTGGGAGACACTGGCCGTATGGCGGAGAACAAGACCCGGGCGTCGGACGGCGACGTCGGAGAGTTCATCGCGAGCGTGGAGCACCCGGTGCGGCACCGCGACGCCGAGCGGCTCGTGGTGCTCATGGAGCGGGTGACGGGAGAGCCGGCGCGCATGTGGGGTCCGTCGATCGTCGGCTTCGGCACCTACCACTACCGCTAGGCGAGGTCTCGCCGCTGGCCGCGTGAGTCATTGCCGCTACCTGAGTACTCGGTGAGCGGGCCCGTCTCCCCGAAGTCGGCCGGCGTTTGCACGACGACGCGCGGTGTGCGGCTCGAGCGGATGCCGTTGTCGACCGATGCGCGTGACTGAGGAGTGGAGCGCACCACCCACGCCTCCTCGACCTGGAGCCCTGCGAACGGGTCCAGAGTCCGGTCGTCGACCTCGACGCGGATCGGCTGCACGGGCTCGGCGTGCGGGTCGTGGAAAGGGCTTGTCGGGTCCGGCATCAGTACTCCTCGAGTTCCGGTTTCAGGGCGTCTTCTCGGTCAGGACGGCTCGCACGCCCAAGGAGAGACGATGTCGTGAGCGTCAGCTCGCGCGCGGGTAGCTGGGCAGGTCGACGACCTCTGCTCGGTCATCGACAGGTCGGGGACCGCGCTCGGTGTGGAGGTGGCCGGAGCCGTCGGCGCGGTAGCGAGTCGACGAGCCGGCGGTGTGCGCCAGAACCACGAGGTCGCCAGGCCGGACGAGGTGGCTCGGTGGCTCCTCGTCTCGAGGCGCGTCGTGGTGCTCCCACCACGTGGATGGATGCCACGTGGTGGTGACCGGCGGCAGTGTCGGGACGCCGAGGTTGCCCATCGTTCCCACCTCATGTTCGTTTCCTGGTGGTGCCGTTGCCGCACCGCCTCTTCACCCAGGGAAGGTGGGCGCCGGTGCGCCCCTGTGACACGGGGCGGCGCGGTCCGAGTCACACCGCCACGCCTGCGCGGGTGAGCCTGATCGCCTCGAGGACGTCGTCACGCTGGTGCCCGCGAGCGCGCTCTTCGATCGAGCCGAGCCGCACGCCCACGCGTGCCGCGGCGCGGTCGAGGTCCTCGCCGCTGCGCACCAGGTGAAGGAACTCGTCAAGGTCGACGACCCCGCGAGCGGACGCCCGCCGGCTGGCGTGGTAGTGCGTGGAGCACAGCCCGTGAGCGATGAGCTTGGTCTCGGGACAGCCGGTCTCCAGACACTCGCCCTCGCGCCACCCTGGGGCTGGGAGTGCGGCAGCGTCGTCGATCTCGTCGTCGTCCCACGCCAGGGGTGGCGGCCATCCCTCGTGGCGGGCCCGGATGAGCGCTCGTGTCTTTCCCGGCGACTCGGGCGCGGGCGCCGCCCAGAGCTCGTCGTAGGCCACACGCACGGCGCGAGCTGTCGAGACCAGGACGGACCGCCGACCTGCGTTCGCCGCGGTGTCGAGTGCCTGCCGGTCGATCCCCGTCTGGTCCGCGAGCGCCGTGATGGACCATCCGTGGGCGATGAGGGCGCGGACTCGGCGTGTGGTGCCGGTGGCGTCGGTGGTGGCGCCGGGTGCGAGTTCGTCGAGGGTGGGCATGGGGACGGCCAGGAGGTTGTCGACGATGCTCTGTCGGGTGGTGGTGCGGGTCCCGCGGAGCAGGGCTGCCAGGGTCGATCGGGATACGCCGGCGAGCTCGGCAATCCGTCGCGATCCAAGTCCGGCGTCCACGAGCTCACTGGCGTGCTTGACGGCTGCGCCGGCGTCGACGAATGCGGTGTGGCCGTAGGCGCGCTCGCGCGTGCGCTGCGCTTCGTACTGGCTGTTCGCGGTGGTACAGGGGATGCAACGGCATTCGTCCTGGACGTAGCAGGCTCGGGTGCCGTGCTCGTGCTGGGCATCGGCGTGCCGGCACGGCATAGGCGTGCGGTCTCGAGCAGCCTCTCGGGCAAGTGCGTCGCGGGCGGCGGCGCGACGCGCGTGCTCGCGTTCGCAGGAGTGCCGGGCGATTCCAGCGAGGGCCAGGCGGCGCGTTTCGGATCGGTTGGTGAAGCCGCAGTCCTCGCAGCGTGCCTCCGTGCTCATCGGTCCTCGCGCTCGCCGGCGGCCGCGCGCTGCCGGTCGAACGTCGGAGGCGGCGTGGAGCGGCGGGAGTGCCGGCACAGGGCGCACCGATGGGGCCGAGGGTCGCCGTGCACGCACTCCCCCCTCTCGGGGTCGCCCCAGGCTGGTGCGGTGATCGTCGGCTGGGCCATGGCTTTTTGCGCCTTCCTCGTGACGTGCGACGGCGGTCCGGTGTCGGTTCACCTGGGGAAGGTGTGCCGGCTCCGGGCGCTGTGACGGCGCAGGGCCGCGGCGTGGCGGGATCACGCAGAAGGGGCGGCCCTCGAGGCGGATCGACCCACACGAACCAACGTCTGTCGGCGGGGTCGGGCATCCTTGCGCGAGAACCGATGTAGGGGGTCCGAGACTGATGAGTGACGCACCGAGCACCGCTGAACGGCGGCCTCCGTCCGCACACGCGCGATTCACGCTCGTGGCGTGCACCGTGGTGGCGGGCGGCTTGGGCTACCTCGAGTTCTCCGGGCAAGCCGGCATCGGGCTGAGCACCTGGCTCGTCGGCATGTTGCTCGCGCTGCACGCCACGTTCGTCTGGCTCGAGGACACCCGCCCGGGCTTCACGACGACGACCGCTGGCAGGCGTCTCAGAGTGCTGCGGATGGTCGGCCTCGGTCTGGCCTTCGCCGGCACCTTCGCCGAGCTGGCTGTCAGGGGTGCTTGGCCGCTCGCGGCGGTGCTGGCTCTGCTCGGCGGTGTCGTCATTGCGTTCCTCGTGCCAGCGCATGGGCACCGCGTACCGGGCGGTGCCGATCCCGTCGAGCAAGGTGTCCGCCGGCCGGGTACGCGCTTCCGGGACGGGAGCCGGGTCGTCACGGTTGCCGAGCTCGAGCCGGGGATGCAGATCGTCGTCGGTGCGGGCCTGCGGGAGCTGTCGCCCCTGCAAGTCGTGAAGATCGCGGAGGACGGCAGCGTGCTGCGCGTGCGTGTCCGTGTCGCCGGCGTCGCCTCGGGTCCCGGGCTGGGGTTCGTCAAGGCGCCCGATGCACCTGTCCGCGTGCTCCACACCAGGAGCTGAGAGCGGACTGCTGACGGTGCGCTACGCGTCGTCGTCAGCCGGTCCGCCCCTGCTCGCCGGCTCACCGTCGGGCCCGAGTGGCTCGACCAGCGCGAGGTCCTCGACGTCCGGATCGATCCATCGCTGGTAGCCCGGCCCGGTCCGGGCAGTCTCGAACCGCACCGCGACACGTCCGTCGTCGCCGACGCGCACGACCCACCCACGCCCGTCGGCCTCAGTCGCGACGTCCAACCCTGGTGCGACGTCCGCAGCAGCGGCCCGGGCCCGCACGCGCGGAGACCTCGGCGCCACCTGGGCGAGGTCGACCGGTTCCACGGGGCTCCCCTGTTCGGTCTCGTCCTGGCCGAGAGGCAGCATGAGCTGGACGTGCTCGGACAGGGCGTGGAACGCGACCCCGAGGAGGCGGACCGGCTCGGTGACATCCGCAAGTCCGAGCGCACGGTGGGCGGCGTCGCGCAGCGCGCCCTCGTCCGCCGTAGGGCGCGGCAGGGTCACCGAGCGGGTCAGGGTCGTGAAGGACGAGTCCCGAACCTTAACGACGACCGTGCGCGCCGCGACGGCGTGCCGCTCGAGACGGGCCAGCGCGGCGTCGATCACGGGGTCGAGCGCAGCGTCGACCGCGGCTCGGCCGTGCAGGTCGGTGTCGAACGTGTGCACGGCACCCGCCGACTTGCGCTCGCGCACCGTCGTCACGGGCCGGTCGTCCCAGCCGCGCGCGATCCGGTGGAGTTCGTCCCGCCCGCCTCGCCGGCCACCATGACCAGGGTGTCGAGCGGCTGTCGGCGCAGGTCGGCGATCGTGCGCACACCGAGCTCGTCCAGGCGCGCGGCTGACACCGGGCCGACGCCCCACAACGCCCGCACGGGTAGCTCGAGCAGGAACGCGTCTTCGTCGTCGGCGCCGACGACGCGCATCCCGCCCGGCTTCGCGGCCTCCGAGGCGAGCTTCGCGACGAGCTTGGACCGCCCGAGCCCCCCGACGTACCGTCCCGGCGCTCAGCCGGCGGAGCTCGACGACCGACCACGGCCGGGTCACCCCAGCGCGACGAGCGCGACGACGACCCCGACGACGTCGGCCACGAGCTGAGCCCGCGTGAGGCCCTGGCCGTCTCCCCCGCCCTGGGCCCGCGCGGCGCCGTCGCGGTCGGCCCTCGAGCGCGAGCCGTCGCCGCCGCGATCGCTCGTGGGAGCCCATGCCGCGTGGCCCCGTGATTCGCACGCGCCGTGGGTGCCCTGGTAAGACTTGCCGTATGTCATTCGGCCCTGAGGCTCAAAGCTCTGACGTTGTCGGGTCACGTCGGACGCCGATCTGGCGCGTCGCTCTGGGCGCCCTGGTTGCTCTGCTTGGGCTCTTCGCAATCGTCATACCTGCTCGAATTGCGATCGCGCTCGGTCGCGACTACCGCTCGGGCCTTTGCGACGGTGACGACCTCTTTGGGAATACGTGTGGCGTCACTGACGCTCATGCCTTCGGTGTTGTCGCGGTACTGGTCGTGGTCCCTCTCGCGCTCGGCATTGTGGTTGCCTGGCCACGCCGCCTGGCTCTCTGGTTGACAGCGACTGCACTTGTGGGTCTGAGCGTGTTTGGATTCTTGATGCTCGGGGTGATTCGATGAACGGATCAGGCGCTCGGCCATCACGGCAGACATACGCACCCGTTCGACATGTGCCGTTCTTGGACCCGCAATTTCGATCAAGACGATGACGCCACGCTCGTGGAGAACGAGTCACCCGCCGCTATGGGGCGGGCGACTCGTTCACAGCCACTACTCGGATCCTGCTAGACCGACTGCGCTTCCTCTGCAACTCGCTGCTTGAAGACGTTCACGAACGCCATGCCCAGGGCGGCCTTGTCGGCCGCAGATACGGACGTAGTGTCGAAGCCCTGCACCTGGTAGAAGGCCTCGCGGGTGGCGGCGAAGACTGAGTTGATAGAGGTGAGTGCATCGAGCGCGAGGGACTCGACGAGGTCCCAGTCACCGTCGAAGCGTGACTCGAACCACCGCGTAAAACGTGTGCTCCAGTCCCCGCTCAGGTCATAAGTACCACGGACAACCGGTTCGATACCGTTGTACGGCTGATTCAGGAGCTTCTGCAGGAAGTTCCAGGCGTCTGCGTCTTCGATGAGGTTGGACTCGGAGAACCTGCTGTCGACAGATCGACCGCCGATCCAGGCCTCGCCGAACTCAAGTGCGCTATATCCAGCGCCCTTCTCGTAGTAGTCGAAGACGATCGAGATGAGGTCCCCGCCCCAGCCCCCGAAGTCGCCAAGGGTAAGGTCCTGCGGCTGCGGAGGCGGATCGGTCATCTGGTAGAGCCCTGTCTTCATCGCGATCGCGACGTGCTCAACCCCGACCTCGGCCATGGTCCGTGGGTCAATGAGCGTGTTCTGGCGTTCAACACCCAGGGCGTCGATCGCGGCGTTGAATGCTGGGTCCCACGGGCCGGCGGCGACGTTCCAGAGGTCACGTGTATATCGCGGTGCGCGATACATGCTGAGCGTCGGGTCCACTCGCTTCCTAGGGTCCGCGACGCGTTCTGCGATCTGCTGGTCCAGCCAGCCCAGATACTCCAGTGTGGCCTCGCTAAGGGACGTGGGTCCGGTGAGCGTTCGAGCGCCGTGATCGCGTCCGGACTTGACGCAGCGGTCGATCTGGACCTGGCCTGTGCCGGTGCCGAGGGTCACGGTTTGGATCTGGTCGAAGGCCCATTCCCGGGGCAGGGGGAAGCCGAGGTTGCCGGAGTAGCCGGTCGACATGCCCAGGACCATGCTGTACCCGACGCCGGCTTCGAGACGTGCTCGCGTGCAGACGTTGCGGGACCCGTAGATCCCGACGATGTAGCCGCTGCCGTCGGCGCGGAACCTGCTCTTGATCTCCCGGAAGTAGGGGATGATGTTCGAGGTGATGTTGGGGTCCGTAGCGTCGAAGTCGACGGCGAAGTAGATCACCGTTCCGTTGGGGAATCCGTAGTCCCTCGCTGCGCTGAGTGCGGTGGCTGCGTCGGATGTGCCCTGCTGGGTGGTGAAGTACGCCAGTGCGTTGCCCGAGGTCTGGAAGATCGGCCAGACGCCGAGGTTGGCGTCGATGAGCCGCTGGAGTTCGCCGGGCTGGAGCTTCTTGTTGAACGACGATCCGGGATAGTTCGTGAGGTAGCGCCCGACGCTCGTGACGCCCTCGGCCTTCAGGGTCGCGATGCGCGCGGCGGTGAGCTCGGTGCTCGTGTCCGCTCCGGTCGTGGTCCGGTTGGTGTCGCCGGTGCTGACGAGGAGCGATGCCCAAGTCGCCAGGTTGGCTCCTCCGGTACGGGGCAGAGCGCAGAACTCCTGGAAGTCGGCGGTGACATCGACGTCGTCGGCATCGAAGTTCCCATCAACGACGAAGTCGCTCGGGACGAAGCGGTTGAAGGCCAGGGCCATGTGGAACAGCTGCACGAAGTTGTGGGACGTGTCGCTCTCCCCGACGTTGAACGTCGCGTTGTCTTCCAGACCTTCCTTGGTCAGGTTGCCGAACGTGCCGGTAGCGGTCGCGTCGTCCATCCCGAGCTCGTACTGGATGGCGAGCATGAAGCTCTTCTGCACCTCGCGCGAGAACAGCCCGTCACACGGCATGTAGTAGAAGTTTAGCCGGTGCCCGTACATCCGGTTGAGCCACTGCTGGGATTCGCGGACCTGCGTCGTCCCCCCGCCGAAGAGCTTGTAGGAGTCCATCGTCAGCATGGCCTTGAAGACCTTCGGCGTGACGATCCCACCACCCGCCAGCCCCATGTCGGTCTTCATCGCCAGCACACCCGCAGCGCACCCAGGCCCGAAGTTGCCGTCGAACCCGGACGGGTTGTAGCCCTTGCAGTACAGCCCGCCCTGCACGATCCGCACGACGCGTGCGATCTTCGCCGCCGTCGCCGGGTCCGGGGACGTCGTGGTCGTGCTGATCTGCGGATACTGCGCCGACAGCGCCGAGAGAGTGCCGTTGCCGAAGTTGTTCGACAGGGTCCCGATCCCGAGCTCGTACTGCAGCGCACGCGTGAGCCCGTACATCGTCGACCAGCCGGTACGACCGGTCTCGGGCACGGTGATCCACTGCGACCCGGCCGCCGGGCCGTACGTGGCGTTGAGATACTGCTGGACCTCGAGGACGAGCTGGTCGACCGCCGGCTCGTCCGCGACCGCGATGGTGCTCGGTTCGATCTGAGTTGTCATTGCGTGTTGCTCCGTTCGCTTGCTCGTGCACCCGGTGCCCCCCGCAGATCGGCTGCGGCCGGGGACGTGGAACCAGACCCTGCCAGCGCCCACTGACACGATCGATTCGAACGTGTGTTCGAACGTAGCATGTGGGCGGCTCCCTGCACACTCCTCCCCACACGCAGGCCACGACCCCGTGACCTGCGCCTTCACCGACCCAGGAGGGGGCACCATGAGCCAGCTCGTCAACCCAGTCGCCGGACGCATCTCCTCGCGCTACGGCGCACGCACACACCCGATCACCGGCAAGCGCACACCCCACACCGGCACCGACATCGCCGCCCCGAACGGCACACCCATCAAGGCGGCGCACGCCGGCGTCGTGACCACCTCCGGCCACGACGCCTCCCGCGGAAACTGGATCGCCATCCGCGCCGAGACCGGCCACGCGACGCACTACCTGCACCTGTCACGCCGCCGCGTCTTCGAAGGCGGGCGCGTCGCCGCCGGCACCCACATCGGCGACGTCGGATCCACCGGGACCGCGACCGGACCCCACCTGCACTTCGAGGTCTGGATCGGGGGGACTCGCACCGACCCCCAGGCCTACTACCGCGAGCGAGGCCTGACCCTCGGAAAGGCAGGCTCAGCCAGCGGTGGGCGTCCGGTCCTGCGTGAGGGCAGCCAGGGCCAGCACGTGCGCGACCTGCAGCAGCACCTCAAGACCACCTACCCCGCCTACGCCCGCAACCTCGCCGTCGACGGCAGCTTCGGCCCCAAGACTCGCGCAGTCGTCGAGGAATACCAGCGCCGCGCAGGCCTCGACCCCGACGGCGTCGTCGGACCCCTCACCTGGGCAAGCCTCGGCCTCGACTGACAGGAGCAGCGTCCATGCGCACCACCCACATCACCATCGCCATCGTCTGCGCGACTCTCGTCGCCATCACCGCGATCCTCGCCTGGCTCACCGCCGCCGGGCACGACATCCAAGGCATCGCGTCCGTCATCGTCAGCGCCATCGTCCCCACCATCGCCTCACTCATCGCCGTCGACCAAGCCTCCCGAGCCCGCGCAGAGCTCGAAGGCCTCTCCAGCAACCAGAAGCGGCAAGAACGCGAAGGCATTCAGACGTCGTAGACGTGCCGACGCGGTGTCAGTCTCGCCGAGAAGCGACACTGACACCGCGTCGAAAGCCGTCACCGCAGTCCCACACCGGGCAGCCGACCGGATGAGCAGCCGTCGAATCCCCCACTGGCGCGGTGTGCCCATCGCTACCAGTAGCCGCCCTGGACGAGCTCGTCAGCAACCGGGTGATCCGATCCGGATGCAGTCCAGGCACACGAACGGCCACGCCGTCGACAACCTGGTGCGAACACCTCTCAGTGGACGAGCGTTGAGTCTGAACAGTTCGGGAAGAATGACTCCGCCCCAGCGGTTTCGCCTTCGAGGAGCGGGTCAACCTGGTCCGTCAGGAACGCGTCGTAGTCAGGAAATGACGAGACGTACTCGGTGGAAGTGAACGAACGCAGGGTCTCTACGGTCTCACGAACACCATCCACGTCGCCAGCTTCGACCTGCGCCACCCCGGTTGACAGCCACGAACACTGCCAGTCGATTGCCATGAGCGACGTAAAGAACCCGTCTTCGTACCACAGGAGTTCCGGGTCCTCGACTTCCGATGCCGCGACCGACCTGCTTTGCTGGGACGCCTCGAGAGTGCCGATCTGCGACTCGACACTATCGAATGACTCTGGAGCGGCGAATGAGGCCCCAGGAGGCAAGCTGAATACGGCCTCACCCTCGGTCCGCTCGAGATCCTGCTGGGTGCTAATTTCCGTCAAGTTCCGCTCGAGCTCCTGGACAACCGTGTCCAGGTCGCTAGGAGCGGGTTCCGCTGGCGACCCGCCCGAACTTGCTCCTAACACCGCCGCGAGGGCGCCAGCAGCCACGACCGCCGCCATTGATCCATTGGCGACAACATTCTTAGTCCAGCGCATACCGTAACCTTCCTTCAGGATCAGTAGTTGAGGGTACCCGAGAAGGACGCGACGGCATTGCTGTCCCAGTTGTCGATCGCGTTCCCGTAGGCCTTCGTGTTCATTGCGAAAACCAGGCTATAGGTAACCCCGGCCGTGTTGGGGAACAAGCCCGATGCGTTGCGCCCCGTATACGTCCGACTGCTGAATTGTGATCCGGATGAGGTGCGAAGGCCCAGCGTCCAGTGGTCCGAGGTGGGACTAAATCCCAGAGTCCCCCCGCAGCAATCCCATGTTGCGCTCGCAGTGCCGGTGAAGTACACGCCTCCCCCAGGCGTCTTCGTTCGCCAAGTGGAGTATTGCCTGAGGTACTTCGAGATCAAACCCGATGTGTTCGCAGTCCCCGCGGATGCGTCCTCGGCGGGTGCGACGGCTACGCCGCCTGCGGCCAGAACAATCGCGAGCACACCGGCTGTTGCAACTTTTCTCAAACTGAGCACACTTACGCTCCGATCTTGGCTGACGAACCATTGTCAGCCACCCCTGGGACGACAACTTCGTTGCTGTCGTGGTCCGGAGAGTACCGGAGTTGCTCGAGGACCGCCAGGGATCTTGTCGGAAGCACGATCGTGTCCACCGGACAGGGTCACGACGGGCAACGATTCATGGCCGTGGCCGGTGGCCGCGCCCGGGTCTATCCCGGAGTAGTCACCGCCCATGCCGTCGCCGCCGAGGTCGACAGCGTGGATTCAGTCTCGAGTCAGAAGGTCTCAGGAGGCACCCTTACACCCGTCCTGGGGCTCGTCATCCTGCACACCCAGGAGCCGGTTCATGTTGCGATCGCTACGCCCGAGGCGTTCGTCGCAGTGCCCGGCAACTGCTCAAGAGAACGTCGCGCGAATCGATGCAGCCAATCGGCTCTTGCAGTTGTGCCCTCCGCCACGTGGTCGGCACAACTGCGACATCGCAGAAGGGTCGCCCCACGGCTCGAGCAGTCGGCCCCTCGCAACCGTCGTGCCTCGGTAGGGCGCGGATTCTCACGAGCGGCCTATTCAGGTCAGCACAGCTATGAGGGTGCATCCCTGGATCAGTGGACCGCTCTGGGCGCCGGCTCTTGTGTCATCCGCCGGTGAGGGCGTTGATCACCAGCGGAGCACCGAGGTCGTCGCACGCTCCCCCGAGGGCGCCTTCGACCTCGTCCCACTCGGGGGAGCGCACACCGGTCGACTCCGCGAACGCACCAGACGGTACGGCCGGCGCGACCTCCTTCAGCTGACCGATTGCCGTCTGCACCGCGCTGTCCCCAGTGGATGGCAGGCGATCGAGCACGCGGGTTGCCAGCTGGTACCAGCCGTCGTGTTCCTGCGCCTCCATGCGGCCTTCGGCGAGGGCGAGGTCGGCGTTCTCCGCGATCGTCAGCACATCACTGAAGGCGGTGCAGATGGCGGCGTCGTCCATGGCGTCGACCTCTGGCGAGGTGACGGGCGAAGGCTGCTGGGTTGCGGTGCCAGCCTGCGACGGCTCGACCTCTCTGCATGCGCCTCACCATCAGCACTTCAGCCACCCATGACCGCGGTGCTCAGTGCCGCCGCCGACAGCACTGCCCACTGTCTCGCTCTCATGTCCACCGGAGCGCTCCGGCCCGTGCGCGAGGCGCGCTCGCGCGACTGATCCCCCACGCGGGGGAGCGGCGTCGTCGCTGCGGGTGATCCGCCGCCGTGACGTCGGCGGCAGGGTCGAGGCATGAACACCTCGCAGACCTCCCCTCCGGTTTTTGGTGACCGCCGCACGGTCGTCGTCGGATCGCGCGGCGGCAGCGCTCCACCGGTGCCGCACCCGCGCCGTGGGCGATGGATCGCCCCGACCGCGACGCTGTGGTGGGCGCTCGGTGCCGCCGTCGCGCTCGCGGTCACGCTCACCGGGCGCGCCCTGCCCGTGGGCGACGGCGACCCGTCGGGTTTCGGCATGTGGCACTCCGTCCCCGCGGCCGACCTCACGCCGTGGCTCGCGGTCGTCGCTGTCGTGGGCGCGGCGCTCGCGGTGTGGACGTGGCGCGGGGGCCAGGGGTCCCGGGTCGCGCCGATCGTGCGCACGACGACGGTCGCCGGAGTGGTCGTCGTCCTGGCCGCGGCCGTGACGTTCGTCGACGCGACGGTGCTCGCCCGCCTCGGCTACCTTCCCGTGCTGACGATCATGGCGCCGTTCGACGCCGACCTGCGTGCCGCGTTCTCCGAGCTCGTCACCCCGGGGAGCGTCCTGCAGCTCGCGGTCCTGGTCGGGGGTACGTCGCTCGCGGCGTCGACCTGGCGGTTCGTCCGCCGGACCGCCGGAGCGTGCGAGTCGTGCGGCCGCCGTCTCGACGGACAGGACCCGGCGTGGACCACGCCGGCTGCCGCCGCCCGCTGGGGCCGGACCGCCGCGCTCGTCGCCGCGGCGGTCCCCGCGTTCTACGCCCTGACCCGCATCGCCTGGGTGCTCGGGATCCCGCTCGGCTTCGCGCCCGACGACGTCGCCGACCTCGCCGGCGACGACGGCTGGATCGCCGCGCTCGGCCTGGGCGGGTTCGCGCTCGTCGGCGCCGTGCTCACGCTCGGGCTGTTCCAGCGCTGGGGCGAGGTCTTCCCGCGCTGGATGCTCGGGCTCGCCGGGCGCCGCGTGCCCGTCCTGCTCGCGGTGATCCCCGCGACCGTCGTCGCCGTCGCGGTGCTCCCGGCGGGGCTGTCGCTCATCGCGGTCGGGCTGGAGTCGGGGGAGCTCGCCCTCACCGCCGACCGGTGGGGCGCCATCGGCCCGATGATCCTGTGGCCGCTGTGGTCCGTCGCGCTCGGCGCGGCGACCTACGCGTACTGGCTGCGGCGTCGGGGCGCGTGCGGGGCGTGCGGCCGTTCGTAGGTCCGGCGTGCCGGGGTCGGGTCGGGGGTGGTCGGGTCGGGTCGGGGGTCCGGTGGGGCTGGGCGGGTCTACCATCCGCGGCTCGTTCCTCGCCGCTCCCGCCAGACCCGCCACGACCCGCCCCGCCCCACCGGACCCCCGACCCTCGTTTCCCCGTCGCACCTCTCGCGTCTGGCGGCCGAGGGCTACCGGGGCTCGACGGGGCCGTCCTCGCCGGCGACGAGGTCGCCGCAGCTGGTCTGCTGGGCGGTCGTGACGACGGGGTCGTCGGGTACCGCGCCGTCGGCGACGGTGTCCGTGGGGCCGTTGGTGGCGGTGCGGGCGCCCGTGTCGAGGTCGACGACGGTGCGGGTCACGGTGAAGGACGTGCCGTCGTCGGACACGGCGTTCAGCCCGGCGAGGTGCAGCGTGCCCTCGGCCTCGGTGCAGCCGACGCCGGTGCCGAAGCCCGCGAAGCCCTTGTCGAAGGTGTACGGCTCGCCCTCGGCGTTCTGCGTCGGGGTCAGTGCGCAGCCCGCGGCCGAGAGAAGCAGGACCTCGCGGCCCGTGTCGACGAGCGCGATCGGGGCGGTGCCGTCGCCCGCGGCGACGACGTTCACGACGGCGCTGGCCGGGACCGGGCTCGCGGACTCGACCGGCACGGAGTACGTCGCGCCCGACGCGGTGGTGATGCCGAACGCCCGGCCCGCGCCCCCGGTGAGCCACGCGTCGTCCGGGCGGCCGTCCCCGTCGACGTCCACGATCTCGTGCGTGCTCGCGTCGGCGGGCGGGCCGTCGTCGGTCGCCGGGCAGCCCTCCGCGACGGGTGCCGACACGTCGTCCGTGGGCGAGGCGCTGCCGGTCGGTGCCGGGCTCGTGGTCGCGTCCGACGGCGGCGGGGTCGCGGCCGCCGGCTCACCCCCTGCGGGACGGTTGGTCAGCCAGACGACCACCAGCACCACGAGGAACGCCGCGACCGTCAGGACGATCCACGGCCACGTCCGGCGGTGCTCGGCCTGGCCGGGTGCAGGGACGGGGTCGTCGGGCGTCGTCATGACGCCAGGCAACCATCGACGGGCGGCACGAGCATCCCGGCCCGCAGGTCAGCGGCGCAGGACCTTGGCCAGGGAGCGGGTGAGGGCGTCGCCGTCGGGGCCGTGCGCCGTCGGGACGCCGCTCTCGGCCGGGTCCGGCCCGCTGCCCGGCCCGGGCAGGGGCGACCCGTGCGCGAGGACCTGCTGCGCGGGCGTGAGCTCGCGGATCGCGACGGCGGTGACGTGGTCGGGGTGGAGCCGCGCGGCCCGCGCGTAGATGTCGGGGTCGTGCTGACCGTCGTCGCCCACGAGGAGCCAGTCGACGTCGGGCAGGTCGCGGAACAGGCGGTCGAGCGAGGTGTTCTTGTGCTCCTGGCCGCTGCGGAACCAACCCGTGTTCGTCGGGCCCCAGTCGGTGAGCAGCAGGGGACCGGGCGGGAACCCGTGCCGCTGCAGGAACCGGCGCAGGTTCGCCGCCGTGTTCCACGCACCCGTCGACACGTAGACGAACGGGGTCCCGGGTCGTCCCGCGGCGATTCCCCGGTACATCGCGGCCATGCCCGGGACGGGCACGCGCGCGCTGGAGTGCCGCACGAACGTGTTCCAGGCGGCGATGAGGGGGCGGGGGACCGCGGTCACCATCGCGGTGTCGTCGATGTCCGAGACGACGCCGAGCCGGCGACCGTCCGCGACCACGACCACGCGCCCCTTCGCCTCGGCGCCCGTCGAGGTCCGGAACGTCACGGTGTGCCACCCGGGAGCCAGCTCGACGTCGACGATCGCGTCGAGATACCCGCTGCGGTCCGACACCAGGTCGACGACCGCGTCGCCGACGTGCACGCGCACCTCCTCGCGCGGGGCGGGCGCGGTGAAGAAGTAGCGCCAGCCGCGCCGGTCGGCCGCGTGCTGCTCGTGGGCCGCCGGGTCGAACGCGGGGCTCGCGAGCAGCACGCGCCCGAGGATGCGTACGCGCCGCGGGCTGCCGTAGCCCGCGAACGGCTCGACGCGCGGGCGCCAGCCGCGCGCCCTCTGGAACCGGGCGACGACGGCGCGCCACCGGTCCTCGATCCGGGCCGCACGGTGGGGTCGCTGGCTCGGGGTCGCGTGGGTCGTGACGGTCGGCACGGGATCGGTCTGTGGCATGGTTCGCGGCATGTCCTCGGTCGGGGATGGCGAGGTCAACCCTGTCACAGGCTCCCGTCGCGTGCGGGCTCTGCGCCCCGCGCCTAGCGTGACCGGGTGACCGACGACGAGACGCCCGCTGCCGCCCGAGACCTGCCGTCGCGACCGGTGCCCCCCGGGGTGAGCGAGGCGACCGTCGACGCCCTCGGCGCGCTGAGCGAGGCCCTCGAGACCACCGAGCGGGCGCGCGGCCACCTCTACACGTTCCACCAGCTCACCGGCGAGGCGGACCTCGCGCTGGGCGAGGCGGTCGAGAAGCTGCGCGCGGCGGGGCACGCGGAGGTCTCGGACCGGATCGCCACGGACCTCGTGGGGCGCAACGTCGTTCCCGGTCGCTGGACGTTCCAGCTCGTCGAGGAGTACGACGACGGCTACTGGTCCGTCTTCCGCGACCACGAGCGCCGGGCGCGCGACGAGCTCGCGCACGGTGTGCGGCACCTCTTCGAGGCGCGCATGAAGCAGGAGCGCCGCACGCCCGGCCGTCCGGGCCACGAAGCAGGCCCGGAGGACGTCGGCTGACGGCAGCGGGCTCCCGGTCGTCGGCCTGCCTACGGACTGCCCCGTGCATCCGGGAGCATCCGACCTGCTTTGCTTCCGAGCTGGCGCGGACCTACGTTCGTCGCCATGGCTCACGACGAACTGGTTCCGGTACCCGGTTGCACGCTCAGATACGCCCGACGCGAGGATGCTGCCGAACTGCTCGTGCTTCAGCGCTGTTGCTGGGTCACCGAGGCGATCCTGAACGACACGCTCGCGATCCCGGCGCTGCACGAAGACCTTCAGGCGGTCCAGGCCTGGGTCGAGAGCCAGCATGTCTGGACGGTCCGCAAAGGCCCGAGACTCGTGGCGGCGATCCGCGCACACCAGGAGGGCCACAGTTGGCAGATCGGGCGCCTCATGGTCGCGCCCGATCTCCAAGGTCTGGGTCTGGGGCGTTGGCTGCTCGCGCACGCGGAGTCCCAGGCGCCGGACTCCGTGCACCGGTTCGACCTCTTTACCGGTGGCCGCAGCGAACGCAACGTCAAGATGTACAGGGCAGCCGGATACGAGCTGACCGAGCCACCGAGCGGGCAGCTCGGCCAGCACATCGGCGGCGCCGTCTACCTGTCCAAGCACCGGGTCGCAGCATCGCGCGCGTGATCTGGAGGCCCTCTCGC
Source organism: Cellulosimicrobium sp. BMG9.22 (assembly GCF_059159975.1). Classification (NCBI taxonomy): domain Bacteria; kingdom Bacillati; phylum Actinomycetota; class Actinomycetes; order Micrococcales; family Promicromonosporaceae; genus Cellulosimicrobium; species Cellulosimicrobium sp. BMG9.22. The sequence goes on along the minus strand of NZ_JBZGBY010000001.1, from coordinate 192,540 downwards.
TCTCCGACCCGGAGGTCCAGCAGGGCAGCGGAGTCACCGCGTCGTTCCGGCCGATGAGTTCCGGCTCGACCGTCGGTCCCCACAGGACCGACGAGAGGACGACACGATGACCGGCACGAGCACCGACCACCCCGCGGCGACGGACCCGGAGGGGACGCTGATCCCCGGCTACAGCTCACCGGGCGCGAGCCCGGTGCCCTGGGAGACGGTCCGGCGGACGCTCGAGCGCGCCCAGATCTCCTGGATCTCGACCGTGCGGCCCGACGGCCGACCGCACGTCACACCCCTCATGACGGTCGTCGCGGACGGCTGCCTGCACGTCACGACCGGCCCCGAGGAGCGCAAGGCCCGCAACCTCGCCGAGAACGCGCGCGTGGTGCTCACGACCGGCACGAACGCGTACTCCGACGCGCTCGACGTCGTCGTGGAGGGGACGGCCGTGCGCGTCACCGAGGACTCCGCGCTGCACCGGCTCGCCGAGCGGTGGCGCTGCAAGTACGGCGACGAGTGGTCGTTCACGGTCGGCGACGGCACGTTCGTCAACGCCGGGGACCCGTCGCTCGTCTTCGCCGTGCGGCCGGAGGTCGTGTTCGCCTACGAGCGCACGGCCGAGCACGCCGCGATGCGGTGGCGGTTCGGGCCCGGCGAGGAGTCCGCCCTGCGTGCACCGGACGCACCGCAGCCCGCCTCGTGAGGCGGGCTGCGGCGTCGTGCAGGTGCCCGGGCGGGCACGGAGGGTCTCGCGGCGCTACTTCCGGATGATGGTGAAGGTCGAGGTCGGGTTCTCGATGTCCTTGAAGTTGCCCGAGAACGTGAGGTTGGTGAACGTCGCCGAGCCGACGGCCGGGCCCTGACCCGTCTCCGGGTTCGGGTTTGCCCAGATGCCGAAGCCGGACTTGGCGTCGTACCTGTCGCCGCTCTTCGTCGCCCCCGTGATGGTGACGTTGTTGAAGGTCGGGTTCTGGATCGTGTTGACCGGCTGGTTCCCGATGTACTGGGTCTGGAACATGATCCCGGAGTACGTCGGGTCGATGACGTCGAGGTTCCTCACGTCGATGTTCGCGAACGTCTTCGACGCCGAGAACAGCCAGACCGCGCCGAACACCTGGTCACCCCAGAAGTGCCCGCCGGACCGGACCACCGTGATGCCGTCGAAGACGGTCGGCGCCGGGCCGAAGCCCTCCATCGCGATCCCGAAGTCGAGCGAGCTGATCGTCAGGCCCGAGTACACGAGCGCGTCCGCGATGTAGATGTTGCGGAACGTGTTGTCCTGCCCGCCGTAGACCGCGAGGCCCGCGGCGCGCCAGGTGTTGGTGGACGTGAGGTTCTCGAACACGTTGCCGCGCTGGCCGCTGCCGCCGTTGTCGGTCGCCGCGAAGAGCGCGAACGAGTCGTCACCGGTGCCGCGCGCCTGGTTGTTGTGCACGTGGTTGTTCGAGCTGCCGTTGGTCATGTTGATCGCGTCGGCGAACGTGTTGCGGATGCGCGAGTTCTTGACCTCGGAGTCGTCCATGTTCGACGCCCAGAACATGCAGATCATGTGCTCGACCCAGATGTTGTCGATCGTCATGTCCTTGACGTTCGTGAAGTCGAACACCTTGCCGGGGCCGTCGATGCGCGACGTGTAGTTGCCGAAGTAGGCGAAGTCGCGGAAGGTCGAGCCGTTCGCGCTCGCCTCGCCGCGGAAGCCGATGTCGGTGTTCTCCTGGCTCTGCGGCGCGAAGAACCGCGTGAACCACGGGCCGGCGCCGACGACCTCGACGGCCTTGCCGTAGACCTGGAACTTGTTCGAGGTCTGGTAGTCGCCCGCGGGCAGGTAGACGCCCTGGAGCGTCCCGGTCGAGTCCATGCGGACGCGGTCGAGCGCGGCCTGGACGTCCTGCTGCGTGAAGCCCGCGGGCTGCGTGTACTGCGCCGGGTTGGGGTTGGCCTTCGGCGTCGCCAGCTCGAGGTCGACGAAGTCGATCGCGTACTGCGACGTGTTCTGTGCCGTCTTCTGGAGGCGGATCTTCGCGCCGGCGGGGACGGTCGTGCCGAGCAGCACGCTCGCCTCGTCGTAGATGTGGCGCGGGCCGCCGGCGCCGGGCTGGTTGCCCGGGCTGGTCTCGTTGCCGTAGAGCCACGCGTAGCGCGAGGTGAGGTCGATGTTCTTGAGGAACTGCCCGTCGACGTAGATCGCGAGCGTCGCGTTCGTGCCGCCGCCGCCCGTCGAGTCGGGGATGGAGAACCGGGTCACGAGGGTGTTCGTCGGGGCCTTGGTCGTCCACTCGACGAACGCGCCCGTGCTGTTCAGCGTGACGGCCTTGCGGCCCGACGCCTCGCCCGCGAGGTCGCCGACCACGCGGTTGGGGGCGAGCACCGTCGCGCCCCCGCCGACGACGCCGTCCTCGGCCTCGTACGTGTCGAACGGCAGGTTGGCGCCGCGGCCCACGAACAGCGGCCGGGTCGCCGTGTTGTTGGCCTGCTTGGCGGCGACCTCCGTGGAGTCCGCGGCGGCGACGACGGTGACGTCGTAGTTGCCGTTCGCGGCGGTCCACGTGCCGAGGTTCACGCTCGCGCTGCTCGCGCCCGCGGCGATCGCGCCGCTCACGGAGCCGGTCAGCGTGCGCACGACGGCGCCCGTCGTCTTGTTCGTCACGGTGACGGTCAGGCCCTTCGCAGCCGCCGACGTCGCGACGTTGCCCTGGTTGGCGAGCGTCGCGGAGAACGTCACGGTGTTGCCCGCGGCCGGCGTGCTCGGCGACCACGTGAGGGTCGGCACGAGGTCGGAGCTGGGGACGGCCGTGACGACGAGCGGGGTCGGGTTGGCGTAGGAGTTGTTGCCCTCGTTCTGCTCCGCGACGGTGCCGGCCGCGTCCGCCGCGGCGCCGATCGTGTAGCTCGCGGCGGGGCGTGCGCCGATGTCCGCGGTGACGGTCGCCTGCGCCCCGGCGGCGAGGCCGCCCACGGCCTTCGTCGCGACGGTCTGGCCGTTGACGGTGAACGCGATGTCCGTCGCGGCGGAGGCCTGCGTGCCGATGTTCTTCACGACGGCGGAGAGCGTGACCGCCTGCGACTCGAGCGGCGAGGCCGGGGTCGCGGTGACGCTCGTGACGACGAAATCGGGGTTGGGGGCTGCGGTCCCGAAGACCTGGAGCTCGGCGACCTGCCCGTTGCCCGAGCCCGTGTTGCCCGTGAACCGGAGCCGCACGTCCTTCGCGGTGCCGGTGACCGGGATCGTCACCGTGTTGCCGGTGCTCGGGGCGAACTGATAGCCCGCCGACGGCTTGAGGGTCTGCCACGCGCCGGTCGGCGTCGCGCGGCCCTGGACCTCGAACGTCTGCGTCCGCGGACCCCAGGCCGCAGCCGGCGGGACCTTGACGACGACCTGCGACACCTGGGTCGCGGAGTCGAGGCTCACCGTGAGCGTGCTCGGGTACTGGCCGCCCGCGCCCTCCCAGTACGTCGACGTGCTGTCGTCGTTCGCGTTCTTCGCGACGAACTGCCACTCGGTGGAGGATCCCTCGATCGGCTTGTTCAACGCGAGGTTGGAGCCCGTCGGGGGCGGGGGGTCGGTCGGGTCGGTCGGGTCGGTGGTGCCCGCCGTGCCGCGCACCTCCAGCTCGGAGAGCTGCGCGGCGGACCAGCCGGTGTTCGCCGTGACGTTGACGCGGACGTACCGGGCGGACGTGTCCGGGACGTCGACCGTGACGGTGTTGCCCGACGCCGGGTTGAACGTGTACGCCTGGCTCCCCTTGAGCGGCGCGAAGGTCGAGCCGTCCGTGCTCGACTGGACGCTCAACGTCTGGTCCCGGGTCTCCCACCCGGTGGGGAGCTTGAGCACGAGGTCCTCCACCGTCGCCGCGGCGCCGAGGTCGACCTGGGCCCACTGGGGGAAGCTGTTGTTCGTCGACTCCCAGTAGGTGCCGGGGTTGCCGTCGGTGAGGTTGCCCGACAGGTACGGGGAGTTGTTGCTGCTCGCGGCGGTGGACTTGCCCGCCGACAGCACCGTGGGTGCTGCGGTGGCCGTCGTCGTGGGCCCGAGCGGGACGATCAGGGCCGCGGCCGTCGCCGTCGTGGCGAGGGCGCGGAGGCGGCGCCGCGGTGGCGCCCCCGGGGCAGTGCGGTGCGACGTGCTGGGTCGACTTCTCATGGGGGTGTCCTCGATCTCCGTCGTCGTCGACGGGGGTTGGGTCAGTACCTTCGAGAATTGCGCTACACCCGTGCCGCACCGCACAGGTGAGTGTTGATTTCTTGCATCAACACGCAAGAACGCTACTTCTGCCGGTACGGACCGTCAAGGCATCTCGCAAGGACGCGCGACCACGGGTCTACCTCGCGCGACCACGGTTCTACCTCGGCGAACGAGGGTCTCGCTCGGCGGGGTCAGTGGCGCGGGTCGCGGATGGCGGCGGTGAAGAGCTGCCAGCCGGTGTCGGTGTGGGAGATCGAGAACACGTACGGACGGTCGACCTGGAACGACAGGGCGACGACCTGCGCGTCGGACGACATCGCCTGGGCACCGATCTCGGTCACCGCCGCGGCGACGGTGCCCTCGGCGTCGACCTGGAGGAGCGCCTGCTGCTTCGCCTGCGAGACGAACAGGTCCTCCGCGCTGATGCCGCTGAGGTCCGGGGGGTTGACCCGGTCCAGGAGTCCGCCGAGCCCGGCGTCGACCAGTGCGGGCTTCAGGTCCGTCGGCTCGTCTGCGGGGACGTCGAGCGTCGGCATCGTCAGCGCGATCTCCTGGTGCGGCGCCTCGTCCAGCGCCTCCCGCAGCGCGGCCAGACGCTCGGCGGTGATCTCCGCGGGGTCGGACCCGGGGGGGCGGGAGCACGACGTCGGCGTGGAACCCCTCGACGTACGGGAGCCGGACGGCGCTCCAGCCTCCGTCGTGGGCGAACGCCCACCGCGCGGTGAGGTGCAGCGACTCGACGTCGACCTCCTCACCGTCGGGCAGCGCGAACGGGGCCGGCGTGGTCTTGCCCTCGTCGAACGGCGCCTCCCAGCGCGCGGCGAAGAGCACGGCGTTCTGCAGCACGAGCCGCAGGTCGTCGTGGGGCTCGATCGCGCTCTTCGGGATCAACCCTCCGGTGTGGAACCGGACCCAGTCGCTCAGGGGCTCGATGCCCGACGACGTCCCGAGGTCCGTGTGCAGCACCCCGGCGTCGTAGCCGGTCGCCAGCGAGGCGAGGTAGCTGTCGTGGATCCGCGTCTGGTCGTCGAGGACGACCTGGTTCGCGACGTGCGCGAGCGGCTTCTTCGGCAGCTCGTCCTCCTGCACGACGGCCGGGTCGCCGTCGTACGTCTCGAGCGCCGCCAGGAGCGCGTTGACGGCGTCCGTCCGCTCGGTTCCCGAAGCGCCGAGCGCGTCGTCCAGCGACGCGGCCGTCTCGCCGCGCGCACCCTCCGCGAGCATGGAGAGCGCGACGACGGCGCTCGCCGGAGACACGACGACGTTCCCGGCGCGCGGGGCGGCCTCGAGCATCGTGACTCCCAGCCGCTCGGTCGCGTCGACGACGTCGGGCGTCGCGTCCGCGTCGGCGACGGTCACGACGTGCCGGCTCACGTCCGCGCGGGCGAGCGGGAGGTCCGGTCCGTCCGGGACACCCGTCGCGCAGGCCGCCGCGGTCGCGACGAGCACAAGGGTCGCCGCCGTCGCCGTGATCCTCGCGGTGACCCGCGCCGCGACCCTCGCCGCCCGCTCTCCCGTGCGGCGGGCAGCCGTCCCGTGCGTCGTCGTCCGTACCGTCATGATGCGCTCCGTCCGGTGGTCGGTGGCGAGGTCCAGGGTCCGGTCAGTGGCGGGGGTCGCGGATCGCGGCGGTGAACAGCGGCCAGTCGGTGTCCGTGTGGGAGACCGTGAACAGGTACGGCCGGTCGACGCGCAGCTCGACGACGTCCGGCGGGACCGGGGCCGCCGACTCGGCGAGCGCGAGCTCGGTGACGGCCGCGGCGACGGTGCCCTCCTCGTCGACCGTCAGGACCGCCTGCTGCCACGCCTGCGTCAGCGACAGCTCGTCGTCGCTGATCCCGCTGAAGTCGGAGAGCAGGAGCCCGGCCGCGTCGAAGGCGGGCAGCAGGTCGAGGGGGTCCTCGGCGTCGACGTCGAGGGTCGGCAGCGTGAGGTCGACGGCGCGCGGTGCTGCGGAGTCGAGCTCGCCGCGCAGCGCGGCGCTCTGGTCGGGCGTGATCGAGGCGGGGTCGACGCCGTCGGGCGGGAGGACGACGTCGGCGTGGAACCCCTCGGTGTAGGGCAGCCGCACCGCGGTCCAGCCGTCGATCTCGACAAACGCCCGCTCGTGCGTCTGCTGCATCACCTCGGCCTCGATCGCCGTCCCGTCCGCCAGCTCGAACGGCCGCGGCCGCGTCGCGTGCTCCTCGAACGGCGCGTCCCAGCGCGCCGCGAGCAGGACGGCGTTCTGGAGCGCGACGCGGGAGAGCGGGTCGGGCTGGATCGCGGACTTCTCGATCAGCCCGCCCGTGTGGTGCCGGACCCACCGGTGCAGCGGCTCGAGACCGGCGTCGGTGCCGAGATCGGTCTCGAGCACGCCCGCGCCGTAGCCGGTCGCGAGCGCCTCGAGGTACGCGTCGTGGACCTGCGCCTGGTCGTCGAGGACGACCTGGTTCGCGACATGGACGAGCGGTCGCGTGGGGAGGTCGTCCTCCTGCACGGCGGCCGGGTCGCCGTCGTACGACTCGAGGGCGGCGAGCAGGGCGTTCACCGCGTCCGTGCGCTCGGACCCGGACGCGCCGAGCGCGGCGTCGAGCGACGCGGCCGTCTCACCGCGCGCACCCTCGGCAAGCATCGAGAGCGCGACGACGGCGCTCGCCGGCGACACGACGACGTTCCCCTCTCGCGACGCCGAGCCGAGGATGGTCAGCCCGAGCCGGTCCGTCGCCTCGACGACGCCGGCCACCCCGGGCGCATCGGCGACCGTCACGACGTGCCGCTCCGTGCCCGTCGCGACCGTGGCCTCGGGAGGCGCGCCCGACGGCGTCGCGCACGCACCCAGGGTGATCGCGAGCCCGAGCACGGCGACGCCCGCGGACGCCGTGCGCAGGACCGTGCTCGAACCGCGTCGTCTCCCCATGCCCCGTCTGTGTCACGTCGCGCCGGATGCTTGCGGGACGTCAGCCCCGGGCGTCGTAGAGCGCCGTGAGGGTGTTGCGCACCGCGAGCTGGTCGATCCGGCCGCTCAGCTCGACCGTCACCGCCCCCGCCGGGACCGCGGTCCGCCGGGTGGCGAACGCCTGGTACGCGTTCCTGCCGGGCAGGACGCCGAGGAACGACTTCGTGCCGTAGTCCGTCGTGATCTTCACGTCCACCGGCACGGCCTCGGTGTTCTCGACCCGGACGGCCACCACGACCTTGTCAGCGATCGTGCGTGTCTCCGCCGTGACGACCGCCTCGGGGCGCTCACGCTCGGTCGCCCGGCCATAGGGCGTGAGCTCGGCCGCCCCAGCGAACTGGAGGCCGTTCTGCGAGCTCAGGGCAACCAGCTTCACGTAGCGGCCGGCGGTCTCGGCGAAGTCGACGCGCGCGAGCGCCGTGCCGGCCGGGAACGACCCCGTCGCGACAGGGCTGCCCCACGTGGCGTTGTCCTGCGAGACGTAGACCTCGTAGCCCTTGATCTGCCCGTTGGTCCCGCCGGACTGCCGGGGCAGGTAGCCGAGGCCGTCGAGCCGGTGCTCGGACCCGAGGTCCAGGGCGATCCAGTGCGGGTAGCCCGGAACCGGCTGGGTGGCCCACTTCGTGTGCCAGTTCGACAGCGGTCGGCCGTCGATCACGTTGACGGCGGAGTCGCCGGCGGGTTCCTCGCTGCTGAACCCGGCGATCGACAGGAGCGAGCGGGGGACCGTCCCCTCCGCGATCACCGCGACCGTCGCCTGTCGGGTCGCCGTGCCGTGCGCTCCGGCGGGGGAGTAGGTCGACCGTGCGACGAGCGCGTACTCACCGGGCTCCGCCCCCACGGGCGGCTCGACGGTCCAGTTCGTCGTACGGGTCTCGCCGTCCGCAAGGTTGCGGAACGTCGTCTCGGTCGTAGCCATGACCTGCCAGCCGAGGGGCGCCTCGAGCGTTGCCGTCACCTCGTCGAGCGTGCCGCCGGACTGGTTGGTGACGCTCGTCGTGATGGTCGAGCCCTGTGCGGCGAGAAGCTCGGACGCCGCCGACGGGAAGCCGACGAGGACCGGGAGCGGCGTGAGCTGCGCGGCATCGGTCCTCACCTCGAACACGCGCTCCGCGTCGCGGTTGATCCAGGTCGCCGTCATCGTCGCGGGCTCGACCGTCGAGTCGAGCTCGAGGCGCAGGAACACGTGCGGCTCGACCGCGCTGTGGACGAGGGCGGGGTTCGGCACGTTGAGGCTCGGGATGACCGAGCTGTGCATCGGGCTGACGATGAACTGCCACAGGTCGTACCCCACGCGGGGACCGTAGTTCAGCGCGCGCGAGACGTGGATGTCGCCGCCGAGTAGGAAGACCCCGGGGATGCGGTGCTCCTGCACGAGGTCGAAGATCGCGTCGCGCTCGTAGGAGTACGTGCCCCAGTCGTCGGCCTCGCCGTTCTGCTTGTCGTCCCAGATCATCCCGCTCGCGAGGAGCTTGAACGGCGCGGTGCTCGCGAGGAGCCTCTCCTGCAGCCACTCCCACTGCACCCGGCCGATGCCCGTTCTCTTCGTCGCGTCGGCCCAGCTCTGCTCGGTCCGGCTGAACCACCGCGGGTCGAGCAGGAACACCTCGAGCGGGCCGCGGCGGAAGGAGGTGTAGATGCCCTCGCCGTCGACCGTGCGCTCCCGCAGCGTCTCGCCCGCGGCGGTGTGCCCGAACGTCGCGTTCGCGCGGTAGTCGACGAACGCCGTGCGGTTGTTGCGCTTGCCCGGCAGGTCGCCGTGCACGTCGTTGCCGCCGAAGTCGTGGTCGTCCCACGTGCCCCAGACCGGCATCGACCGCGTGACCTCACGCACCTGCGGGACCTGGAGGAACGCGCGGTGCTTGTCGCGCGCGGTCTGCAGGTTCGTGCTGTCGATGTACGGCGTGTCGCCCAGGAAGACGAAGGCCTCGCACCCCTCGGCCCGGATCGTGTCCCAGATGTGGTTCTGCTCGGTCCACACGCACGACCCCAGGCCCACGACCAGCTTCGTCGGGGCGTCGTCGGGCGGCGCCGTCGTGAACGACCCCGAGATGTCGAGCCCCGGGATCTGGTCGCCGTCGGGGGCCACCGCGTACGAGTAGGTGGTCGCGGCCGTCAGCCCGGCGATGTCGAAGAGCACGGTCGAGTCGTTGTCGGGCGAGAGGGCGGCGCCGACGCTCTGGCGGGGCCCGCCCTCGGTCCAGTACTCGAGCGTCCACGACTCGCGGTCGTGCAGGTCGCTGCCCGGACGGACGAGCACGCGCGAGTGGGTCGTCCCGGTGTCGCCCACGAGCGGTCCGGCGACGGCCTGCATCGTCGGGGTCACCACCGGCGCCGTCCCGGCGATGACCATCCGCACGTAGGCGGCGAAGGCCGTGAAGAACATCTCGCTGTCCGCGACGGCCTCGGTCGGCTGGATCGTCTGACCGGCGGCGTTGTAGATCTTGTCGATCGTGAGGCTCGACAGGACGAAGCGCCCGCGCCCGTGCGCGCCCTCGAGCAGGGCCGGGGGGCGCCCACCCGCGCTGCACGCGAGCAGCACCCGCATCTGACGCCAGTCGAGCAGCGACTCCCAGCTCACGCGGATCTGCGTCGACCGGCCGGTGAACACCTTGCCGTCGACCACGCGCAGGTGCGTCACCAGCGGGTGGTCGGCGACGACCGGGAAGATCGAGTCGTAGTCTGCGTCGTTGCGGCTCGCCGACATCGGCGCGGGCAGGTACGACGCCGTCGAGTGGAACTGGTCGGACTGCGCCATGTCGAGCACCACGCCGCCCGCCGCCACGAACTCCTGCAGCGACGTCGCCTGGTCGGTGATGTACCGCCCGTACGTCGGGGCGTTGTTCGTGAACGTGCCGAACGCGATGACGTCGACGCCCTGCTCGGTGGCGGGCTTCGCGGGGTCGAGCGCGACGACGGTCACCCCGGCCTTGGTCAGCAGCTCGCGCAGACCGGTCGCGCTCGTCCACTGGTCGCGGTGCTCGAGCACCGCCGCGCGCAGCGGTACGTCGTCGGCCGCGGCGGCCGGTGCGGCGCTCTGCGCGAGCAGGGCTGCGGCGGCGGCCGTCGCAGCCCCGCCGAGGAAGGTCCGCCGGCTCGTGCCGGCGGGGGTGGAACTGCCCTGTTCGGGCGCGCGCTTCTTCACGGGACATCTCTCCGTCACCAGGGGGATCCAGCGGACTGGGCGTGCGCCGACGCGCACGGTCCCGATCCGACCGGCCCCGGGTGTCCGACAGTCGATCCTCAGGTGAACGGAGAGGGGCACTCGGACGGCGACCGCGCCCACTTGTCCGGGCAAGCTCCACGCCTCCGGCCACGCGACACGGCCGGACGTGCGGGTCGCTGCGAACTGTCAGTCGACCGCCGGCCCGAACCTCTCCGTCTTCACGCGCGCCGGGTCGTGCCCGAGGGAGACGAGGTGGCGCGCGACCGCCTCGACGAACCCTGTCGGCCCGCACACGAAGCACGCGGGCTCGATCTTTGGCGGCCACCCCCACGCGGCGAGGTCGCGCCGTTCGAGGCGGCCCGGTCCGCGCGTCGATCCCAGAGGGCTCGAGCGGGTGTGGACGACCTGGACGTCGAGCCCGTCCCCGGCCTTCGCGAGCCGGTCGAGGTCGTCGACGTAGAGCCGGTCCTCGGGGCGCCGCACCGAGTACACGAGCCGGAACGGCGTCCGATCGCCGGCGCCCCGCCGGGTCCGGAGCATCGCCATGAGCGGCACGAGGCCAGACCCGCCGGCCGCGAGCACGACGGGTGTCCCGGCGTCGTGCTCGGGCGACCACACGAACCAGCCGCCGATCGGTCCGCGCAGCTCGATCGCCTCCCCGACCGCGAAGACGTCGGTGAGATACGTGGAGACCTCCCCACCGGGCACGCGCTGCACGGTGACCTCGACGCGCGCCGGGGCGCCGCCGTCGTGCCCGACGGCGGTGCTCGCCAGGGCGGGCGACCCGCCCGGACGCGGGGCGTCGTCGGGCAGGGTGGCGCGCGTCGCGGCGCTGCCGATCGAGTAGCTGCGCTCGGCGGTGTAGCCGTCGGGCGCGGTGAGCCGCAGGTCGACGTGCTGGCCCGCGAGGTGCCCGGGCCAGCCGGGGACCTCGAGCACGAGCGTGCGCGCCGACGGGCTCTCGTCCCACGCGTCGACGAGCCGGGCCACCTGCCACTTCGACGGGGTCGCGTACCGCGCCCCGAGGCGGACAGCCGCCTCAGTCACCCTGGTACCTCTGCTCCCGCCACGGGTCGCCGAGGTCGTGGTAGCCGAGCCGCTCCCAGAACCCCTGCCGGTCCATGGGCATGAGCGTGATGCTGTTGACCCACTTCGCCGACTTCCAGAAGTACAGGTGCGGCACGAGCAGCCGCGCCGGGCCGCCGTGCACGGGGTGCAGGGGAGCGCCGTCGAACGTGTGCGCGATCCACGCCTTGCCGCCGAGCAGGTCGGCGACGGGCAGGTTCGTCGTGTACCCGCCGTACGAGCCGACCATCGCGAAGTCCGCGGTCGACTCGACCTCGGCGAGGAGGGTGTCGAGCGAGACGCCGCGCCACGTCGTGCCGAACTTCGACCAGCGGGTGACGCAGTGGATGTCGACGGTCGGCTCCTCCTGCGGGAGCCGGAGGAGGTCGGACCATGACCACGACCGGGTCTCGCCCGCCTCGGTCGTGACGTCGAGGCGCCACGTGCTCGTGTCGACGCGCGGCGTGGGGCCCGCCGAGAGCACCGGGAACCCGCTCTCGACGTACTGGCCCGGCGGGAGCGCGACGCCCTGCGGGCGCGGCCGGCCCTGGAAGCCCGGGGTGAGGGTGCTCATGGCACACGGTAGGCGCAGTGCCCTGAGCGTCGCCTCCCGTACGGGGACGACGCCGGCCCGCGGCCAGCTGCACGTACGCGCCCAGGTCGAGGCTCAGCACTCGATGACGTTGACCGCCAGGCCACCCGTCGAGGTCTCCTTGTACTTCGTCGACATGTCGACGCCCGTCTGACGCATCGTCTCGATGACGGTGTCGAGCGACACGACGTGCGAGCCGTCGCCCTGCAGCGCGAGGCGCGCGGCGGACACGGCCGTGCACGCGGCGATGGCGTTGCGCTCGATGCACGGCACCTGGACGAGCCCGCCCACGGGGTCGCACGTGAGCCCGAGGTTGTGCTCCATCGCGATCTCCGCGGCGTTCTCGACCTGGGCCGGCGTGCCGCCGAGCACGGCGCAGATCGCGCCCGCGGCCATGGAGCACGCGGACCCGACCTCGCCCTGGCAGCCCGCCTCCGCGCCGGAGATGGACGCGTTGCGCTTGTACAGCGCACCGATCGCGGCCGCCGTGAGCAGGTAGGCCCGCATCGCCCGACGGCGGCGCCCCGGGTCGGCCGCGACGTCCGGGTGGGTGCGCAGGAAATGCCGGCCCACGGCCGGGATGATGCCCGCCGCCCCGTTCGTGGGGGCCGTCACGACGCGACGGCCGTCGGCGTTCTCCTCGTTGACGGCCATGGCGAACGCCTGGAGCCACTCGATGGTCGTGTCCGCGCCGCGCTCGTCGGCCTGCTCGAGCTTCTCGCGCTGGGCGCGGGCCCGACGGCGCACCCCGAGCCGGCCGGGCAGCACGCCCTCGCGTGCCAGACCGGCGTCGACGCACGCGCTCATCGTGTCCCAGATGCGGTCGACGCCCGCCCCGACCTCCTCGGCGGTCCGGAGCGCGGTCTCGTTGGCCCACGCGACGGCGGCGACCGTCGTGCGCTCGCGCTCGCACACGGCGAGCAGCTCCGCGGCGTTGGCGAAGGGGAACGGGACGCCGTCGGGCTCGGTTTCCGGGTCGATCGCCGCCCCCGCGAGCTCGGCCCCGAGCTGCGCGGCCTCGTTCGCGGCGGCTTGCTCGAGCTCGTCGGCGGTGAGGACGAAGCCGCCGCCCACGGAGTAGTACGCCTCCTCGGCGAGCACCGCCCCCTTCGCGTCGAGCGCGGTGAAGCGCATCCCGTTCGGGTGGCCCGGCATGCGCGTGAGCGGCGCGAGCCGGACGTGCTCGGTCGTCATCGTGACGCGGTGCCGTCCGAGCAGCGCGACCGGGGCGCCGTCGCCGAGCTTCTCCCATGCGCCCGGCACCCGGTCGGGGTCGCACGTCTCCGGGTCGAGCCCCAGCAGTCCCGCGACGACGGCGTCCGGCGTCCCGTGCCCGACCCCCGTCGCGCCGAGCGATCCGCACAGCACCGCTCGGACGCCGGCGACCCGCTCCAGGTCACCCGACTCGGCCAGGCCGGTGGCGAAGGCCTTCGCCGCCCGCATCGGCCCGACCGTGTGCGAGCTCGACGGGCCGATGCCGACCGAGAACAGGTCGAGGACGGACACGTAGGCGCTCATGGATCCATGGTCGCACCGCGTCTCACGATGCGAGCACGACCGGTGCGGGCCGCTGCCTCAGCCGCGCAGCACGACCGGGCACGTCGCGAGGTGGTCGTCGACCAGGCCGCACGCCTGCATCGCCGCGTACGCGGTGGTGGGGCCGACGAACCGGAAGCCCTCCTTCTTGAGCGCCTTCGAGAGCGCCAGCGACTCGGGGGAGAACCCGGGGACGTCGTCCCACGTCGCCACGCGGCCGGTGCGGGGCGGTGGGGCGAACGACCAGAAGAGCTCGTCGAGCGTGCGCCCTTGCTCGTGCAGCGCGAGGACCGCCCGCGCGTTGTCGATCGTCGCCTCGATCTTCTGCCGGTTGCGGATGATGCGGGCGTCGCCGAGGAGGCGCGCGACGTCGTCCTCCCCGAACGCCGCGACGGCCGCGGGGTCGAACCCCGCGAAGACCTCGCGGAAGGCGGGGCGCTTGCGCAGCACCGTGATCCACGACAGCCCCGCCTGGAAGCCCTCGAGCGCGATCCGCTCGAACAGGGCCGTGTCCCCGTGGACGGGGACCGCCCACTCCGTGTCGTGGTACGCCTCGTAGAGCGGATCCCCGTCGCCGAAGCAGCGGGCGCCCGGCTGCGGGCGCTGGGGTGCGTCGTCAGGGACGGCGAGGGGGGTCGTCCCCGACGTGCTGGTCGTCTCGGTCGTCATGCGTCCACTGTGCCGCCTCCCGCCGACACGCGTCGCCCTGCGGCGCCGGCCTGTGGGCGGCGCCATGACGAACGGGCCTGTGGACGGGCGCGAGAGCGTCTCTTCCCCCCGTTTCGCGCGTGGTCGCGCGAGGTGGACCAGGGTTCTACCTCGACTGATCAGGGTCTATCTCGGCGGGCCGCGGTGCGCTTGGTGATGAAGGACTCGATGCCGTCGAGGACGATGTCGAGGCCGAGGTCGACGTCGCTCTCCCAGGCGTCCGGCGGGGTCGCCGAGGGTTGCCAGGTCGCGAGGGCGCTCGTGAGCGCGGGGTACGTCGCGGGGTCGACGAACCGGGAGAGCACGAGCTCGTAGTCGGCGTACGGGTTCGCGGCGGCGAGCGCGTGCTCGTCGAGCTCGTCCTCGGGCGTGTCCTCCGGGAGCCCCTGGGCGCGGCGGACGGTCTCGGCGGCGGCGCGTCGCGTCTCCACCTGGACGCGGCCCTCGCCGAGGACGTACTGGGCGAGGAGGCCCACGACCTGCAGCGTCTCGTCCACGGTGAGACCGACCGGGGCGAGGATCTCGAAGGCGCGGTCGATCCAGCGCAGCCGGTTCGGGCCGACCTGGGCTGTGGTCACCGGGAGGTCGAGGAACCACGGGCGCGCAAGGATGCCGTCGATCTGCGCGCGCGTCCAGGCCTCGAGCCCGGTGCGCCAGTCGTCCCCGTCGACGCTCGGCATCTCCAGCACGTCGGACGCGGCGTCGGACATGAGCACGAGCAGCTCGTCCTTGCTCTCCACGTAGCGGTAGAGCGCCATCGAGGAGTAGCCGAGCGATTCCGCCACCCGCGCCATGGAGACCGCGGGCAGGCCCTCGGCGTCGGCGAGGTCGATGGCGGCGCGCACGATCTGCTCCACGCTCAGGGCGGGCTTCGGGCCGCGGCGGGGTGGCGCGGCGTGGCCCCACAGGCGACGCAGCGTGGGTGAGACGACGTCGTCGCCGGCGATCGGCTGGGCCCCTGGTCGCTGCGCGTCGTCGGTCTCGCTCATCCCGTCATCCTCCCGCGGCCTTGACCGTCCACCAAAACAGTGTCTACCGTAAGCAGAACAGTAGACGTCATAAACAGTTTGTGCCGTACATGAAAGACCGAACCGAAGGAGACCGCGTGCCCACCTCCGACGTGCTCGTCCGCGCCGAGGGGCTGCGCAAGAGCTACGGCTCGCCGCGCCGGCCCGTCTGCGTGCTCGACGGTGTCGACCTCGCCCTCCACCGAGGCGAGGTCCTCGCCCTGCTCGGCCCCAACGGCGCCGGGAAGACCACGACCGTCCGCATCCTCGCCACGCTGCTGGTCCCCGACGGCGGCACCGCGACGGTCGCGGGCCACGACGTCGTGCGCGACGCCGCGCGCGTGCGCGGGCTCATCAGCCTCACCGGCCAGTACGCCGCCGTCGACGAGAAGCAGAGCGGCCGCGAGAACCTCACGATGATGGGCCGACTCGCGCACCTGCCCCGGCGCGCGGCGCGCGCTCGCGTCGACGACCTGCTCGACGCGTTCGACCTCGCGGACGCGGCCGACCGCCGCGTCGGCACCTACTCCGGAGGCATGCGGCGCCGGCTCGACCTCGCGGCCGGGCTGCTCACGCGGCCCCAGGTGATGTTCCTGGACGAGCCCACCACGGGGCTGGACCCGCGCAGCCGCCAGACGATGTGGGAGGTCATCCGCGGCGTCGTCGCCGACGGCACGAGCCTGTTCCTCACGACGCAGTACCTCGAGGAGGCCGACCAGCTCGCCGACCGCGTCGCGCTGATCGACGACGGCCGCGTCGTCGCCGAGGGGTCGCCGTCGGACCTCAAGCGCCGGGTCGGTGAGGCGAGCATCGAGCTGACGTTCGCCTCGGCTGCTGATGCCGCGGCGGTCGGGGCGGCGGTCGGGTCCGCGGGCGGGGTGTCGGTCGGGTCCGCGGGCGAGGGGGCGGGGGTGCTCGGGCTGGCCGCGCCGTCGCCTCGGTCGTCCGGCCGTCAGTCAGCGAGCGCGGCCTCTACGCCCTTCGCATCCTCCGCCCCCTCGCCCGCTCAGGTGCCCGTCTCGCCTGGCGCGGAGGGTCGCCCGGGCGACTCCGGCTCACCTGCCGGCCCCGGACCCGACGGCACCACCTTGCGGGTGCCGACGGACGGGTCGGTCGCGCACGTGCGGGACGTGCTCGCCGCGGTCGCTGCCAGGGGCGTCGAGCCGGTGCGGTGGGAGGTGCGCGAGCCGACGCTCGACGACGTGTTCCTCACCTTGACGGGGCACGCCGCGCGGACGCGTGATCGCGACGCGACGGACCGGACCAGCCACGGCGACCACGAGGAGGCCGCAGCATGACCGCCCAGACCGTTGCTGCGCCGTCGGGCACGGCGGCGCGGCTTCCCGCCCCGACGCCCCGACCCGGACGGCACGTGCTGATGGACGCGGGCACGATGGTCGCGCGCTCGCTGCGGCTCGTGCGGCGCGAGCCGGACGAGCTGATCCTCGGGTTCGTGCTGCCGGTGGTGCTCATGATCCTGTTCGTGTACGTGTTCGGCGGGGCGATGGACGTCGGTACCGCCTACGTCACGTACGCGACGCCGGGGATCATCCTGCTGTGCGCGGGGTACGGCGCGTCGAACACGGCGATCGCCGTCGAGCAGGACATGTCCGGCGGGATCATGGACCGCTTCCGGTCGATGCCGATCGCGAGCTGGACGGTGCTCGTCGGGCACGTGGTGGCGAGCGTGCTGAAGAACCTCGTCACGACGGCGGTCGTGCTCGGCGTGGCGTTCGTCATCGGGTTCCGGCCCGACGCGAACGTGCTCGAGTGGTTCGGCGCGGTCGGGGTGGTGGCGCTGTACGTGCTGGCGATCACGAGCGTCGCGGCGTTCGTGGGCGTGCTCGTGCGCTCGGCCGCCGCGGCCGGCGGGTTCGCCTTCTTCATGCTGTTCCTGCCGTACGTGTCGAGCGCGTTCGTGCCGCCCGAGACCATGCCGGAATGGCTGCGCGGGTTCGCCGAGCACCAGCCGGTGACGCCCGTCATCGAGACGATCCGCGGCCTGCTCGTCGGGACGGACTCGACCGGCGCGCCCGTCACGGACCTCGGCCCGACGGCGGCGCTCGCCCTCGCGTGGTGCGTCGGCATCGTGCTGGTGTTCCTCGGCGCCGCGGCGTTCGTGTTCGCGCGCCGGCGGCGGCAGTGAACCTCGTGACGGCCGGCGGTGGGTCCGCTGCCGATCGACCTCCCGGAAGGAGCGACAGGATGATCACCATCGAGCGGGGCGACGTGCTCGGCGAGGCCTACCGACGACGGATCACCGAGGTTCTCGTGCAGGGCTTCGCCGAGGACTTCGCGTACTTCTCCAAGGATCCGCGCGTCCTCGCCGACGCGTTCGAGCACATGCTCGTCCTCGAGCGCTTCTCCGTGGCGCTCGCGGACGGTGAGCCGGCCGCCGTCGCCTCGCTCACCGAGGGGTCGCAGGAGTGCTTCGCGCCCGTGAAGGGCCCCTTCCGGGAGGCGCTCGGCCGTGTGCACGGTGCGATCAGCTACCGGATCGTCCGCAGCCAGTTCCTCGGAGCGTACGACGGCGCCCGGGAGGGTCTCGCGGAGGTCGGGTTCGTCACCACCACGCCGGAGCAGCAGGGCAAGGGCGTGGCGACCGCGCTGATGCGTCATCTCATGGACCTGCCGTACGACGAGCTCGTGCTGCGCGACATCAAGGACACGAACGCGCCGGCGCTCGGGCTCTACCGCAAGCTCGGGTTCACGGAGTCCCACCGCCGCCCCGTGCGGTTCGCCGGGCGGGCGGGCTTCTCCGCGTACGTATCCATGAGCCGCACCCGCGCCGCTGCGTCCCGGGCGGACCAGGGTTCTACCTCGGCGCCGGGGCGAGGCGCGGTCTGAGCGGTGGATCAGAGGTGGTCGACGCTCGAGCCGCGCACGACGAGCGTCGGGGCGAGGACCTCGTGCACGTCGTCGCGCCGTCCGCCGGCGCGCTCGCGCAGCAGCTCGACCGCGCGCCGTCCCATGACGTCGCGCTGCTGCTGGACGCTCGTGAGCCGTGGGCGGGCCCGGGTCGCGAGGGCGGTGTCGTCGTAGCCGACGACCGCGAGATCCTGCGGCACGCGCAGCCCCAGGTCGTGCGTGCGGTCGAGGACGTCGAACGCCTCGACGTCGTTGCGCGCGAAGACGGCGTCGCACCCGGCGTCCAGCAGCGGCCCGAGGTCGGGCACGGCGCCGTCGTGCTCGACGACGCGCACGTGCGCGCCGAGCCCGTGCTCGCGCATCGCCGTCTCGTATCCGGCCCGGCGCGCGAGCCCCGCGGGGCGTCGTGACCCGGTGACGTGCGCGATCCTCGTCCGGCCCGTCGCGACGAGGTGGTCGACGACGAGCGCCGCACCGCGCTCGTCGTCGTTGTTGACGGTGTCGACGCCGGCCACGGGGGCGGCCGGGCGGCCCACCATGACGACGGGCGCCCGGTGCGTCGCGGCGGTCAGCACCTCCGGCTCCACCCACGAGGAGACGACGACGAGCCCGTCGACCGCGAGGTCGAGGAGCCGCTGGACCTGCCCGGCGAGTCGACCGCGGTCCCGGGAGCCGTGCGCGAGCAGGACGGACAGCCCGTCTGCCTCGGCGGCGGCCTCGACCGACGCGACGATCTCCGTGTGGTACGGGTTGTCGAGGCTGGAGATGACGACCCCGAGCAACGTGCTGCGCCCCTGCTTGAGAGCACGGGCAAGCGTGTTGGACCGGTAGCCGAGGGCGTCGGCCGACCGCGCGATCCGCTCGCGCGTCCGGTCGCTCACCCCGGCGTCCCCGCGCAGGGCGAGGGAGGCGAGCGACTTCGAGACGCCCGCGTGCGCGGCGACGTCGAGCAGCGTGGGCCGGCGAGCGGCGCCGGGGACGGTCACGGGTCCATCCTCGCCCGGCGCGGGTCGCGGCTCCTCCCGGACGGGCGCCGGAGGCGACGTCGGCGCAGCACGTGCTGCCGGGCGAGCTGGGTGACGACCGTCCCCGCCAGCGCGATGCCGAACGCGGGCGCCGTCCCGAGCTCGTCGACCAGCAGCGCGACGAGGAGGCAGAAGACGGCGAACCCGAGGAGCCCGGCGAGGAGGCCGCGGAGCAGGCGCACCGTCTCGGCCGAGCCGTGCTGCGCCAGCGTGAACGCGGCGACGACGCTCGACGCGATGGGGAACGGGGCGAGCACCCCGGTCATGCCGGGGCCCAGGGTGCCCGACAGCCCGGTGACGATCACGACGAGCGCGGCCGTCGCCACCGCGCGGCCGGGCAGGTCCCACCAGGGCCACGCCACCGACGGTCGAGCGCCCGGCGGCAGGGCGTCGGGCGGCAGGGCGTCGGGCGGCAGCGCCCGGGACGCACCCCACAGCGCCACGAGCACGACCGCGAAGCCCCACCAGGGCGGCACGCTCAGCGGCGCGAGGACGACGTCTGCCGCGAGACAGGCCACCCAGGCGGCGGCGAGCGAGGCGACCCAGCCGGTCCGGCGCGAGCACCAGGCGAGCACCACGGCGAACAGGGCGAGCGAGACGAGGCCGAGCAGCGAGGACGACGCCGCGGCGGCCCCGAAGCGGGTGCCGTGCTCCAGGGTCGTGATGAGCAGGATCGGTCCCGCCACGATCGGCAGCGCCACCAGGACGCCCGTCAGCCCGGCCCCCCACCGGCGCCCGGCCATCGAGGAGGCCACGACGAGGGCAGGAGCCAGCACGAGCTTGAGGAGCAGCGTCACGCCGACACCCTAGTTGCGGACCCCGCCGTCAGGTCGTGGGGCGGTCGCGTCCGTCGGGACACCGACCGGCCGCGAGCTCGCGGCGTCTGGAACGTTCCAGAAACTTCGTGCGGCGTTCACCCGGGCGCCACCACCCGGACGACGGCGGTTGGGGAGCCTTCCCTAGCGTCACCGACGTGACACTCACCTCCACCTCGACTGCACCCGGCTCCCAGGCCGAGTCCCGGGTGGCCGCGGCGCCCGCACCGGGGCTGACCACGCGGCCGACCGCGCTCCTCCTCGACTTCGGCGGCGTCGTCTTCGCGACCCGCAAGCGGCCCGACGGCATGGCCACGATGGCGGCGCACGTGGCGGACGTCCTGGCCCGCGGTGGGCAGCACCTCACCGCGGAGGAGCTGCTGCCCGTCCTGGAGGGAGGCAACGTCGCGCTCAAGCACTGGAAGCACGCCCAGTCCCGGCGTCTCGAGCCCACGGAGCTCGACCACCGCACCATCTGGCGCGAGTTCTACGGGAGCCCGCTGCCCGAGCCGGCGCGCGAGATCCTCGCCGGGAGCGCGGGCACGCTGCAGCAGCGGCTCACCGCCACGCTCGCGGACCACGAGGTGCGGCCCGGCGTGGTCGAGCTGCTCGACCTCGCGGAAGACCTCGGCGTCCCCGTCGGCATCGTGTCCAACGCGCACTCCGGCAGAGCGCACCGGGCCCTGCTGGCGCAGCACGGCCTCGAGGACCGGTTCGCCGTGCAGGTGTACTCCGACGAGGTCGGGATCCGCAAGCCGCACCCCGGGATCGTCGAGCTCGCCGCGCGTGCGCTCGGGACGACGGCGGCACGGTGCTGGTACGTCGGCGACACCCAGGACCGCGACGTCGTCGCCGGTCGTCGCGCCGGGGTGGCCGCCGTCGTCGTCACGCGACACACGCACACGGACAACCCGCCGTTCCCCGTCCGCGAGACGGCCGACGTCGTGCTCGACACGCCCGCAGGCCTGGTCCCGCTGCTCCGCGACGCGCGCCTCGCGTCGGGTGTCGCGGTGCCAGGGCACGCCCCGCTCCCGCCGCCGAATCCGGGGTTATCGGCGGATCGGGCCGTTGAAGGGCCGGTAGCCCCGGGTTCGGCACGTGAGGAGGGGCTTCCTTCCGCGATCCTGCTCGATCATGGCGGCGTCATCGCGGTCTCGACGCCCGACGAGGCGGTCCGACGGCGCTTCGCCGAGCACCTCGCGCTGCGGCTGACCCGGGCCGGGTACGCCGTGTCGACCGACGACGCCGCGCAGGCCCTGACCGAGGCTCGCGCCCGGCACCGGGCCTGGAAGCACGCGCACGAGACCGCCGGGCGCTCGGTCGGGTCGACGGTGCCGGAGATCGACGCCGCGACGTTCTGGGTCGACCTCGTCGGGCCGTGCCTCGACGGCGTCGTCGCCGTGCGGGCCGGCGCCGCACCCGCCGGCGAGCCCACCGACGAGCCCGACGGCGTCCGTCAGGCCGGGCTGCGCGACTGGCTGCGCGCCGAGTGCCACGAGCTCATGGTCCGGTACGCGCGGAGCAAGTCCGTGCCGACCGTGCGCCCGGGCGTCCGCGAGCTGCTCGAGCGCGCCCGTGACGCGGGCGTGCCGGTGGCGGTCGTGTCCAACACGGTGTGCGGGCGCGCGGTGCGCGAGGAGCTCGTGGAGGAAGGCCTCGACGAGCTCCTCGGTGCGCACGTCTACTCGGACGAGCTGGGCGTGCGCAAGCCCGACCCGACGACCGCCCGGACGGCGCTCGTGGCCCTCGACGCCGACCCCGCCCGGGCGTGGTTCGTCGGAGACAAGCCGGGCCGCGACGTGCCGGCCGCGCGCGGAGCCGGCGTCGGCACGGTCGTGCTCGTCCGTGGCGGCTCCACCCCCGACGACGCGCTCGACGCGCTCGACGGGCTCGGCGCCCCCGACGTCGTCGGCTCTCCCGCGCCGGACCACGTCGTCGACGGCATCCATGAGGTCCTCGCGCTCGTCCTGCCCTGATTCACGACCCGCTCCACACACCCGCCCGACGAGCACCACCGACCCGAGGAAGGCCCTCATGACCGGCTCGCCGACCACCACCGCTCCCCGCCCGACGCTCCGCCGTCTCGTGCACGACCCCGACGGGATCTCCGGCTCCCAGAAGCTCATGATCCTCGTGCTGTCCATGACGCTGTACGGCGTCGCCGACCTCGTCGCGGACATGCTGCCCTCGTTCGAGGTCGGCTCCTTCGAGGTCGAGATCGCCTACTTCGCGTTCATCCCCGTGGTGCTCGCCGCGCTGCTCACCCCGGTGTGGGTCGCGCTCGGCGTCGCGATCGGCGAGGCGCTGATCGCCGACATGCTGCTCGGCAGCTTCGGTGGCTTCGGGGAGCTCGAGGGCTTCCTGCAGATCTTCGTCGGCACGTACGTCGCGGGCTGCCTCGTGCGCGACCCGCGCAACCGCCGTCAGCTCTTCTGGGCCGCGATCGCGCTCGTGTCGATCGACAAGGTGAGCTCCGCGCTCATCGACGTCGTCAAGGTGGTCGTCGGCGTCGACCCCGATGCGCTCGACGAGTCCGGCGGCACGCTCGGCGCCGTGGTCCTCGCGGAGGGCCTCGAGCTGCTCGGTGCGCTGCTGATCACGGGCGTGCTCTTCGGCGGGCTCGCCGCGATGTGGCTGGCCCCGCGCCTCTACGGCAAGATCGAGCCGCTCATGGGCCTGCGGCCCCGCGACCCGCAGAACCCGCCGCGTCTCGCCGGTCCGTGGGGCGTGAGCTTCTGGCTGGTCGCCGCCCTCGGCGTCGCGCTCGCCGCCGCGGTGGGCGTGCTCAGCCAGTGGGAGGACCACGCGGGCCGCGAGGACGCCGTCACGACGATGGGCTCGTTCGACGCCGGGCTCGTCGACACCTACGGCGACAACGTCGGGTGGGTCGCCGCCGTCGTGGGGCTCGTCGTCGGCCTCGCGGTGGTCGTCGCGATCGCGGCCCTCGTCGCCCGGCGCCGCGACCGTGCGGCCGCCACGCGCGCGGACGACCACGCCTCGGGCTCGGACCGCTGATGGGCGCGCCGACCACGGGCCAAGGGGCCGCCGTCGAGCACGAGGCCGACGGCGCGAGCGAGGCGGCCGTCGAGGTCACCGGGCTGACGTTCCGCTACCCGGGCGCCTCGGACGACTCGCTGCGCGGCGTCGACCTGCGGATCGAGGCGGGCGACTTCGTGGCCGTGGTCGGCGGCAACGGCTCGGGCAAGACGACGCTCTGCAAGGCGTTCAACGGGCTCGTGCCGCACTTCTGGAACGGCGACCTCGGCGGCTCCGTGCGCGTCTTCGGCCGGGACACGGCGACGCTGTCCGTGGCGGACCTCGCCGACGACGTCGGCTACGTCTTCCAGGACTTCGGCAACCAGATCGTCCGCCCCACCGTGCGCGACGACGTCGCGTTCGCCCCGCTCAACCTCGGCCGCGAGGACTGGGCCGCGCGCGCCGACGCCGCGCTCGACGTGCTCGGGCTCGGCCCGATCGCCGGCCGCTACACGTGGCAGCTGTCCGGCGGGCAGCAGCACCTCGTGGCGCTCGCCGGCGCGATGGCGCTCGCGCCGCGCCTGCTCGTCGTCGACGAGCCTGCGGCCGAGGTCGACCCCCGCCGCGCCGCCGCGATCTACGAGCACCTGGCGCTGCTCAACGAGCGGGGCGTGACGGTCGTCGTCATCGAGCACCACGCCGAGCTCGTCGCCCGGCACGCGCGGTCGGTCGTGCTCATGGCCGACGGCGTCGCCCGCTGGCACCTGCCCGTCGCCGAGGCCTTGGCCAGGACCGACGACCTCGCGGCCGCCGACATCC
The DNA here is from genome assembly GCF_059159975.1 of Cellulosimicrobium sp. BMG9.22. Taxonomy (NCBI): domain Bacteria; kingdom Bacillati; phylum Actinomycetota; class Actinomycetes; order Micrococcales; family Promicromonosporaceae; genus Cellulosimicrobium; species Cellulosimicrobium sp. BMG9.22. Next base: position 168,851 of record NZ_JBZGBY010000001.1, on the reverse strand, counting down.
CGGCCCCGCAGGTCGTGGCGCTCGCGAGCGCGCTGGACCCGGTGGTCCGTGCCGGCGGGGCGCCGCCCCTCACGGTCGAGGCGTGCGCAGCTGCGCTCGCGGGCGTCGCCCCGGCCGCCGCCGTCGTCGTCGGCGAGCGTTCTCGCGAGGATCCGGTCGCCCAGCCCGTGCTCGGCGGGGAGGCGGTCGCGTCGCTGCGGGGCGTCACGCACGGCTACCGCACGGTCTCCGGGCCGCGGACGACCGTGCTCGACGACCTCGACCTCACGCTGCACGACGGCGAGCGGGTCGCGCTCGTCGGCTCGAACGGCGCCGGCAAGTCGACCCTGCTGAGCCTGCTCTCGGGGCTCGCGCTCCCGCGCGCCGGGACGGTCGTCGTCGACGGCCGCGACACGCGCACGACGACCGCCGCCGAGCTGTCCGACGCCGTCTGCTACCTCGTGCAGCGCCCGGAGGAGATGTTCCTGCAGGACTCCGTCCGCGGCGACGTCGCGATGCACCCACGCGGCCGGGGCGTCCCGGACGCCGACGAGCTCGTCGACCGCGTGCTCGAGCAGGTGCGGCTCACCGCCGTCGCGGACCGGGACGGCCGGCTGCTCTCCGGGGGCCAGCAGCGGCGCGCGGTGCTCGCCGTCGCGCTCGCCATGCGGCCCCGGCTGCTGCTCCTCGACGAGCCGACGTCGAGCCTCGACGTGCGCTCGCGCGACGACGTCATCGCGATGCTCGCGGCCTTGGCCGACCACATCCGCTGCACGGTCGTCGCGACGCACGACATGCACCTCGTCGCCGAGTGGGCCGACCGCGTCGTCGTGCTGCACGACGGACGCGTGCTCGCCGACACCGACCCCGCGACCCTCTTCTCGTCGCCCGACGCCCTCGACGCCGCGCGCCTCGTGCCGCCGCAGGTCGCGCAGGTAGGCGCCGCCCTGGGCGTGCACCCGGTCCCGCTGACGGTGGACGAGCTGGTCGCCCGCCTCGCCCCCGCGGAGGTACCCGCATGACCGCCGCCCTGACTGCCGACTCGGCCACCGTGCGCGAGGGCCGACGCCGGAGCGGTCTCGACCGCGCCTCGGTCGAGTGGGTCGTCATGGAGCTCATGCGCGTCGCCTACGCGACGCGCGGCGGCTTCCTCGCCCGGCGCGACCCGCGCGCCGTCGTGCTCTGGTACGCGGTGTGCGCCGTCGTGCCGTGGTTCACCTACGACCTGCGGGTCCTCGGGGCGTTCTTCGTGCTGGCGCTCGGCTGCGCGCTCGCCGCGCGGATCGGGCCGCTGCTCCTGGGCCTGTTCGTGCTGGGGACCGTCGGCGAGCTCGTGTACGTGCTCGTCCTCGCGTTCGTGCTCGACGGCGACCTCGGCGCCCTCGTGGGCCTCGCCCAGGCGTTCCTCAAGCTGAGCACGGTCTCGCTCGTGAGCATGGCGGCGTTCGTGTCGCTGGACCCGGAGAAGATCTCCGACGCCCTGCTCGCGCTGCGGCTGCCCGCGATCCTCGGGTTCGCGGTGAGCTACGGGTACCGCATGGTCCCCGTGCTGGTGGCCGAGTTCCAGACGATCGTCGACGGGCACCGGATGCGCGGTGCGCCGCCGCGCGGGCACGGGTTCCTCGGGTGGCGCACGGTCCTGCGCGGCGCGCGCATCGCCGTCCAGGCGTTCTACCCGCTCGTGCTCAACACGGCCAAGCGGACCCGCACCACGGTCGAGGCGCTCGAGACGCGCGGCTTCACGTCGGCGGCTCGCGACGGCGCCGGTCGCCGCCTGCGCCTGGCCCACCTGCGGTACACGGCGGGCGACGCGGTGCTGATCGGCCTCACCGTCGTCGTCGTCACGGCGGTGCTCGTCCTGCTGTGACGACGAGCGGATCGAGCGGCTATCGCAGGACGATCGGCGCAGCTCGGGAAGATCAGGATCCGCTCCGTGCCGTGATACAGGTGGAGAATCGGGGAACGCCGGCGGTTTCGAGTGAATCCAGGACGTCCTCGAACGTCAATGACGAGTTGCGCGTCGCTTCCGCCTGTTCGTAGAGAACGGCAACGACCAGCTCGGGCGCGAGGTCGAGCTGGTCGAGCAGGAACTCGTCGGGAGTTGTGACGTGCAGACCCAGCGCGCGACGCGTCTCCGCCGGAAAGGCGGACACGTTGGCCGTCACGATCAGCTCTGCACGTCCGCGAAGCGCGGCGGCAACGACATGCCGGTCGTCGGGGTCGGGAAGGCTGATGCCGTCCACGAGTGGCCCCTGACCAGTGCGCGACGCACCTCGCCGAGGATCTCGGTGCTCCACATCGGGTGAAACCGGCCTCGCTCGGCCACCCGCAGGAGCGTGTCGGCGAGGGAGACGGGTACGAGTACGCAGGCATCGAGGAGAACCCGGAATCCCGCCATCAGTCGGAGTGCCGCACGTCCCGCAGAGCGTCGCGGTAGTCCCCGGCGCTTGTCGCGTAGAGATCGTCCCCGGCCGCCGCGCGAGTGATGTCGTCGAGCATCGACCGGCGGCGCACGCGGCGCTCGTGCTGGTAGTCGAGCACGTCCTCGAGTCGCAGGCGGCGATGCCTACCCCCTGCCGGAGTCTCGTACTCGAGTGCACCCTCGTCGAGGAGCTTGATGAGCGTCGGCCGGCTGATGCCCAGAAGGTCCGCCGCCTGTTGCGTCGTCAGGCGCTGGTCGACCGGCGCGACCGTGATCGCCTTGCCGGCCTGCATCGCGTCGACGACCTCGACGAGAAGTCCGTGGATCTCGGCTGGGAGAGCGACGCGCTCGCCGTTGGGGCCGATGAGTGCTGCCGGGTGCCGGGTGTCATGCAGGAGCACCGAGAGGCCATCGATGGAATCGTGGTCTTGAGGCGGCATGACCGGGAGCTGGCGTCGGACTGCGAGCGTCATGGCACCATCCTCCTACCTATAACGCAATATTCGCAAAGGGTGGCGCGATCGGCCCATCGGGTTCGCGGCGGCGCACGAGGATAGGACGACGGCCCCGGAGTCCTGTCCTCCGGGACCGCCGCCCGCGGGAGCGGCACCGTCGACGTGAAGCCGCTCCCGAGCAGCGGGCCGGGCGGCGAGGAGGGGCCGCCCGGGAGTGCGCGTCGGCCAGTCAGGCCGCCGCGAGCCGACGGCGCAGCCCGAGCCCGACGCCCGCGACACCCGCGAGCGTGGCCCCGCCGACGAGGGCGGACAGGCCGAGCGACACCCGTCCGACGGGGCTGTTCTCGACGCTGTCCCTGAGCTCCGTGGTGCCGTCGGAGAGGGTCCCGGTGCCGTCGGAGAGCGTGGCGGCACCCTCGGCGATGCGGGTGCTGCCGTCGCGCAGGTCGGCCGCGCCGTTCGCGAGGGTCGTCGTGCCCTCGTGGAGCGTCGTCGAGCCGTCGGCGAGCGCCGCGTTCCCGGCGGCGAGCGTCGTCGCGCCCGTGGAGAGCGTCGTGAGCCCGCCCTGCAGGCGCAGCGTCCCGTCCTCCAGGCGCGTCGTCCCGGCGAACAGGTCGCCCGCCCCGGTCTGAAGGCGCGCGGTGCCGTCCGCGAGCTCCGCGGTCTTGGTGGCGAGCGTGGCGGTGCCGTCGCTCACCCGCTGGGCGCCGGGCGCGAGGAGCGCCGTGCCGTCGGCGAGCTCGGCGGTCTTGCTCGCGAGGCGCACGCTGCCGTCGCTCACGTCATGCACCCCGACGGCGAGCTCGGCGGTCTTCGTCGCGAGGCGGGTGCTGCCCTCGTGCACGTCCCGCACGCCGACGGCCAGCTCGCCCGACCTCGCGGCGAGGGTCGAGCTGCCGACGACCAGCTGCTCCGTCCCCGCTGCGAGCGTCGCCGTGCCGGCGCTCAGGGAGACGCTGCCGTCCGCCACGGCCTGCGCGCCGCCGGCGAGCGCCGCAGCGCCTGCGGCGACCTCGTCGGCACCGCCGGACACCGCGGCCGCGCCCGCGTGGACCCTCGCCGCGCCGCCGGCCAGCGACTCCGCGCCGACGCGCGCCGCCTCTGCGCCGGCGGCGACCCGCGCCGCCCCCTCGCTCAGGCCGCCGAGCCCGGCGTGGAGTCGGGCCGCACCCGCGGCGACACCGTCGTCGCCGTCGAGCCCGGCATGGAGCGCCTCCGCGCCGGCCTCGACCTGCTGGGCGCCGGCACGCACGCCGTCCGCGCCGTCACGCAGCGATCCCGCTGCTCCGGCGAGGGCGTCGAGCTGGGTCCGGAGCGTCGGGTCCTCGACCGAGGCGGCGAGTCCCGCCAGCTGCTGGGCGAGGTCGGCGGCACCGCCATGGACCGACGCGGTGCCGTCCGCGACGGAGCGCGAGCCCGCGAGCAGGTGTGCCGACCCGTCGCGAGCGGTGGCCAGGCCGGTGGCGAGCGAACCGGCGCCGGTGTGGAGCGTCGTCGCTCCGGCAGCGACATCCGACGCCCCGTCCCCGACCGCCGCCGTGCCGTCCTTCAGGCCGGTCGCCCCGTGCGCGACGGTGGCGGACCCGGTCGCGACGTCCGCCGCACCGGCGGCGAGCGTCCCGGCACCCGCGGCGACGCTCCGCGCACCGAACGAGACGGTCCCGGCGCCGTCCGCGAGCGCGCTCGACGCGGCGGCGACCACGCCGGCGCCCTCGCCGACGTCGAGCGTCCCTCGGGCGAGCGCGGCGTTCCCACCGGCGATCAGGTGGGCGCCGTCGGCGGCGCGGGCGGCACCGTCGCCCAGGGTCCCGGCTCCCGTGGCGATCTGGCCGGCGCCGTCCGCGGCACGGCCCGCGCCGGCGCTGAGCTCGGCGGCACCCGCGGAGAGCAGCGCGGAGCCGTCGGCAGCGCGGGTCGTCCCGGCGGAGAGCTCGGCGGCCCCCGTGCTGAGCTCGTCGGCGCCGTCGGCGATCAGCGAGGCGCCGGTCGCGGCATCGCCCGTGCCCGCCGACAGACGCGCCGCCCCGGCGTTGAGCTCGTCGGCTCCGGCGGCGAGCTCAGTGGCGCCGTCGAGCGCGGTGGTGCCGCCGGTCGCGAGCTGGGCCGCGCCGTCGGACACCTTCTGCGCCCCGGCGACGAGGTCGCCCGCGCCGTCCTCGAGGTCGACCGCGCCGTCCGCGAGACGCTGGGCGCCGTCCTGCGCCGTGGCGGTCCCGTCGGCGAGCGTCGCCGCGCCGGCCTGGAGCTCGGCGGCGCCGTCGTCGAGGCGGGTCGCGCCGTCGGCGACCCTGCCGTTGTACACGAGCAGGAAGGCGACGAGCCCGGCGACCGCGAGGGCCAGCACGGCGAGCGCGACGGACGTGAGGACGGCGGGGGTGCGCGACGGTCGGGGAGAGGCGTGCTGCGTCATCGGGTGGTCCTTCCTCACGCCCGGCGTCGTCGCCGGGCGGTCGGCAGAGGGGGAGCGTGCGGGATTCCGGCGAGCTCGGGGGAGGACCGGCGTGGAGCCGGCGCCGCGGCCGCCCTCGTTGGCGGGACGCGGAGTATCAGGTAGATCTCGAAAGACGCTAGCAACCGCGGAGGCTGCACGAACAGCGAGTACTAGGTAGTTGCGCCGTCACGATTCGGTCACGGCGGCGAAGTATCAGATACTCCGCCACCGAACCTGTCGCTCGGGCACACGAACCCCTCCGGCGAGGTGCGCCCACCGCCGCCCACTGTTCATCCCGTGGCCACCTACCGGCCGGGACCGCGTCGCCGTCGCGCCACCGGGTGCCACCACTCTCTGCTCGACCCTCGTCGAAGGAGAGACATGTCATCGACCCCTGAGCGCACTCCCGAGCGCACCGCCGGGCGGACTACCGCCCGCCGGTCGCGCCTCGCCGCGCTCGTCGCCACCGGCGCGACGCTCACGCTTACGCTCGGTGCGCTGCCCGCGCTCGCCGCAGCCCCCGCGCACCCCGGTGGCCCCTCGCCGTCCGGCACGACGGCGGCCCTCGCCCTCGCCTCCGGCGCCGCCTGGGCCCAGCCCGCGCCGGGCGAGACGTTCCACCGCCTCGCGACGTACCCCGTGTTCCAGAACCGCCCGGCCGGCGAGGACGCCGCGGCCGAGACGGTCGCCGAGATCTCCGCGGTGAGCGAGGACGGCAAGACCGTCGTCCACACCGATGCGGCCGCGCGGCGCATCGGGTTCCTCGACCTCTCCGACCCGAGCGCGCCGAAGGGCCTGGGCACGCTGAGCCTCGCCGAGCTCGGCTCGGAGCACGACGAGCCGACGTCGGTCGCGGTCGTCGGCGGGTACGTCCTCGTCGTCGTGGACACGTCGGCGAGCTTCACGGCGCCGAGCGGGCGCCTCGACGTCGTCGACCTCGCGACGCGCGAGCGCGTGCGCTCGCTCGACCTCGGCGGCCAGCCGGACTCGATCGCCGTGACGCCGGACGGGTCGCACGCGGTCGTCGCGATCGAGAACCAGCGCGACGAGGAGGCGACCCCCGAGGGTGCGGAGGAGGGCGACCTCCCGCAGCTCCCGGGCGGCTTCCTCCAGGTCCTCGACCTGCCGGGCGACGACCCCGCCGCGTGGTCGACGCGTGGAGTGTCGTTCCTCGACGAGGCCGGCGCCCCGCTGCCCGTCGTCGCGGCCGCCGGTCTCGACACCCCGCAGGACCCCGAGGTCGAGTACGTCGCGGTCAACCCGGCCGGCACGAAGGTCGCGGTGACGCTCCAGGAGAACAACGGGATCGCCGTCGTCGACATCTCCTCGGGCGAGGTCGAGAACGTCTTCTCCGCCGGCGCGGTCGCGGTCTCCGGGATCGACGTCGAGAAGGACGGCGTCATCGACCAGACCGGGTCGATCCCCGCCGTCCCGCGCGAGCCGGACGCGATCGGCTGGCTCGACGACGACCACGTCGCGACCGCGAACGAGGGCGACTGGAAGGGCGGCTCGCGCGGCTGGTCGGTCTTCGACGCGACCTCGGGCGAGGTCGTGTGGGACGCGGGGGCGGAGCTCGAGCGCCTCGCGGTGCGCGTCGGCCTGCACACCGAGGACCGCGCGGCCAAGAAGGGCGTCGAGCCCGAGGGCTTGACCGTCGCGACGCTCGACGGCGTACGGTACGCGTTCGTCGGCTCCGAGCGGTCGAACTTCGTCGCGGTCTACGACGTGACCGACGCGAGCGCGCCGCGGTTCGTCGATGTCCTCGCGACGACCAACGGCCCGGAGGGACTGCTCGTCGTCCCCGAGCGCGACCTGCTCGTGGTGTCGAGCGAGGAGGACGACGCCGAGGCCGGCGTGCGGTCCGCCGTCACCGTCTTCGGCCGGGGCGCGCAGTGGGCCGACGGCGCAGGCTCGCCGCGGTTCCCGAGCGTCGTCTCCGCGGACGCGACCGACGGCTCGCAGGCCGGTGCGCCGATCGGCTGGGGCGCGCTCGGCGCGCTGAGCGCCGACCCGAGCGATCCCCAGCGCCTGTGGACGGCGACCGACGCCGCCTACGACACGACGCAGCTCCTGTCGGTGGACGTGGGCGGCTACGGCGACGGCGACCCTGCCGTGATCGACCGGTCCGTGAACCTGACGCGCGACGGCGCCCCCGTCGGGCTCGACGTCGAGGGCGTCGCGGCACGTCCCGACGGCGGGTTCTGGCTCGGCGTCGAGGGCGCGGCGGGTGCGGAGAACGCGATCGTGCGCACCGACACCTCGGGTGCGGTCGTCGAGTCCGTGGCCCTGCCCGACGACGTCGCGGCGGGCCTCGGCAAGCAGGGCGTCGAGGGCGTCGCGGTCGACTCGTCGACCGACTCCCCCGAGCAGGTCTGGGTCGCGCTCCAGCGCGGCCTCACGACCGACGACGGCGGCACGGCGGGCACCGCGCGCCTCGGTCGCTACGACGTCGCGAGCGCGACCTGGGACTGGTTCGCGTACCCGCTCGAGCCGACCACCACGGACGGCGACTGGATGGGGCTCAGCGAGGTGACCGTCGTCGACCACGACACCCTCGCGGTGATCGAGCGCGACAAGCTCAACGGCCCGGCCGCCACGGTGAAGCGCGTCTACGCCGTCGACGTCCCGGACACGGCGGTGGGCGCGGCGAGCACCACGCCGGTCGAGGTCACCAAGACGCTCGCGCACGACGTCCTGCCCGACCTGCAGGCCGCGAACGGCTGGACGCAGGAGAAGCTCGAAGGGCTGACGGTCGCCGGCGACGGCACACTCTGGGCGGTCACCGACAACGACGGTGTCGAGGACGCGACGGGCGAGACGGTGCTGCTGAGCCTCGGCGCGGCGTCGGACGTGTTCGCCGACCACCTCGGCGAGACCCCGGGCGAGCCCGGCGGCGAGGCGCCCGGCGCGGGCGAGGAGCCGCCGTCGGCCCCGCTGCACACGGTCGACGCCGACGACCTCACCGACGCCAACCACGGCGGCGTGACGCTCTCCCCGGCGACCGTGCGACCGGGCGAGAAGGTCACGGCGACCGCCGAGGGCTTCGCGCCCGGCGAGTGGGTCACCGCGACGCTGTTCTCCACGCCGGTCGAGCTGGGCATGTTCCGGGCGGACGCCTCGGGCACGCTCACCGCGACCGTGACGGTGCCGGCCGACGTCGCGGTCGGCGAGCACCGGTTCGCGATCGTCGGCCAGGTCGACGGCCGCGTCCTGTGGACGGAGCTCGAGGTCGTCGCAGCCGACGGGACAGGCGCGGACGGCGACGGCACCGGCCCCGACGACCTCGCCGCGACGGGCGCGCAGGTCGGCGTGCTCGTGGGCCTCGCCGGCCTGCTCGTCGCCGGTGGCGTGACGATCGTCGTCGCCCGGCGCCGCATGCGCGGGCTCCCCGGGTAGTCGGCGGCCTGCCCGGTCGGGTGGTGTGACGGTCGCCCTGGTGCGGCGCCGTCGGTGCTCGGGCTGGCCGCGCCGTCACCACGGTCTTTCGGCCGTCGGTGGCCGCGCGCGGCCTTGACGCCCTTCGCATCCGACGGCGCCCCACCAGGGCTCGTACGCGTCTCACCTCCGGCGGGCGACAGCAGGCAACACGTGCGTCGTCCGGCCCGGCCGGGCCCGTCAGTCGCGGTCGTTGGGCATGAGGGCCCACAGGATCAGGTAGGCGATGAGCTGCGGTCCGGGGAGCAGGATCGAGACCGCGGCGACGACGCGCACGACGGTCGGGTCCCAGCCGAAGCGCCGGGCGACCCCGGCGCAGACACCGGCGATCATCCGGCCCTGGCGCGGCCGGGACAGCGTGGACGAGGATGCTGCGGCGGATGTGCTCATACCTCGACGGTAGGAGCGCGTCCGTCGCAGCGGAATCGGGATGTCCCCCGATTCCGACCCTGACTGCCGACACCCGTGCGTCGGGGTGCTCGGCGAGGTGGTCAGTCGCGCGAGACGACGAGGCTCGTGCTGTGGCCGCCGAACCCGAACGCGTTGACCAGGGCGTGCCGCGCCTGGGTGTCGCGGGCGGCCCCGCTCACGACGTCGAGGTCGATCGCGGGGTCCTGGGCGTCGAGGTTGAGCGTCGGCGGGATGCGGCCCTCGCGCAGTGCGAGGAGCGCGACGAGGGCCCCCAGGGCGCCGGACGCGCCGAGCAGGTGGCCGGTAGCGCCCTTCGTGCTCGTCACCGCGGGCGGGTCGCCGAGGGCCGCGTGCAAGGCGTCGGACTCGTTGACGTCCCCGACGAGCGTCGACGTCGCGTGGGCGTGGACGAGGCCGAGGTCGCCGGGGGAGAGTCCCGCGGACCGCAGGGCCAGGGCGATCGTCCGAGCCTGGTTCTCGGGGTCCCCGCCGACGATGTCGAAGGCGTCAGAGGTCAGGGCGGCGCCCGCGACGGCACCGTGCACGGTCGCGCCCCGAGCACGCGCGTGCTCCTCGCTCTCCAGGACCAGGAGCACGGCCCCCTCGCCCATGACGAAGCCGTCGCGGTGGACGTCGAAGGGCCGCGACGCGCGCTCCGGCTCGTCGTTGCGCGTCGACATGGCGCGCGCCGCGGCGAACGCCGCGAGGGAGAAGGGCCGGACGCCCGCCTCCACCCCGCCGCACACGACGACGTCGGCCGAGCCGGCGAGGATCATCTCCCGGCCCATGGTGATCGCCTCGGAACCCGCCGCACACGCGCTGATCGGGGCGCGGGCACCGGCCTTCGCGCCCAGGTCGATGGACAGCCACGCCGCGGGCCCGTTGGCCATGAGCATGGTGACGGTGTGCGGGGACACGCGCCGGGGGCCGTGCTCGTCGAGGACGCGTGACTGGTCGAGCGTCGTCGCGATCCCGCCGTTCGCGGAACCGACGACGACCGCGAGACGCGTCGGGTCGACGTCGGGCGAACCCGCCGACGCCCACGCCTCGCGGCCCGCGACGAGCGTGAGCTGCTCGGCCCGGTCGGTGCGTCGCACCTCCCGCACGGTGAGCGACTCGGTGAACGCGTCGTCCACCCGCGCGGCGATGCGCACGGGGAGCTCGGCCGCCCAGTCGTCCTTGATCGCCCGCACCCCGGACTCCCCGTGCAGCAGCGCGTCCCACGTGCCGGGCGCGGTGAGCCCGACGGGCGTCACGGCCCCGTACCCCGTCACGACGGCGCGTCCCATGCTTCCCCCCGCTCGCCGATCGTCGCCTCGGGAGACGACGGATGAGTTCGATGGTCCCATCTCATGCCATCCGGCCCGGTTTGTCCTGTGCTGCGGGCGCAAGGGCAAGATCCGGTCGCCCCGGCACACAGACGAACGGGGAGAGGAGGCGCCGTGCGACGTCGTACCGTGCTGTTCATCGCCGCGGTCGTGCTGGCAGGCACGGCCGCGTGCGCGCCGCCGACGGCCACGGGCATCGCCGAGCCTGCCGGTGGGTACCGGTGCTGGGACAGCGTGGTCCCACACGAGGCGCTCACGGCCGGCACGACGGCGGACCGGCTCGGCGAGGACGGGCAGGCCGCGCTCGACGGCGTCGAGGTGCCGGAGATCGACCCGGCCGACTGGACCGTGGTCGAGGAGTCGGCGGAACGTGTCGTGCTCCTGCGCGAGCTCGCCGAGCCGGACGACCTCGGCGCGGGGGACGTCCGCACCCACGAGCTGCTGGCGATCGAGTGGGTCGACGCACCGAACCTGGACCCTTCGCCTACCTGGCACCTGAGTGCCGCGTCCACGTGCGCGCTGCGCGCCGACCTGGGCGGTCTCGGTGCCGCGACCGTCACGCTCGACCCTGAGCACCCGCCGACCCCCGAGGCGGACGAGCTGCACCTGCTCGTCACCGAGACGGCCTGCAACAGCGGGCAGGACGCCGAGGGCCGGGTCCGGCTCGTCGGGCTCGCGACGGCTACCGAGGCGGTGGAGGTGACGATCGCCGTCGAGCCGCGCACGGGCGACGCGAACTGCCCGAGCAACCCGCCCACGCCGTTCGCCGTCGAGCTGGACGAGCCCCTCGGCGAGCGCGCTGTGCTCGACGCCTCCGTGCACCCGGCGCGCGAGCTCGCGATGCCGTGACGGACGCGCGGCGAGCGTCGCTGCCGTTCCGTCGGAACGGACCGGTCACCAGCCGCCCGGCACGAGGAGCTTGCGGATGCGCTTCTCGCTCACCGGGCCGTCGGTGCCGAGCTGCTGCGCGAACAGTGACACGCGCAGCTCCTCGACCAGCCACCGGACCTCTGCGAGATCGGCGGCCCGGGCCGGGTCCGACGGTCCCTGCGCGGAGGCGGCCCGTGCCCGCTGGTACGCCTCCTCGACGTCGTGCACGCGCCACGCGAGCTCGGCGTCGCGGTTCGGGTTCGTCTGCGCCTTCTCCAGCCGGTACGACGCCGCCCGCAGGTACCGCGTGAGGTGCGGAAGGCGCCGCGGTGGCGTCTGCGAGACGAACCCGTCGTGGATCAGGCCGGCGGCCTGGTCTCGTAGGTCCGTGAGCGTGTTGAGCAGCGCGAGGCTGTTCGACGCGCGGATCTCCGCGTCGAGGTTCCGCGACGCCGTGAGCGCCGCCACGACGTGCCCGACGACCTGGTTCACCTGGTCCTCCAGGTGCGCCCGGACGAACGCGCGGGCCGTGCCGTAGGCGTCCGCGTCCCGGATCGCGACGGCGTCCGGCTGCGCCCCGTACGGTCCGCTGCCGCCACTCGTCAGCGCGATCACCGCTGCGAGCTGCAGGTCGGCGACCAGCGCCTCGGTGTTCCGGTACGGGCTCGCCGCGAGCGTCAGCGACTGCATCGAGCTCCACCGGCTCGTGATCCGGCCCGTCTGCAGCGCAGTCTCGCCCAGCAGCAGGCGCCGGACGCCGCGAGCGTGCTCCCGCGCCTGCGCGTTCGCGTCGGCCAGCACCCGCAACGCAACGCTCGGCTTCCCCTTGGCGTCCTGCTCCTCGACGACCGCCGGGTACCCCCGCACGACCACCCCGCCCCCGAGGTCCGTCGACACCGCCGTCGGCAGCGCGTCGTCGGGCCACGTCGTCAGGTCGGTCTGCTCGGTCACCAAGGCGGCCGGGGTCGGGTCCGCGGGCGCTGCGCCGTCGGTGCTCGGGCTGGCCGCGCCGTCACCCTGGTCGTTCGGCCGTCCGTTCGCGCGCGCGGCCTTGACGCCCTTCGCATCCGACGCCGCACCGCCCGCTCGTCCGGCGCCTCGCCCCGGCGAGCCGGTCGCCGTGGGCGAGCCTGCGCCGTCGTGCCCGGTGCCGACGCCGGACGGCGAGCCAGACACGTGGCTCGCCCCTGCGCCGTCGGACGCCGTGCCCTGGCCGCGGCGTGTCGGTGAGCCGGACGCGGAGGCGGGGGAGGGGGCGTCGGTGGCGAAGGGCGTGGTGGGCCTGGCGGGAGCATCGCGAGGAACGAGCGATGCGGATGGTAGCCCGAGCGCCGACGCCCCCTCCCCCGCCGTCCCAGCCCCAGCGCGAGCGCCCGCTTCACGCAGAGCCGCCCCGACCGCACCCTTCACGGCGGCGCGCACCGCCGCCTGGTTCTGGGCGGCGAGGCGGCGCTGGAGGGAGAGGAGGTCCTTGGACTCGTCGAGGACGACCTCGCCCTGGCGGCGGGGGTCGACGACGCGGAACGTCATGCGCAGGTGCGCGGGGAGGCGCGCCTCCTGCTCGGGGCCCCATGCGTCGTCGGGGATGACGACGTCCCGCAGGGCGCGGACGGCGCGCGTGAACGCGACGTGGAACCGCTCGGCCATGTCGCCGGCGCGGGCCATGTCCGCCCACGCGGGCGTGTGCTCGCGCAGCCAGCCGACGACGTCGCGCGCGACGTCCGGCGCGGGCACGAGCTGGACCCGGACCGGCTTGGGCAGCGAGCGGATCGTCGCGGTCGCGAGCTCGTCGAGGAGGCCGGGGACCATCCAGTCGAACCCGTCGGGGACGACGCGGTTGAGGACGGAGATCGGGACGTGCACGGTGACGCCGTCGGCCTCGGTCCCGGGCTGGAACTGGTAGGTGAGCGGGAGGGTGAGCTCGCCCTGGGGCCAGGTCTCGGGGAACTGCGAGGTGTCGATCTGCTCGGCGTCGGGCACGAGCTGTTCGAGCGTGAACGTGAGCAGGTCCGGGTCGTCGCGGCGCGCGGCCTTCCACCAGCGGTCGAAGTGCGCGGCGGACACGACGTCGTCGGGCACGCGCTCGTCGTAGAAGGCGAACAGCGCGTCGTCGTCGATGACGAGGCCGCGCTGACGCGACCGCGCCTCGAGCTCCTCGGCCTCCTCGAGGAGCCGACGGTTCTCGTGGAAGAACCGGTGGTGCGTCGTCCACTCGCCCTGCACGAGCGCGTGCCGCACGAACAGCTCGCGCGCGGCCTCGGGGTCGACCTTCGCGTACAGCACCTTGCGGTCCGCGACGATCGGCACCCCGTAGAGCAGCACCTTCTCCGTCGCGATCGCCGCGCCGCGCTTGCTCGACCAGTGCGGTTCGGAGTAGGTGCGCCGCGCGAGGTCGCCCGCGAGGTCCTCCGCCCACTCGGGCTGGATCCGTGCGACGTCGCGCGCCCACAGCCGCGACGTCTCGACGAGCTCGCCCGCCATGATCCACGCCGGTGGCTTCTTGCTGAGCGGCGACCCGGGGAAGATCGCGAACCGCGCGCCGCGCGCACCGGTGTACTCGTTGCGCGCCTGCTTCTGCGCGCGCTTCAGCGCCTTCGCGCGCACCTCGCCCTTGAGGTGCGCCACCGACGACGCCTTGACGTCGCCCGTGTCCTGCATCCCGATCTGCGACAGCAGCCCGGACAACAGCGCCTTGTGGATCGTGTCGCCGTCCCAGGCGCGCTTGTAGGCGGCCGTGGTCGGGTCGCCCGTGGTTGCGTCCGCGGGCGGTGCGCCGCCGGTGCTCGGGCTGGCCGCGCCGTCACCTCGGTCGTTCGGCCGCGTGTTCGCGCGCGCGGCCTCGACGCCCTTCGCATCCGACGCCGCACCGCCCGCTCGTCCGTCGCGTCGCCCTGGCGAGCCGGTCGCCGTGGGCGACCCTGCGCCGTCGTGCACCGATGCCCCCTCGCCCGCCGTTCCCGACCCAGGACGGGCGGCGCGAGGGCGGTAGGACATGTCGATGCCGAGGGGCTTGGACATCTCGCGAAGCTGGGCGACGACGTCCTGCCACTCGCGGATGCGCAGGAAGTTGAGGTACTCGGCGTTGCACAGGCGGCGGAACGCGCTGCTGGAGAGCTCGTGCTGCTGCTCGCGGACGTACTCCCAGATGTTGAGGTACGTGAGGAAGTCGGAGTGCGGGTCGGTGAAGCGGGCGTGGGCCTGGTCGGCCTGGGCGCGAACCTCGGCGGGGCGTTCGCGCGGGTCCTGGATCGACAGGACGGCGGCGATGATCGCGATCTCGCGCGCGACGCCGAGCTTCGAGCCCTCCCAGACCATGCGCGCGAGGCGCGGGTCCATGGAGAGCTGCGCGAGGACGCGGCCGACCTCGGTGAGGCGCGTGATCGAGCTTCGCGCCGAGCTGTCAGCACCTGACGCACCGTGAGGTCCGTGCGGTGCTGACAACTCTGAACGGCCGGACGGACCCGTGGAGTTGTCAGCGCCAGGGCGATCCCGGGTGCCCTGGGGTGCTGACAACTCGCGAGCGGAGAGCGTCTCGAGGGCGCCGAGCTCGGTGAGGAGCTGGACGCCGTCGCGGACGGCGCGCGTGTCCGGGGGCTCGACGAACGGGAAGCGCGCGACGGCGTCGGGCGAGTCGACGACGCCGACGGAGATCATCTGCAGCAGCACGGACGCGAGCGACGTGCGCAGGATCTCGGGCTCGGTGAACTCGGGCCGGGAGACGAAGTCGTCCTCGGAGTAGAGGCGGATCGCGATGCCGTCGGCGACGCGGCCCGAGCGGCCGGAGCGCTGGTTGGCGCTCGCCTGCGAGACGGGCTCGATGGGGAGGCGCTGAACCTTCGTCGCCTTGGAGTAGCGCGAGATGCGCGCGGTGCCCGGGTCGACGACGTAGTGGATGCCCGGCACGGTGAGCGACGTCTCGGCGACGTTCGTCGCGAGGACGATCCGACGCGCCGTGTGCGCCTGGAAGACGCGGTGCTGCTCGGCCGACGACAGCCGCGCGTACAGCGGCAGGATCTCGACCCGGCGCGGGTGCTTGGGGTCGGTCACGCGGTCCTTGAGGTGCCCGGTGAGCGCGTCGGCGGCGTCGTGGATCTCGCGCTCGCCGGACAGGAACACGAGGATGTCGCCGGCGCCCTCGCGCAGGAGCTCGTCGCACGCGTCGACGATCCCGGTGACGAGGTCCTTCTCCTCGGTGCTCGCGCGGCCCTTCGCCTTGCCCGACCCGGGGTCGACGTCCGGCGACAGCGGCCGGTACCGGATCTCCACGGGGTAGGTGCGGCCCGACACCTCGACGACGGGCGCGGCGTCGGGCAGCGCGTCGACGACGTAAACCGGGGCGCCTCCGAGCGACGCGAGGTGCGCGGGGGAGAAGTGCTGCGCGAACCGCTCGGAGTCGATCGTCGCCGAGGTGATGATGAGCTTGAGGTCGGGCCGGCGCGGCAGGAGGCGCGCGAGGTAGCCGAGCAGGAAGTCGATGTTGAGCGACCGCTCGTGCGCCTCGTCGACGACGATCGTGTCGTACGCGAGCAGCTGCGGGTCGCGCTGGATCTGCGCGAGCAGGATGCCGTCGGTCATGACCTTGACCAGCGTGTCCGCGCTCGACGTGTCCGTGAACCGCACCTGGTACCCGACGACGCCGCCGAGCTCCGTGCCGAGCTCCTCCGCGATGCGCTCCGCGACCGTGCGGGCGGCGATGCGCCTCGGCTGCGTGTGCCCGATCTGCCCGGCCCGGCCCCGCCCGAGGTCGAGCAGGATCTTCGGGAGCTGCGTCGTCTTCCCGGAGCCCGTCTCGCCCGCGACGATGACGACCTGGTGGTCACGGATCGCAGCGGCGATGTCCGCGCGTCGGGCGCTGACCGGGAGCTGCTCGGGGTACGTGATCGGCGGCACCGTGACGGCCTCGCGCGCCTGCGCGGCCCGCTCGAGCTGTGCGCGGCTCACCTGCCGCACGCCCGACGGCGCCCGGGTGCCTCGCCCGCGCCCTGCCCCGCTCGTCGTCCCCGAGGTGTCGGCCGTCGTGCTCGTGGCCGACGGCGCACCGTCGCCCTGGGCGCGTCCCCGACGGTTCCCGCGGCGGTTGCCACGGCGTGCCCGGGCTGCGCGCGGGGTGCCCTCGACGGCGCCTTCCCGCTCGGGAGGGCGCACGTCAGGCTGGGGATCGGTACTCACGACGGTCCATTCTCTCAAGACGCCGCAACTTCAATCCCGACGGGCCAGCCTCTGCTGCGGGACCGGTGGTGCTAGCAGAGTGCTAGCATTGCTGATGGAGGTGGTCGAGGTGGCGACGCTGACGATCCGAGGGCTCGACGACGACGTGCGCGAGCTGCTGCGAGCACGGGCCGCGCAGCACGGGCGGTCGATGGAGGCGGAGGTTCGCGAGATCCTCACGTCCGCGGTGACATCCCCGCAGGGGATGGAGCGCGGGCTCGGGACGTTCATCCATCGCTCGTTCGCCGACGCCGGGCTCACGGTGGAGCTCGATCTGGCCGAGCGCTCGGAACATGGTCGTGCTGTCGACTTCTCGGACGAGCCGGGCTCGGATCGTCAGGGCGCGGACGCGTGATCGTCCTCGACACAAACCTCGTGTCCGAGGTGATCCGGCCGGCGCCCGAGGAACGTGTGCTCCGCTGGCTCGACGACCAGGCGCCGGAGACGTTGTGCATCGCCGCCGTCACCGTGGGAGAGCTCGTCCACGGCGTGGCTCGGCTGCCCGAGGGGCGACGCCGCGACCGCCTGGCGGCGCTCGTCGACGAGCACATCACCGTGACCTTTGCCGACCGGGTGCTCGCGTACGACGCCGACGCCGCGTTCGTCGCGGGCACGCTCCTCGCGCTCCGGGAGCGGTCGGGGCGGCCCATGAGCATCGCCGACGCCCAGATCGCCGGGATCTGTCGCGTGCACGACGCGACGCTCGCGACGCGGAACGTCCGCGACTTCGCTGGGTCCGGCGTGGACATCGTCGACCCGTGGGACTCGTCGAGGCCATGACGTCCCGTCCGTTCCCTGAAGAAGGGCCCGGAACCCGCAAACCCCGACGCTGACAGCTTCCCGGGCGGTAGTCCGACGCCGGGAGTTCCCGCCGGCGTCAGGAGGAGTTCGCCCGCCGGTCAGGTCGGGCGCTCAGGATGGGCGCGGCCCGTCAGGTCGGCGGGCACCGTGCTGACGCGATGGGACTTCCGTGACCTTGCCGAACACCAGACCTGCACGCCGGGGCGGCTCACCCGGGGGCCGTGCGTCGACCCGCGCCGTGGGCGCCCTGGCCGCCCTCGGCGGCCTGGCCGCCGCGACCGTGCTGGCCGTCTCCGTCGTCCCGACGGCGGCCGCGGCGACCGCGACACCCGCGGCACCGGACCCGGCTGACGAGCTCGGGTCGCGCTTCACCCTGGCCGTGCTGCCGGACACGCAGTTCTACTCCCGGTACGTCCAGAGCCAGTTCCTGCCGCGCTACGGCGACGACCCGTTCCACGTGCAGACCGCGTGGCTCGCGGAGCACCAGGACGAGCTGAACATCCCGTTCGTCACGCACCTGGGCGACGTCGTCGACCAGGTGGGGGTGGCGGGCCAGTGGCAGGTCGCGGACGACGCGATGCGCACCCTGGAGACCGCGGGGCTCCCGTACTCGATCCTGCCGGGCAACCACGACGTGCTCGACTCGACGGACTCGCGCCCGGACACGGAGTACGACCTCGACGCGGAGCCGTTCCTCGACTGGTTCGGGCCGTCGCGCGCGCAGGGCATGACGACGTACGGCGGCAGCGACCCGACCGGCCTCAGCCAGTTCCACGTGTTCGAGGCCGAGGGTCAGCAGTACCTCGTCCTCGCGCTGACGTGGCGCGCGTCGGAGCAGACGATCGCGTGGGCGAACGACGTGATCGCGACGCACCCCGAGCTGCCGGTGATCCTCACGACGCACTCATTGATCGACGTCGCGAACGACGGCGTCTCCCCGCAGGACACCGCCTACGGCGAGCAGCTGTGGGACGAGCTCATCAGCGTGAACGACCAGATCTTCCTGACCCTCAACGGTCACTTCCACGGCGCGACGCGCCAGACGCGGCTTAACGCGGCCGGCAACCCGGTCACGCAGGTCCTCATGGACTACCAGATGTCGTACGACGGCGGGAACGGCTACCTCGGGCTGCTCGAGTTCGACCTGGACCACGACCGCATCCAAGTGCAGACCGCCTCGCCGTGGGTCGTGGCGAAGGACCCGTCGCTGCTGACGCCGTACGACCAGCCGTTCCTCGAGGGCGAGCACCAGCAGTTCGCGATCGACATCGACTTCGAGGACCGGTTCGCGGGCTTCGCGCCCGACTTCTCGGCCGGCGACGGCACGCTGCCGTCGCTGTCGCAGCGAGCACGCGACCTCCTGCTCGACGGCTTCGAGGGCCCGGACCCGGTCACGACCGCACCGCCCACGTCGACCGAGGACTACCCCCACGTCGACGGCACGCTCGCGCACTGGCGGTTCAACGGCGAAGAGGGCGAGGTCGGTCCGGAGACCGTCCTGCCCGACGTCGCAGGCGACGCCGACCTCACACGCGCCGCCGCCGAGGAGAGCGGCTCGACGACGGCCCAGCCGGGCGACGTCGTCGTGACCGACGACGCGGCGACGCTGTCGTCCGACGGCGCCGCGGTGTGCTTCGCCAACGCCGACAAGACGACGAACCGCCTGAGCTACCTGCGCACGGAGCCGGGCGCGGAGGTCAACGACGCGCAGCTCGAGGACGGCTACACCATCGAGACGTTCCTCAAGATCGACGAGTCGTTCACCGAGGACGCCAACGCCTGGATGAAGGCGATCGTCCGGTCCGGCAACCGCTCGCAGCTCGAGGGCATGCCGTGGTCGCGCTGGGACTTCACCGCCTCACCGGTTGCGCTCGGCCTGTCGAACCTCAAGGAGCTCCAGTGGACCGAGGTTCCGGTCGACACCACGAAGGGCGACCGCACCGCGTGGTCCGGCGAGATCATCCTGGGCCGCTGGGTGCACGTGGCGGTCGTCAACGACTCTGACGAGGGGACCACCACGATGTACGTCGACGGCGCCCCGGTGCTGCGCAACGCGAACGGCACCGGCGGCCACAGCCTCAACAGCGACATGCCGTGGCTGTTCGGCACGGACTGGGCCGACGACCGCGCCACCAACGGGTGGAACGGCTGCATCGGCGAGACGCGCGTGGTCGACCACCCCACCGGACCCCAGGAGTGGCTGACGGCC
Source organism: Cellulosimicrobium sp. BMG9.22 (assembly GCF_059159975.1). Classification (NCBI taxonomy): domain Bacteria; kingdom Bacillati; phylum Actinomycetota; class Actinomycetes; order Micrococcales; family Promicromonosporaceae; genus Cellulosimicrobium; species Cellulosimicrobium sp. BMG9.22. The sequence continues at coordinate 149,302 of NZ_JBZGBY010000001.1, read as the reverse complement.
CGCGCCGAGGAGCCGGACGCACCCGTGTGGGACGCCGCGACCGTCTACACGTCCGGCGAGCAGGTCACCCACGACGGCCGCACGTTCGAGGCGTCGTGGTGGACGCGGGGCCAGGTCCCGGGCGCGTCGGCGTACGGCCCGTGGCAGGAGATCGCGACCACCGCCGACGGCGCCGCGGCCTGGACGCCGAGCCGCATCTTCGAGGCGGGCGACGAGGCCGTGCACGACGGCGTCACGTACATCGCGCAGTGGTGGACCCGCAACCAGGAGCCGGGCGACGCGCACGGCCCGTGGCGCGCGGTGTCGTAGCACTCGCCTCCGCTGCCGAACCCGGGTTGCCCACCGATGCGGTCGACGATCGGTGGGTAACCCGAGGCCCGGCGGTGTGCGTCAGCCCAGAGTTCGCCGCATGACGACGCGCGGCACGCCGCCGCTGACGCCGGTCGTGGGGGCGGCTCGGACGAAGCCGGCCTTCTCGAACAGCGCGACCGTCCCGACGTAGCCCGAGATGACATCGACGCGCTCGCCGCCCGCGTCCACGGGGTAGCCCTCCACGGCGGGCGCGCCGTGCGCGGCGGCGTGCTCGACGGCGCCCGCAAGCAGGTCGTGCATCAACCCGCGGCGCCGGTACCCGGCCCGCACGACGAAGCACACCGCGCTCCACGCGTCGAGGTCGTCGACGAACGGGATGGTCCGGGCATTCATGAGCCGCCGGTACGTGCTGCGCGGCGCGACCGAACACCAGCCCGCGACCTCGCCGTCGACGTACGCGAGCACGCCTGGCCCGGGATCGGCGCGGCACAGGTCGGCCATGAAGGCGGGCCGGTCGTCGTTCGAGACGCGCGAGTCCCGGTACGACATGCACCAGCAGCCGTGCACACCGGGCGTCCTCGGCCCGACCACGGTGGCGAAGTCGTCGAACCGCCCGACGGCGGGGCGCACCTCCACGTCCATCCCGCCACGCTAGGCGCGCCCGCCCACACGGGCGAGCGTCGCCGTCGGGCACTGCCCGCGCTGACCAGGGCGCCGAGAACGACCTTGCTCGCGGTCGAGCACGACATCAGTGTCGGGAAGAAGCCCAGAACGACGTCAACGTCGTGTTCGGCGGGACACAGGCGCCGCCGGCCGTCGGGCAGCGGCTCGACGGTGCCGACCGTGGGGTGCGAGGAGAGAAACTCCTACGCGACTGCCGCGCGCTACCACTACGCGTCGCTCGAGGTCCCGGAGGACGTCGTCGCCGACCTGCGGGTGTTCTTCGCCTGAATCCGACGACGGAGCGGCGGCTCGCGGTCCTCAGGGCCGCGGGCCGCCGCGGCGCGCGAGCAGGAGCGCGGGGTCGTGCGAGACGTTCGCGTCCGTCGGTGCCGTCTCGCCGTCCACGAGGGCCGCGAGACGGACCCGGTGCTCCGAGAGCTGAGCCAGCCGGCCGTCGATGCGGGCCAGCTCGTGCTGAAGGACCGGGTCGAGGCACGGCTCGACGTCGCCCGTCCCGTCGCACGCGCACGCGAGGACCTGCGCGATCACCGCGGTCGACAGCCCGGCGTCCAGGAGACGACGGATCCGCGCGACCCGCTCGACGTCGTCGGGCGCGTACTGCCGCTGGCCGGACGCCGAGCGCTGAGGGGCGAGCAGCCCCTGCTCCTCGTAGTAGCGCAGCAGCCGGGGGCTCGTCCCGGTCTCCCGGGCGACGTCCCCGACCCGCAGCGTGACGTCGGTCACCATCGCTTGCCCCTCTCATGCATGTGAGCCCCGAGCATCGGTCCCATGACGAACCGAACACATCTTCTCGGCGGCGATCTTCCCGTCCACCGCATCGGGCTCGGCACCATGCGTCTCGCGGACCGGCCCGGCGAACGCCGGGGTGCCACCGCCCCCGTCTGGCAGGCTCCCACGGACCGCGACGACCTCGTCCGCCTCGTCCGCACCGCGGTCGACCTGGGCGTCGACCTCGTGGACACCGCGGACGCGTACGCGCTCGGGGCGGGGGAGGAGCTCGTGGGGGAGGCGCTCGCCGGGGTTGCCGGGCCGGTCGCGGTCGCGACCAAGGTGGGCGTCGTCCGTCCGGCGCCCGACGAGTGGATCCCGCTCGGCCACCCCGCCTACCTCCGCCAGCAGGTCGAGCTGAGCCTGCGCCGCCTGGGCCGCGACACGATCGACCTGCTCTACCTGCACCGCGTCGACGACGCCTACCCGCTCGCCGACCAGGTCGGCGCCCTGGCACGGGCGGTCGAGGAGGGCAAGGCACGACACATCGGGCTGTCCGAGGTCACGACGGCGCAGCTCGACGCGGCGCGGGAGGTCGCGCCGATCGCGGCGGTGCAGAACCTGTACAACGTCACGGCTCGCGACCACGACCCGGTCGTCGAGCGCACGGGTGAGCTCGGCATCGCCTTCGTCCCGTTCTTCCCGGTGTCGTTCGACCCTCACGCGGCTCCCGGCCTCGTCGACGTCGCGACGCGGCGCGGTCTCAGCCCGCGGCAGGTCGCGCTCGCGTGGCTCCTGCACCGCGGGCCGCACGTGGTCCCGATCCCGGGCACGACGTCGGTCGGGCACCTCGCGCACAACCTCGCCGCGGCGGAGGTCCGGCTCGACGAGCGTGAGCTCGCCGTGATCGGCGCCGGCCGACGGGTGTCGACGGCGGCCTGACGAGCACGCCGTCGCGTGCGGTCGAGCACGACGTTGCTGTCGTTGTCGGGCTGATCACGACAGCAACGTCGTGTTCGGCGCGAGAATGGGGCGGTGTTCGACCGACCCGTCACCCGCCTCGACCCCGTCCCGCGCCGCGTCCGCGTGCACGCCGTCCAGGAGACGTCCGCAGCGCTGCGGCGCATCACCTTTCGCGAGGCCGCTTCGGCCGTGCACGACGACGGCCGGCCGGCCGGCCCGGACGCCGACGGCTCGGGTGGGGCCTCCCTCTCGACGCTGCGCGCCCTCGGCCCGGACGACCACGTCAAGGTCTTCCTCCCCGACCCGGGGACCGGGGTCCTGCACGCCCCGACGCTCACGGCCGACGGCGCCCTCCAGCGCCCGACCGGCGTGGTCTCGATCTCGCGCGAGCTGACGGTCCGCGCGACCCGCGTCGTCGACGGCGTCGCCGAGGTCGACGTCGACTGGGTCCTGCACGGGGGCTCCGACCGGGGCGCGCCGCCCACGGGCGAGGGGGGTCCGGCGTCGGCGTGGGCCGCGCGCGCGACGCCGGGCGACGAGGTCGTGCTCGTGGGCCCGACGGCGAGCCGCGGCGTTCCGGACGGGGTCGGCCGGCTCCTGCTCGTCGGGGACGAGACGGGGCTGCCGGCGCTCGCCCGGTGGGCGGACGCCGTCGGCCCGGACGTCCCCGTGACGGCGATCGTCGAGATCGGCGACGACGTCGACGAGGCGTTCGTCGAGGACGAGCTCGGGCGCGCGACGCTCGAGCTCCTCTACCGCACCGACGGGCCGGGCCAGCTCGCGGAGGCCGTCCGCGCGCTGGGTGCGCTCGACCCTGACGAGTACGTGTTCGGCGCGGGCGAGGCGACCGACCTCGCGCACGTGCGCCGCGACCTGCGACGAGGCGGCGCACGCCCCGACCAGCTCGGGCTCCACGGCTACTGGCGTCGCGGCGTCGTGAACCTCGACCCCGACGCGCCGCTCGACCCGACCGACCCCGACTGACCGGCCCCACCAGGTGCCGAACCCGGGGTTGCGGGTGGATTCGACGGCCGGATGCCCCGGAACCCCGGGTTCGGCGGCGACGCTCGCGCAAGAATCCTGGCCCGCGCGGGACGGGTGTCCCGTGACGCCCGGGACGCGACCGGACGACCGTGGAGACGTCAACGTCCCGTTCCGGTCCCGGAGGCCGTCATGCGCAAGGTGTACGTCGTCCTGACCGCGCTGCTGCTCGTCGCGGTCGTCATCCAGTTCTACTTCGCCGCGTTCGGGGTGTTCACCGCCCCCGCCACCGACGACGCGTTCGTGCTGCACCAGACGAACGGCCGCATCGCGATCCCGCTGCTCACGATCCTCGCGACCGTGGCCGCCGCGCTCGCGCGCGCCGGCAGCCGCACGGTGTGGCTCACGCTCCTGCCGCTCGGCCTGATCGTCGTGCAGATCCTGCTGTTCGTCCTCGCGGGGGCGACGGGCTCGACGCCCGAGCGCACGACCGTCGTCGGCAGCGCGATCCTCGGCCTGCACGCCGTCAACGGCCTCGCGATCCTGTGGACGTGCGTCGTGCTCGTCCGCCGTGCGCTGCGTCTCGCGCGGACCGGCAGCGTGCACGCGCGCGCGCCCGAGTCCCAGCCGCTCGCCCCGGTGCGCTGAGTCCGGCCTGCGGAGCGCACCGTGCACCCCACCGTCGCCCTCCTCGGCCTCGACCTCGCGCTGACGGTCCTCGGGACCGTCCTGTGGGTCGTCGCGGCGGTCCTCGCGGGCGCCACGTCTCCCGAGCAGGGGACCCCCGACCAGGCCGCACGCAGCGGGGCGAGGGCCGAGGTGGCGAGGACTGAGACGACCGTGACGACGGGCGCCGTCCGCCGCCGGGACCTCGGCGCGGCAGGGGCGGCCCTCGCGGCGCTGCTCGCGCTGACGGTCCGCGCCGTCGCCCTGGCGCGGGTGGGCGACCGGGGCGGGGACGGCGGCTGGTGGTTCGTGGGCGAGCGCGTCGCGATCGGCCTGCCCCTCGCCGTGGCGGGCGCGGTGGTGGCCCTCGTGGGTGCCGGCCCGGTCCTCGTCCGCGCTGTGCGACCTCGGGGGCAGGGCCGGGAGCGCGGCCGCGACGTCGGTGCCCGACGGCGCGCCGTCGCCTCGGCGTCCCTCCTCACCGGGGCGGCGGGGTCCCTCGGGGCGCTCGCGGCGACGACCGTGGTCGGCTACCCGGTCGTCCCGCTCGCGGCGGTGTGGCTCGTCGCGCTCGTCGGCGGAGCCGCCGCGGTCGTCTGGGTGGTGCTCGTCGTCCGGCCGCGGCGCCGGGTCCGGGCGTCCGCGGGGATCGCGTACGCGCTCGCGCTGGTCCTCGCGGGTGGCTGGGCGTGGGCCGACGACGCCGCCGCCCGGGTCGGACCGGTCGCCCTCCACGGGGACGCCGGTGCGCATGCGGCCCGCGACCCCTCGTACGGCGAGCCGGGCACGTCCGGGACCTCCTCGGGCGTGACCGTGACGGACCTGCGTCTCGCACCCGACGACGTGCCCGACGGCGCGGCGGTCCGCCGCTACGCCCTCACGGCCCGGACCGAGCGGATCACCCTCCCGACCGGCACGACCGTCGACGCGTGGACCTTCGCGCAGACCCGGGCCGAGACCGCCGCCGAGGCCTCCGGGGAGACCGGCGGCACCGTGCCCGGCCCCGCGCTCACGGCGACGCAGGGGGACGTCGTCGAGGTGACGCTCCGCAACGCCGACGTCGCCGCGGGCGTCACGCTGCACTGGCACGGCTACGACGTGCCGAACGCCATGGACGGCGTCGCCGGGGTCACGCAGGACGCCGTCGCGCCGGGGGAGGAGCTCACGTACCGGTTCGTCGCCGACCAGGCGGGCACGTACTGGTACCACACGCACCAGTCGTCGGCCCGGGGCGTGCAGCGCGGGCTGTACGGGACGCTCGTCGTGCGGCCGCGGGGCGCCCCGCTCGCGGACCTCGACCTCGTGCTGCCGGTGCACACCCTCGACGGCGCGACGCTCCTCGGCGGGTCGGACGTCCCCGTCGCGCACGAGGCCGCTCCTGGCGCCACCGTCCGGCTGCGTCTCGTGAACACGGACCAGGTGCCGCGACGGTTCTCGGTGGAGGGTGCGTCGTTCCGCGTCCTCGCGGTCGACGGGGACGACCTGCACGGACCGCACGAGCTGTCCGGTGCCTCCGCGGGGCGCGGGGGGACCGTGCTGCGCGTGCCCGCGGGCGGGCGCTACGACGTCGGGCTGACCATGCCCGACGGCGACGTGCGCCTCGCGGTGGAGGGCGCGCCCGGGGCAGGGCTCGTGCTGGGCGCCTCCGGTACCGCGGCCCCGGCGGAGGTGACGTTCGTCGACGGCGCCGAGCTCGACCTGCTCGACTACGGCACTCCGGTCCGCGCGGACCCGCACCCGGAGGGCGACCACCCCGACGGCGGGGCGGCCCGCCCGGACGTCGACGTCCTGCTCGTGCTCGACCGTCAGCTCCGCCCGGTGCACGGCGTCCCCGCGTACGCGTGGACGGTGAACGGGCGCGTGTGGCCGCACGTCCCGCCGATCACGGTCCACGAGGGCGACCTCGTCCGACTCGTGGTGGTCAACCGCAGCACCGAGACGCATCCCGTCCACCCGCACGGGCACGACGTCGAGGTCGTCGCGCGCGACGGCGTCGCGCCGCGGGGCAGCCCGCTGCACCTGGACACGTTCGACGTGCGTCCCGGGGAGGTGTGGGAGGTGCTGCTGCGCGCCGACAACCCCGGTCTGTGGATGTCCCACTGTCACAACCTCGACCACGCCGCGCTCGGCATGGTGCTGCACCTCGCGTACGCGGGAGTCACCACGCCCTACGAGCTCGGCGGTCACGGGCCCGGGAACCGGCCCGCCCCGAACGACCCGGAGTGAGGCGACCGTCTTCGTCCGCCGTACCGATCCTCCTTGGAGCGTGATCCCATGACCGCACCCGTGCCCACCCCGGCCACGCCGACGACGTCCGGCCGCCCCGTCCAGCTGTCTCGCCCGAAGGTGGCCCGAGTCCCGGCGCTCACCCGGCCGGTCCGCGCGCTCGCCGTCCTCGGCAGCGTGGCCGGCCTCGTGGGAGGCGTCGCACTGATCGGGTTCTTCGTCCTCGCGGACCCGTGGAGCATGGGTGGGTACGGACCCTGGGCGTGGCTCGGGCCCGCGAGCGACCTGCTCGGCGCGGTGTTCGCGCTCGCCCTGGTGCCCGCGACGCTCGAGCTCGCCCGGGCGTTCGGCAAGGACCGGCTCGCGCGGTGGTGGGGCGTCGCGACGGCGTTCGCACTCGTCGCCCACGCCGGGGTGTCCGTGCTGCTGGTCGACGGCCGGGTCGGCCTCGACGTCCAGTACGTCGTGAGCGCGGTCGAGGTACCGGTGCTCGTCGTGTGGGTCGCGCTCGTGAGCCGGCGTGGCGAGCGCCGAGGCCTCGTCGGCTGGGCGACCGCGCGGCTCGGGACGGCGGTCGTGGTGCTGATCGCGGCCGGGGCGGTCCTCGCGGTCCCGGCGTTCGCCCTGTTCCCGCCCGGCTCGCCGGGCCAGATGGCGCTCCTCTCGCCCGGGGTGCTCGCGTGGGTCGCGCTCTCGGCCTGGCCGGCGGTGCTCGCGCTCGCGTCCTCGCCGACCGGCCCACCCGGTCTCGTGCTGGCTGCGGACGGCCTGGTGCGCCGGGGGTACCGGGCGAGCGGCGGACGGCTCTTCGGCCGCGCGCAGGGCGCGCCGGTCCTCCTGCTCACGACCACGGGGCGCCGCACGGGCGAGCCTCGCACGGTGCCGGTGGTGCACGTGCGCGACGGCGATGCCTTCGTCGTCGCGGCGTGGAACCGGGGACGTGCTCGCCTTCCCGCGTGGTTCGGCGACCTGGTCGCCGACCCGGACGTCCGCGTCGAGGTCCGCCGCGAGGTGCTCGTCGCGCGGGGGACGGAGCTCGGCGGAGCGGACGAGCGGGCTGCGCGAGAGCTGTTCGTGACGACGTACCCGCGCGTCGCGCGCTCCTGGCGCAGGACGTCGCGCCGCGTCCCGCTCGCGCGCCTCGACCCCTTGTGACACCGGGTCGTGGTGACGGCGACGCCGGACGCCGTCACCATGAACCTATGGGCACGGTCGCGACCGGCTCGGGACCCACCCTGCGTGGCGCCGCGCAGGGGGCCTCGGCGCGCGCGTGGCAGGTCGTCGCCGTCGTGCTGTCGGTGCTGGCGCTCGCGGTCGCGGTGGCGTTCACCTCGTGGCGCGCGGCGTCGCCGGACGAGTGCGCGCGCCTCACGTCGTCGTCCCGCGACTGGCCCGTGGGCGCGCTCGCGCCGCGGGTGGCCGAGCCGTGCCCCCTGGCCGACGGCGACCGGGTCGTGGCGCTCTCGACCACCCCCGCGCCGACGGCGGACGAGGCCGAGCGCGACCCTGCGCCGGACGCCGCAGCGGCCGGTCGGGACGTCGTCCGGTACACCGTCGTGCGCGACGGCGCACCGACCGAGGTGGACGTCCCGAGCACCCCAGCGGACCTCGCGGCACGCCTCGTCCCCGCGTGGTCGACGCTCCTGTTCGTCACCGCGCTGCTCGCCGTCGCCGTCTACGCCTTCGCCCTGCGACCGCGCGCACCGAGCACCGCCGCGCTGCTCCTCGCCGGTTCCGGCCTCGCGTCGAGCACGCTCGTGCACGTCCTCGAGCTGCCCCTGCGCGGGGCGTTCGAGACGGCGCCGCGCGCCCTCTTCCTGGGCGGCGTCGTGGGGTGCTACCTGCTCGCGTGGGGCGGTGTCGCGGCGCTCGTCCTGCTGTTCCCGTGGCCCGTCCGCCTCGCGCGGTGGGCCGGGCTCGTCGCCGCCGGCCCGCTCGTCGCGACGGGCGTCGCGGGGGCGGTGACGGCGCTCGCGACGCCCGGGGTCGCCGGCGCCCGGGCGGCGTCGTCCACCGCGGTGGTCCAGGACGTGGCGGACGCGACGTGGTCGTCCGTGGCGCACGTCCTGCTCCTCGCCCAGGAGTACCTCGCGGTGGCGGTGCTCGCCGGGGTCGTGGCGGTCGTCGTCGTGCGGCTGCGGTCCGGGGCGCCGACGGCGGAGGCCGCGCAGCAGCTCCGGTGGGTCGGCGGGACGGCGGTCGCCTCGTCCGCCCTCGTCGGCGCGGTGTGGTTCGTGCCGCAGCTCCTCGTCGGCGCGCCGCTGCTGCCGATCGCGTGGGTCGGGCTCCCGGGGCTGCTGGCCGTCGGCGGGCTCGTCGTGGCCCTCCTGCGGCACGGGCTGTTCGGGCACGACGTCGTGCTGGTCCGCACGATCGTCGCCTCGCTCCTCACGCTCGGCATCGTCACCGTCTACGCCACGGTCGTCGCGCTGCTCGGGTCGCGCGCGTCGTCGACCGTGCCCACGGGTGTCGCGCTCGTCGCGGCTGCCGCCGTCGCACTCGCCCTCAACCCCCTGCGGGTCGGCCTCACGCGCGTCGTCCGGAGGGCGCTGTTCGGCGACAGGGACGACCCGTACCGCGTGCTCAGCCGTCTCGGCGAGCGGATCGCCGACGCCACGCGGCGCGACGTCCTGCCGCTCGTCGCCGAGGAGGTGGCGCGGGCGCTGCACGCGCCGTGGGTCGTCGTCGAGGCGGACGGGCGCGAGCCGGTCACCGCGGGACCCGCGGCGACGACGTCGTCCGGCACTCACCCCGAACCCGGGGTTATCACCCGATCAGCAGCCCGAACCGGGGACAACCCCGGATTCGGCGGGTCCGGCGAGGCGGTCGCCGAGTCCGTCCCGCTCGTGCTCCACGGCGAGCGGCTCGGCACGCTGCGGGTCGCGCGGCGCTCGCCGAACGAGCCGTACGGCCTCGCGGAACGGCGCCTCCTCGCCGACCTCGCCGGCCGGGTCGCCGCCGCCGTGCTGGAGGAACGGCTCGACGCCGACGTCCGCGCGTCGCGCGAACGGCTCGTCCTCGCGCGAGAGGAGGAGCGTCGAGCGCTGCGCCGGGCCCTGCACGACGAGGTGACGCCCGCCGTCGCGGGCATCGCCCTGCGCGCGGCGACGGCGCGCGCGCTCGTCGAGCGGGGTGAGCGAGCCGTGGAGGCGATCGCGACGCTCGACGCCATCCGTGACGACGCGACGCGCACGGCCGCCGAGATCCGCACGCTGTCGTACCGGTTGCGCCCGCCCGCGCTCGACGAGCGCGGCCTCGTCGTCGCGCTGCGCGAGCACGCGGACGCGCTGCCGCTCGACGTCGAGGTGGACAGCGACGTCGACGGCCTGGCGCTGCCTGCCGCGACGGAGGTCGCCGCGTACCGGATCGCGGTCGAGGCGCTCGCGAACGTCGTCGCGCACGCCGGGGCGACCCGCTGCACCCTGCGGATCGAGGCGGTGCCCGGTGCGCTGCGGGTCGTCGTGGAGGACGACGGCGCGGGCCTCGGGCGCGCGCGCTGGGGCGTCGGGCTCGCCGCGATGCGCGAGCGCGCCACGGAGCTCGGTGGTTCGCTGGTGGTCGGGCCGGCCGGCGCGGCCGGTGCGCACGACGGCGGCACGCGGGTCGTCGCCGAGCTGCCGGCGGAGGAGATCGGGAGGAGCGACCGGTGACCGACCCCGTGCGTGTGCTCGTCGCCGACGACCACCCCCTCTACCGCGACGGTCTCGCGGGCCTGCTCGGCACGGTGGACGACCTCACGGTGGTCGGGAGGGCCGAGGACGGCGTGCAGGCGGTCGCGCTCGCGGAAGAGCTCACGCCGGACGTCGTCGTCCTGGACCTCAAGATGCCGGGGATCGACGGCATCGAGGCCACCCGGCGCATCGTCGCGGCCGCCCCGCACACGGCGGTGCTCATGCTGACGATGTTCGACGACGACGCGCTCGTCTTCCGCGCGATCCGCGCCGGCGCGCGGGGCTACGTGCTCAAGGGCGCGGACCCGGTCGCCGTGCTCGCCGCGGTCCGGGCGGTCGCGCGCGGCGAGGCGGTGTTCAGCCCCGACCTCGCGAGCCGCCTGAGCGCCTGGTTCGCGAGCGTCCCCGCCGACCTCGGTCCGTTCGCCCAGCTCACGCCGCGAGAGCGCGAGGTGCTCGACCTGCTCGCGCGCGGGCTCGGCAACCCGGCGATCGCGGAACGGCTGGGGATCAGCGCGAAGACGGTCCGCAACGTGGTGTCGAACGTGCTCGTCAAGCTGCAGGTCGTCGACCGTGCGGCGGCGATCGCCCGGGCTCGGGACGCGGGTCTGGGCGCGTGAGCGCCGCGCGACGGCCCGACGAGCGCGAGTCTCGAGGGACTCAGAGCGTGTCTGTGAACTGGGTGTCGGTGCAGGTCAGCACGGTATGAAGCAGGGAACTCCTGGTAGAAACGGGGTTGTCGAGACCAACCGCACCTACCAGGAGTTCGCGTGTCAGTATCGCCGATGTGCGCGTGTTCGTCATGCCCGGCCCACGACAGGAGCGGCCGGGCGCCGCGGCGGCGACATGTCTACCCGTCCTCGTCGATGACCGACGCGCAGTGGGAGCTCATCGCCGCCTTGATGCCACCAGCGGGCAGCACGGGCCCCAAGGGTGGACGGCCCGAGAAGTGGGACCGGCGCCTGGTGCTGGACGCGATCTTCTACCTGGTCCGTGGCGGGATCGCGTGGCGGGCGCTGCCGTCAGACTTCCCACCGCACCAGACCGTGTACGCCCGGTTCCGTGCGTGGACACGGGCCGGGGTGTGGTGTCGGATCTACGCCGCGCTGCGCGAGCAGGCCCGCGTGCGCGCGGGCCGTTCGCCGATGCCGACCGCGGCGGTGATCGATTCGCAGACCGTGCGCGCAGCCGACACCGTCCCGACGACGTCCAGCGGGTATGACGCGGGGAAGAAGACCAAGGGCCGCAAGCGACATATCGCGGTCGACACCGGCGGGTTGCTGCTCGCCGTCGTGGTCACGATCGCGTCCATCCAGGACCGAGACGGCGCGTTCCGTATCACCGCAAGGCTGCGCGAGGCGTTCTCCACGATCACCCTGGTCTGGGCCGACGGCGGATACGCCGGCCGGTTCGTCACCGACGCCCACAGGATCTGGAACCTCGCGATCGCTGTCGTGAAACGACCCGCCGCGGCCACAGGCTTCGTCCTGCTGCGCCGCCGCTGGGTCGTGGAACGCACCTTCGGCTGGCTGGCCAAACACCGGCGCCTCGTGCGCGACTACGAGACCCTGCCCGAGAACCACGAAGCCATGATCTGGATCGCCTCCGCATGGCAACTCAGCCGCCGACTCACCCGCTGACCAAGTTCACAGACGCTCTCTCAGAGATCGTGCAGCGCGTCGACGGCGAGCCCGCGGCTCGCGGTCGCGAGCCGCGAGCCGTTCGTCCACAGCGCCGTGCACCCGTGCACCTGCGCGGCGGCGAGGTGCAGCGCGTCGGGCGTGCGGAGCGACGACGCCGCGCGCAGCCGGGCGGCGCGGTCGAACACCGCCGACCCGAGCGGCACCTCGACGAACAGGTCGAGCGCCGCCCGGTACCGGTCCTCGAGCTCGACGTCCCCGCGGCGCAGCGGACCGACGAGGCACTCCAGCCGGACGAGCGGGCTGATCGCGAACTCGTCGGCGCTGTGGCGGGCGAGGAGCTCGCGGACGCGAGGCCCGCGCTCGGCGTCCTCGACCGCACAGATCACGACGCACGAGTCGAGGTAGATCACTCCCAGCCCTCGCGCTCGGCCTCGATGTCGGCATCGACCGCCTCACGCGACCGCACCGACCGGGCCGCCGGCGGATGGTCGTCGAGCCACTCGACGATCGCTGCCCCCGTGCCGTGCGCGAGGTCGACGCGCACGGGGACGAGGCGCACGAGCGGCACGCCTCGGCGCGCGATGACGACGTCCTCGCCCGCCGCGGCGCGGGCGACGAGCTGGGACAGGTTGTTCTTGGCCTCGAGCACGTTGACCTGCACGGGAGTCCTCCAGTCGGGCGGAGCTCTGGCCAGGATGCCTGGCTAGAAGGCTGGTGTCTGCCCGCGGCGTAACGGGCTGCGCGCGGGCCGCCGCTGCGCGAGGCTGTGCGCATGACCCGACTTCTCGTGCTCGGCGGCTCCGACTTCGTGGGGCGCGCCGTCGTCGACGACGCGCTCGCGCGCGGCTGGGACGTCACCGTCCTCAACCGGGGCGCCACGCCCGTACCCGACGGCGTCCGGCAGCTCGTCGGCGACCGCACCCGGGCGGACGGCCTGGACGCGCTGCGCCCGGTCGAGGGCCCGCGCGACGTCCCGCAGAAGTGGGACGTCGTCGTCGACACGTGGTCGTGGGGCCCTGTCGCGGTGCGCGACGCGACGCGGCTGCTCGCGGGGCGTCTGCCGGGCGACAGCCGGTACGTGTACGTGTCGTCGCGCTCGGTCTACCCGTTCCCGGCGGCGCGCGGCGCCGACGAGTCCGCACCTCTCGTCGACGGCGACCCGGACGACGAGGCGTTCGACGACTACGCACGCGCCAAACGAGGTTCGGAGATCGCGGCCGTCGAGGCGCTCGGCGACCGGGCGCTGCTCCTGCGTGCGGGACTGATCCTCGGGCCGCGCGAGAACGTCGGGCGGCTGCCGTGGTGGCTGCGGCGCGTCGCGCGCGGCGGGCCGGTGCTCGCACCCGGCCCGGCGGAGCTGCCGCTCCAGTACGTCGACGCACGCGACCTCGCGGCGTTCGCGCTCGACGCGGCGGGCGCGGGGGCGTCGGGTCCGGTGGACGTCGTGAGCGCGCCGGGGCACACGACCATGGGTGAGCTGCTCGCCGCGTGGGTCGCGGTGACGGCCGACGACGCTGCAGCGGCCGGGAGCCCGCCCGCCGAGCTGGTGTGGGTCGAGCCCGAGACGGTGCTCGCGGCCGGGATCGAGCCGTGGTCCCAGCTCCCGGTGTGGCTGCCGCCGGGTGAGCTGCACGACGCCATGCACGGGTCGGACACGTCGCGCGCGTTCACGCTCGGCCTGCGCACGCGCGACGTCCGCGAGACGGTGCACGACACCTGGGCCTGGCTCCGCGGGCTCGACGCCGCGGGCGAGGCGACGCCGCACCGGGCGGACCGCCCCGCCGTCGGGCTCCCGCCCGACCTCGAGGCCGCCGCGCTCCGCGCGGCCGCCATCGGCTGACCCACCGACCGGCCACCCACCGACCCGCCGACCCGCCGACCAGCCGCCGTCGAACACGACCTTGCCCGCTGCCGAGCACGATCTTGCTGTCGTTGTCGGCCCGAAGGCGACAGCAACATCGTGTTCGGCGCGGGGCGGAGCGGGGCGGGGCGGGGCCGGTGGGGGCGGTCAGTCCTCCGCGAGGAGCTCGCGCACGCGCGGGATCACCCGCGTGCCGTACAGCTCGATGCTGCGCATCATCGTCGCGTGCGGCAGGGTGCCGGCCGAGTACTTGAGGTCGAACCGTCCGGCGCCCAGGAGCCGCACCGTGCGGGCGATCTTGCGTGCCACCGTCTCCGGGGAGCCGACGTAGAGCGAACCGTCGCGCACGTCGTGCGCGAACCGCCCCCGGTGGTACGCGGGCCAGCCGCGCTCGCGCCCGATGCGGTTGTTCATCGCGGCGAAGTGCTCGTAGACCTCGTTCTGCGCCTGCTCGTCGGTCTCGGCGACGTGGCCCGGCGAGTGGATGCCGACCGGGAGCACGGGGTTGCCGAGCTCCTCGACGGCGCGGTGGTAGAGGTCGACGTAGGGGCGGAACCGCTCCGGCTCGCCGCCGATGATCGCGAGCATGAGCCCCAGGCCGTGCCGCGCGGTCCGCACGACCGACTCGGGCGACCCGCCCACGCCGACCCACGTCCGCAGCCGACCGCCGTCGGTCTTGGGCCAGACCTCCTGGTCCGCGAGCCCGGCGCGGGTCGTGCCCGACCACGTGACCGGGCCCTCGTCGAGCAGGCGCACGAACAGGTCGAGCTTCTCCTCGAACAGCACCTCGTAGTCACCGAGGTCGTACCCGAACAGGGGGAACGACTCGATGAACGACCCACGCCCGAGGATGACCTCTGCGCGACCGCCGGACAGCGCGTCGAGCGTCGAGAAGCGCTCGAAGACGCGCACGGGGTCGTCCGAGCTGAGGACGGTCACCGCCGACCCGAGGCGGATCCGCGACGTCCGCGTCGCGATCCCCGCGAGGACCACCTCGGGCGCGCTGACCGCGAAGTCGGCGCGGTGGTGCTCGCCGACGCCGAAGAAGTCGACCCCGACCTCGTCCGCGAGCACCGCCTCCTCGACGACGTCGCGGATCGTGCGGGCGCCGCTCACCGGCGTGCCGTCCGGCTCGGCGGTGACGTCGCCGAACGTGTCGAGCCCCAGCCCGACGGCCGCGGGCTCCGCGCTCCGGTCCGCAGACACGCGCTCAGGTGCGGCGGGGGTGGTCGGGTCGTCGATCATCGTCTGCTCCTGCGGTCGGGCGACCGTCGGCGGGCCGGTGTGGTCACCGGCGTCGCGGTCGTGCGCCGTCTCAACCGTGCCCGGCCGTCGGATCTTCCGCGACCCGTCGTGCCGGGTCGCGACGGCGGTGGTGCGACGACGGCCGCCACCCCTGGAGGGGTGACGGCCGTCGTGACGCGGTGCCGACGTGCGGCGTCGGCGTCAGTAGGTGCTGAGCTCGCCCGAGCTCGCGGCAGCGATCGCGATGATGATCACGAAGACCCAGTAGAGGGTCCAGAGCGACGTGAAGACGATGCTGAGGATGAGGCCCCACTTGGCGAGCTGGTTGTCGAAGCCCGCCTCCTTGCTCTTCTTGCGGGCGATCGCGCTGACGACGATGCCGGCGACCGACACGACGAAGGCGAGGACGAAGCCGACGATGCCCAGGGTCTTGCCCGGGTCCTCCATCGGGGCGGCGTAGCCGGGGGCGGGAGCCTGCGGTGCGGCGGGGTACTGCTGGGTCATGAGTTCTTCTGCTTTCTGGGTGGGCCGACGAGGTCGAGTCCGGACGGGGGCGCGAGGCGTACCCGCGCGTCTGCGGGCCTCATTGTGGGGCATGTCGGGTGTGTCTGAACAGGGGGAGTTCTCCCCAGTGTTCGTGAAAAACACCCAAAAGGGGCAAAGCCTCTCGACGTCGTCTCGAGGTATGCGGAAGGGGCCCGACCCGTCGGGACGAGCCGGGCCCCTTCCGCCCCTCGGTGTGTCGAGGGTCAGCCTCCCGCGCGGCTCGTCTCGCCCCGGAGACCGTCGATGTGGGCCTGGAGCCGCTCCAGCGCAACGGCGACGCCCTCGCCCGCGTCGAGCGCGAGGTCGGTCGCGTAGCGCAGCTGTGCGGACGCCGCGTCGAGCGCCACCTGCGCGTCGGCCAGCGCGACGGCGGCCCGGCCGTCAGCCGCCTCGTCGTCGTCGGACGCGCGGCCGAGTGCGGTGCGGGCCTCGGCCGTCGCTGCCTCGACCGACTCGACGGCGTCGAGCACGTCGGTGCGGAGCACCGGGTGCAAGGCCGGGAGCTGGGCGTGGACGCGGTCGACGTCGTCCCCGATCGTCTCGGTCTGGATCTGGGCGTCCGCGATGAGCTGCTGGACCTCGGCGGCCGTCGCGGACGTGCCGAGCGGGAGCATCATGGCTACCGCGATCAGGCTCGCGGCGGCGATCCGGGCGGACGTCCTCGTCCTCGGCGTACCGCAGTGGTCGCTCGTCCTCGCTGACATGTCGGTAAGTCTCCCGGTCCAACCTGAGAAGCACCAGGGAATCCAGGGCGAGTTCATGGAGATTTCGCACACAGCGCACGAGGAGTTCGCTTTCGGTTGCCGGGCCGGCGCCGGTCCAGGCCTCAGACGCGGACGAGGCGGCGGCGTCGTGCGGCGGCGACGCGCGTGCCGATCAGCCCGTGGCGCGGGCTGAACAGGTACGCGAGCGTGAAGACGGCGCCGAGGGCCACGACGACCGTCCCGCCCGAGGCGGTGTCGAGGTAGAAGCTCACGTAGATGCCGACGACCCCGCACACCGCCGCGACGAGCGGCGAGATCCACAGCATCCGGGAGAAGCGGTCGGTGAGCAGGTACGCCGTCGCGCCGGGCGTGATGAGCAGCGCCACGACGAGCACGACGCCCACCGCCTGCAGCGCGACCACGACCGTGAGCGCGAGCAGCCCGAGCAGGAGCGCGCCGAGCCGGCGCGGCGAGAGGCCGATCGCGTGCGCGTGCGTCGGGTCGAACGCGTAGAGCGTGAGGTCGCGCCGCTTGAGCACGACGACGGCGAGCGTCACCGCGCCGAGCGCGAGGACCTGGAGCAGGTCCGCGCGCGAGACACCGAGGAGGTTGCCGAAGAGGATGTGGTTGAGGTCCGTCTGGCTCGGGGTCACGGAGATGAGCACGAGGCCGAGTGCGAAGAGGGTGGTGAACACGACCCCGATCGCGGCGTCCTCCTTGACGCGGCTCGTGTCCCGGACCGCCCCGATGAGCAGGACGGCGAGCAGCCCGAAGACCAGCGCCCCGATCGCGAACGGCGCGCCGACCACGTACGCGAGGACGACGCCGGGCAGCACGGCGTGCGAGACGGCGTCGCCCATGAGCGACCACCCGACGAGCACGAGCCAGCACGACAGCACGCCGCACACCACCCCCGCCGTGACGGTGACGGCCAGCGCGGTGCGCAGGAACTCGTACGACAGCGGTTCGAGGAGCGGTTCGAGCAGCCCGTTCACGGCGCCACCTCCACGCCGAACGCGAGCGCGAGGTTCTCAGGCCGCAGGACCTCCGCGGGCGTCGAGTGCAGCAGCACGCGCTGCTGCAGCAGCACCGCCTCGTCCGCGAGCTCGGGCAGCGCGTGCAGGTCGTGGGTCGAGACGAGCACGGTCGCGCCACCCCCCGCGAGCTCGCGCAGCAGGGCCGTGATCGTCGCCTCGGTGCGCTTGTCGACACCCGCGAACGGCTCGTCGAGCAACAGGATCGTCGCGCCCTGCGCGAGCCCGCGCGCGACGAACGCGCGCTTGCGCTGGCCGCCTGAGAGCGCCCCGATCTGCCGGTCGGCGAGGTCCGCGAGCTCGACCCGCTCGAGCGCGTGCGCGACCGCCTCGCGGTCCGCGGGCCGGGTGCGGCGCGTGAACCCCTGGTAGCCGTAGCGACCCGTCATGACGACGTCCCGCACGCTCAGCGGGAACGTCCAGTCGACGTCCTCGCTCTGCGGCACGTACCCGACCGCCTGGGCGCGTCGGGCGCGTGCGGGGGGTGCGCCGTCGACCAGGACGGTGCCGCGGTCCGGCCGGACCATGCCCATCACGGCCTTGAACAGCGTGGACTTTCCCGAGCCGTTCATCCCCACCAGCCCGCACACGGTGCCTCGCCCGAGCGCGACCGTGGCACCGTCGAGCGCGAGCACGTCGCCGTAGTGGACGGTCAGGTCGCGCACGTCGATCGCGGGGGTGCCCGACGGCGCCCGCGCGGCGGGGATCACGCGTCACCTCGGTCACCGGTCAGGCCGGCGACGATCGTCTCGGTGTCGTGGCGCAGGAGGTCGAGGTAGGTCGGCACCGGGCCGCCGGGCTCGGACAGCGAGTCGACGTAGAGCGTCCCGCCGAACGCGGCGCCCGACTCGTGCGCGACCTGCCGCATCGCCTTGTCGGAGACGGTGGACTCGCAGAACACGGCGGGGACGTCGTTCTCGTCCACGAACTCGATAACCCCGACGACCGACTGCGGCGTCGCCTGCTGCTCCGCGTTGACGGCCCAGAGGTACTGCTCCGACAGGCCGGCGTCGCGCGCGAGGTAGGAGAACGCGCCCTCGCACGTGACGAGGGCGCGGTGGCTCTCGGGGAGCGCGTCGAGCGCGGTCGTCAGCTCGTCGTGCACGGCCGCGAGCTCGGCCGAGTACGCCGCGGCGTTCGCTGCGTAGTCGTCGGCGTGCGCCGGGTCGAGCTCGGCGAACGCGTCGGCCATGTTATCGACGTAGTGCTGCCCGTTCACGGGGGACATCCACGCGTGCGGGTTGTCCTCGCCCTGGTACTCCTCGGCGGTGTCGTCGCCCAGGGCGATCGTCTCGACGCCGTCGCTCACGACGACGTGCCGCACGTCGAGACCCTCGACGAACTGCCCGAACCACGCCTCGAGCCCGAGCCCGTTGTCGAGGACCAGGTCTGCCTCGGCGGCCTTGCGCACGTCGCCCGGGGTCGGCTCGTACCCGTGGATCTCCGCCCCGACCTTCGTGATCGACTCGACACGCAGGTGCTCGCCGGCGACGTTCTCGGCCATGTCCGCCAGGACGGTGAACGTCGTCAGCACCACGGGCCGCCCGTCGTCGGGCACCGGCTCACCGCCGGCGACGGTCTCCGTCGCGCACCCCCCGAACGCGAGCACGGCGACCACCACGGCGGAAACGCCTCGCCCGCGGCCGGTTCCGGTGACCCGGGAAGCAAAGTTCGGCATACCGAACAATCTAGGCCGCGCGCCGCCCACCCGCAACGACCGGGGGCGGTCCGTGGTCGGGCTTCAGGCCCGCGGGGTCGGGTCCGCGGCGTGGGTGGTCTCGGCGCTCGGGGCTGCCGCGCCGTCACCGTGGGCCTTCGGGCGTGGGTCTGAGGAGAGCGGCTCTGACGCCCCTTCGCCACCGAGCCCACCCCCACCGCTCAGCCCGTCGCCTCACCCGGGCGGCAGGCGCCCCGCGGTCCCAGACCACGGCTCTACCTCGGCGGACCAGGCCCCTACCTCGTGGGGGCGGGCGGGGCGCGTGGGACGATCGAGGCGTGACGACCCTTCCCGACGACCAGCGGCTGCGCGACCTCGCGCGGCTGCGGCGCGTGCGGGACCGGATCGACCGCGAGTACGCGCAGCCGCTCGACGTCGCGGCCCTCGCGCGCGGCGTGCACGTGTCCGCCGGGCACCTGAGCCGCGAGTTCCGCGCGGCGTACGGCGAGACGGTGTACGCGTACCTCATGACGCGGCGGATCGAGCGGGCGAAAGCGCTGCTCCGACGCGGGGACCTGAGCGTCACGGAGGTGTGCTTCGCGGTGGGCTGCTCGTCGCTCGGGACGTTCAGCACGCGGTTCACCGAGCTCGTCGGCGTGCCGCCGAGCGTGTACCGACGGCGCGTCGCGGAGGCCACCGAGGAGCAGCTGGACGAGGTGTCCGCGTGCGTGGCGCGGCGCGTCACGCGACCGGTCAGGAATCGAGAAGCGCGGGCGGGGCGGGCGTCCTAGCGTCGGGGTCATGAACCTCACCATCAACAACAGCTTCCTGCCCCAGACCGACCCCGACGCCTCCCTGGCCTTCTACCGTGACGTCCTCGGTTTCGAGATCCGCAACGACGTCGGGTACGAGGGCATGCGGTGGATCACCGTCGGCCCGCCGGACCAGCCCGACACGGCGATCGTCCTGCACCCGCCGGCCGCGACGCCGGGCCTGAACGACGACGACAAGCGCGCCCTCCTGGAGATCGTCGCCAAGGGCGCCTACTTCGGCGTCAACCTCGCGACGGCGGACGTCGACGAGACGTTCGCTCGCATCGAGGCTGCGGGTGCGGAGGTCGTGCAGGAGCCGATCGACCAGCCGTACGGCGTGCGCGACTGCGCGTTCCGCGACCCCGCGGGCAACGAGATCCGCATCCAGCAGCGCGGCTGAACGACCGCGACGACGGCGGTGCTCACCTTCGACGGCGGCCTGCTCGTCGAGCGGTGAGTACCGCCGTCGGGCGCGGTCGACACCCACGGCGGACACGCGATCGGGCAGACTTCTCGGAGCTGTCCCGGCCGCTCGCGGGGGTGCCCGCGGCACGGTCGGCCGCTGCCCGCCACCGCTCGACCACCGCTCGACATGATGCTGGACGACGAGGAGACACGATGAGCACGGCTACGACGACGGACACGCAGACCTCGCTGCCGCAGGACGCGGACGGTCACGACGTCATCCGGGTCCAGGGGGCACGGTCGAACAACCTCAAGGACGTGAGCGTCGAGATCCCCAAGCGCCGGCTCACGGTGTTCACCGGGGTCTCGGGGTCCGGGAAGAGCTCGCTCGTCTTCGACACGGTCGCCGCGGAGTCGCAGCGGCTCATCAACGAGACGTACTCGGCGTTCCTCCAGGGCTTCATGCCGACGCTGGACCGGCCCGACGTCGACGTCCTCGAGGGCCTGACGACGGCGATCGTCGTCGACCAGGAGCGCCTCGGCGCGAACCCGCGCTCCACGGTCGGCACGGTGACGGACGCGAACGCGATCCTGCGCGTGCTGTTCAGCCGGTTCGGCGAGCCGCAGATCGGCCCGCCGCCGGCGTTCTCGTTCAACGTACCCGCGCGCAAGGCGAGCGGCGTCATGACGTCGGCCACGGGCGAGAAGACGATCGTGCGCGAGGCGATCTATCACGGCGGCATGTGCCCGCGGTGCGAGGGCCGCGGCTCGGTCTCGGACCTCGACCTCAGTGAGATCTTCGACGACTCGAAGTCGCTGCTCGACGGCGCGATCAAGGTTCCCGGGTACACGGCCGACGGCTGGATGGTGCGCGGGTTCGCCGAGTCGGGGTTCTTCCCGGGCGACACGCCGATCCGCGAGTTCACCGACAAGCAGATGAAGGACTTCCTCTACAAGGAGCCCACCAAGATCAAGGCGTCGGGCATCAACCTCACATACGAGGGGCTGATCCCCAAGATCCAGAAGTCGATGTTCTCCAAGGACGTCGACTCGCTCCAGCCGCACATCCGCGCGTTCGTCGAGCGCGCTGCGACGTTCGCCACCTGCCCGGACTGCGGCGGGACGCGCCTGTCGGAGTCGGCGCTCTCCTCGAAGATCCACGGCGTGAACATCGCGGACCTGTGCGCCATGCAGATCACGGACCTCGCCGCCTGGATCCGCGACCTCGACGACCCCTCGATGGCGCCCGTGGTCAAGGCCCTCGGCGACAACCTCGCGTCGTTCGTCGAGCTCGGCCTGGGGTACCTCAGCCTCGACCGGCCGTCGGGCACGCTGTCCGGCGGCGAGTCGCAGCGCATCAAGATGCTGCGCCACCTCGGGTCGTCGCTCACCGACGTCACCTACGTGTTCGACGAGCCGACCGTCGGGCTGCACCCGCACGACATCGACCGCATGAACGACCTCCTGCTGCGCCTGCGCGACAAGGGCAACACCGTCCTCGTCGTCGAGCACAAGCCCGAGACGATCGTCATCGCGGACCATGTGGTCGACCTCGGCCCGGGCGCGGGCACCGCCGGAGGCCACGTGACGTTCGAGGGCACGGTCGACGGACTGCGCGCGAGCGACACCGTCACCGGGCGGCACCTCGACGACCGGGCGACGGTCAAGGAGAGCGTGCGGACGCCGTCGGGCGCGCTGGAGGTCCGGGGCGCGAACGCCCACAACCTCCAGGACGTGGACGTCGACGTCCCCCTCGGGGTGCTCGTCGTGCTCACGGGCGTGGCCGGGTCGGGCAAGAGCTCGCTCGTCGAGGGGTCGGTGTCGCGGCGCGAGGGCGTCGTGACGATCGACCAGAGCCCGGTCCGGGGTTCGCGGCGCAGCAACCCCGCGACCTACACGAGCCTGCTGGAGCCGATCCGCAAGGCGTTCGCCAAGGCGAACGGCGTCAAGCCGGCGCTCTTCAGCGCGAACTCCGAGGGCGCGTGCCCCGAGTGCAAGGGCGCGGGCGTCATCTACACCGAGCTCGGGTTCATGGAGACCGTCTCGACGCCGTGCGAGGACTGCGGCGGCACGCGCTTCCAGGCCGCGGTGCTCGACTACACGCTCGGCGGGCTGAACATCGCCGAGGTGCTCGACCTCCCGGTCGCCAAGGCCCGCGAGTTCTTCTCCTCGGGCGACGGGAAGGTCCCCGCCGCCGCGGCGATCCTCGAGCGGCTCGACGACGTCGGCCTCGGCTACGTGAGCCTCGGCCAGCCGCTCACGACCCTGTCCGGCGGCGAGCGCCAGCGCCTCAAGCTCGCCACGCACCTCGGCGACAAGGGTGGCGTCATCGTCCTCGACGAGCCGACGACGGGCCTGCACCTCGCCGACGTGCAGAACCTCCTCGGCCTGCTCGACCGGATCGTCGACTCGGGCAAGTCCGTGATCGTCATCGAGCACCACCAGGCGGTCATGGCGCACGCCGACTGGATCATCGACCTCGGCCCCGGCGCCGGGCACGACGGCGGTCGCATCGTCTTCGAGGGCACGCCGGCCGACCTCGTGGCCGCGCGGTCGACGACCACGGGCGAGCACCTCGCGACGTACGTCGGCGCCTGACTCCTCCGCCGAGCACGAGGTTGCTGTCGTCATCAGGCCGGTGGCGACAGCGACCCCGTGCTCGACGCGGCGCAGGCTCGTGCTCGGCGCGGCGACCTGCCCTGGCCGTCCCGGTGGGCGATGCCGCAGGCGCCGCGGCGTGCCCGCCGAGGGTTGGCGGTCTGGGATCTCAGACTGAACTTCGCCGTCGCCCTCCCAGGGATCCCGTCGCGGTGTGTCCTGGTGGCATGGCAGCGACGCACACCCCGGCCGTCCCCGGCCGTCCCGGCCCGGGCGCACCGACCCCAGGGGATCCGGGTCCGACGGCGGTGGCCTCGTGCGTGGGGTCAGGACAGCGTTAGCGTGGGACACGAGGGCCTCCCGTGGCTCGTGAAGCGGTGAACTCGACAGCTCCACTTCACAGCCCGGAGGTCCTCACCTGTCGGAAGACTCAGCCCCGTGTCGGGAAACAACGTCCATGGACATCACACCTAGCTGCACTTGGTATTGGGCTCCAGGCGTCCGGCGAACCAGGCTGTGGGAGGCACGCCCATCACGGTCCGGAACTCCGTGGTGAGGTGAGACTGGTCGAAGTACCCGCTCTGTGCCGCGACGTCGGCCAACGGGCGGCCCGCGCCACGTTCGACGATGTCGCGGACTCGCTGTAGCCGGGCGAACCGCTTCGGCGGCAAGCCCGTGCGCTTCACGAACAGATCACGCAGGTGGCGTTCGCTCACATGCAGCGCCATCGCAACGTCCGCGACGCGCATCGTGCGCAGCAGGACCGCGGCACGCTCGACCACGGCGTCCCGCTCGTCGAGCCGGGCGGTGCGGATCCGGGCCACCGCGCTTCCGGGCAGCGGGACCACGCGGTCCACGATCTCGCGCGGGGCTCGGCCCAGAAGGGCGAGGACACGCCCGGGTCGAAGGCGGAGGCGCAGGCATGAGGGGCCGGGGGCGCCCTCTTGGTAGAGCGCGCGGGTGCGAGGGCCAGCGAGCAGGAGCCGCGGCTCTTCGCCCGGGGCCGTGCGCAGGATCACCGATGCGGCGGCGTCAGGCGGTTCGACGACGATCGTGTCGTCGTCGGCCCAGGACCACGTGGCGCTCGACGCCCACGAGGACAGGGGCGGGGCCAGCGCGACAGCGCGTTCCTGCTGCATCCCCACAGTGTGCCGGAATCTCCTAGGAGCCGACACGGGCGTCCCTGCACGCTGGCGGCATGATCCTCGTGACTGGTGCCACAGGCACCACCGGAAGCCTTGTCGTCCAGATGCTGCGTGCTCGCGGCGAGGACGTGCGTGCGATGAGTCGCCGCCCCGCGCTCGGCATCGTCCAGGCCGACTTCAACGACCCCGCCTCGCTGGACCGAGCTGTGGACGGCGTCTCGGCAGTCTTTCTGGTGACGGCGCCGCCCAACCCCGTCGTCGACCACGACGAGGCGCTGGTGCGGGCGGCGCGAACCGCCGGCGTCGAGCGGATCGTCAAGCTCGGCGCGATGAGCGGCGACGAGAGCGGTACCTGGCACCACCTCGCCGAGGAGCCGACGCGGACCAGCGGCTTGGACTGGACGGTGCTGCGCCCGACGAGCTTCGCATCGAACGTACTGGCCTACGCGCCGATGATTGCCGCTGGCGCGCCGGTGCCGAACCCGACCGGGAACGGCCGGACGGGCGTCGTCGACCCGCGCGACATCGCCGCCGTGGCGTCCGCTGCCCTGACCGAGGAGGGCCACTCCGGCCGCATCTGGACCCTCACCGGACCGGAGCTGCTGAATGTGCCCGAACAGGTGGCGGTGCTGGAACGCGTGCTCGGATTGACCGTGGGGATACGGGACGTGCCGCTCGACGAGGTCAGGACCACGATGCTCGCCGCGGGCATGGCGTCGGGCGCGGCCGACGAGGCGCTCGCTGGGATGGCGCGGCAGGCCGCCGGGCGATACGCGGTCCTGACCGACCATGTGGAGCTGGTCCTCGGCCGCCCGCCACTGTCCTTCGCCGACTGGGTGCTCGAGCACCGGTCCGCGTTCTGATCTCCTCGACAAGTCCGCCAGCGTCTGTCTCCGGCCGCGGATCGCGATGTCGCGCGAGAGATCCTAGGCCCGGAGGGTCGGGGTCGGGAGGCGGAGGGCGAGGCCTGGGCGAAGGGCCGCTCGGCGCGGGTCACCTCTCGACCGTAGCAACGCGCGTCGACGGCCGGTGCGGCGGGCGGGTCAGGACGCGAGCGTCGCCACCAGCGTCGCCAGTCCGAACCCCGACTGGCCCAGGGTCCCCGTCCACAGCCGGTGGTCGGAGATCCACAGGACGATGCCGCCGAGCGTCATGAACCCGGCGGTGTACAGCACGAGGGTCCTGCCCTCGTCCACCAGGCCCTGCGCGGCAAGGACGACGCCGAACATCGTTCCGGCGCCGAGGAACATGTTGTAGAACGCGACGTTGAACGCCCACAGCGTGACCTCACGCGGCGACGATCTCTTGCGCAGCAGGAACTGCTGGGCCCACGGGCGGTGGAAGAAGAAGGCCTCGACGACCCCGACGCCGACGTGCAGCACGCCGGCGGCGACGGCGAGGATCTGGGCGAGCGTGCTCAGAGGAGCTCCTCCCGGTCGTGCGGCGCGAACGAGCGGGCGAGGCGGCCGACGCCGTCCCCGTCCAGGCGGGCGAGGGCCGCGGGGCGCCCGGTGAGCAGCAGGAGCAGCGCGGTCATGGAGCCGGTCACCTGCTGGCCCTCGCCGCGTTGCCAGGGCGCGTCGTCCGCGACGAGCCGGAAGCTGGCGAGCCTCCTCCGCGCGCGGAACGGGAACGACACGGCCCACACGCGCTCGGCCGCCTCGCGAGCGGCGACGGGCGGGGCAGGGGCGTCGACCCCGAGTGCGACGGCGACGTCCTGCGTGTGGACGAGCGCGTCGACGAGCGCGACGCGCGGGCTGGTCCCCGGCGCGAGGCGGCTGGATCCGATGGCCGCATGGAGAGCGGCAAGGACCTCCTCGCGCGGGCGCGTCCCGGCCTCGCGCGTGAGGAGGTCCATCATCCCGTCGAAGCTGCCGTGGGCACGGACGAGCCCCCGGACGAGCTCGGCCCGCGTCGAGGTGGGCGCGAGGGTGAGGTGCGCGGCGACGTCGTGCACGCGCCACCCCGCGCAGAGGCTCGGGCTCTCCCAGTCGGCCGGGTCGAGCGCAGCGACGAGGCCCGTGAAGGTGGTCCTGACCCGCGCGACGGCCGCCCACACCTCGTCGTCGGTCATCCAGTAGTCAGGTGCACTCATCGGAGCGCCTCCAGAACTGATACGATGATCTGACTATTTTAGTCAGTTTGACTGACGTCATGTCAACCCCTTTGGCGACCCCGCGGAGGCGCTCGTGACCGGACAGGACGAGCTCAACACCGGGCTGCTCCTGTTCATCCCCTACCGCGCGCTCGAGCTACGCGTCTACACCGCCGTCCGGGACGCGGGCTTCGACGACGCGACGCCCGCGCAGCTCCGGGTGTTCCAGCGGATCGGGCCGCACGGCACGCGGCTCACCGGGCTCGCGGAGGCGGCGGAGATCACCAAGCAGACCGCGGGCTTCCTCGTCGACCAGCTCGAGGCCGCCGGGTACGTCGAGCGCGTCCCCGACCCCGCCGACCGGCGGGCGCGTCTCGTGCGCGTCACGGCCCGCGGCGAGGCCGCGTCCCGCGTCGCTGCGGCGGAGCTCGCCCGTGTCGAGGAGGAGTGGACCTCGCACCTCGGGGCGCGTGGCATGGCGTCCCTGCGACGCCAGCTCGTGCGCCTGCGGGAGATCACCGATCCCTGGGCCTAGTGGGCGAGAACCTCACCTCGCGGCGAGGTGCCGGCGCCCGTACCGTCGACCGATGCGACCTCGTACTCTCTCGGCCGTCGGTCTCGCCACGCTCCTCGGGTCGTCCGGTGTGCTGCACCTCGTCCGCCCGCAGGTCTTCGAGCCGCTGATCCCGCAGGCGCTCGGCTCCGCGCGGGCCTGGGTCGTGGGCAGCGGGGTGGCCGAGCTCGCGTGCGCGGTCGCGCTCGTGCTGCCGCCGACGCGCCGCCTCGGGGGAGCGGCGAGCGCCGCGCTGCTCGTGGGCGTGTTCCCCGGCAACGTGAAGATGGCCCTCGACTCGCGGCGCGGTGCGCGCGCCTGGGCCCGTCGGCCGGCGGTGGCGTGGGGCCGGCTCCCGCTCCAGGTCCCGTTGGTGGCCTGGGCGCTCTCCGTCGCGCGGGACCCGGAGGTCAGGACGACACGTCCGCCGTCGTGAAGCGGCTCCAGGCGAGGGCGCCGAAGACGGCCGCCCACGCCGCCTGGACGGCGAGACCCTCGCCGAGCACGCCGACGTCGATCTGGGCGCGCAACAGCTCGCCGACGTCGAGCCAGTGGTGCGTCAGGAGCGCGCCGTGCACGGCGGACAGCTGCGGGAGGGCGTCGAGAACGCCGGCCACGATCGCGACGACGACGGTCGCCGCCATCGCCGCCACCGGGACCTCGGTGAGCGTCGAGAAGAACAGCCCGACCGCGACGAGCCCGGTGAGCGACAGCCCGACGTACGCGACGATGCCCGCGGTGCGGGCCACGCCCTCCGCCGCGGACACCGTGTCGCCCGACAGCAGGGTCACCTCGCCGATGCCGAAGTACGCCGCGCCGGTGATCAGCCCGGACAGGGCGATCGCGAGGACGGTGCAGGCGGCGAAGACGAGCACCGCGAGCGCTTTCGCGGCGAGGAGCGTGGTCCGGGGCACGGGGACGAGCAGGAGGTAGCGCAGCGTGCCGGCCTGCGCCTCGCCGGCGACGGCGTCGCCCGCGACGATGCCGACCACCAGCGGCAGCAGCAGGGGCAGGCACGCGACGAGCGCGGTGAGCACGAGGAACAGGCCGTTGCCGGTCACGCGGTCGAGGAACGGCGGTCCTCCGGCGCCGACCGCGGTGTCCTGGGTGACGAAGAGGACGGTGCCGATGAGGACGGGCACCAGGGCGAGCCCGGCGAGCAGGACGAGGTTGCGACGGCGGCCCAGGACCAGGCGGAGCTCGCTGGCGAGCAGCCTCGCGAAGGCGCCCCGGGTCGGGGCGGGTGACGTCGTCGGCCCCGCACCGGTGTCCACGTCAGCGAGCGACATCGAAGCCCTCCCCGGTGAGCTCGACGAACAGGTTCTCCAGGCTCGGCCGGCGGACCTCGAGACCGACGAGGTCGAGACCGGCGCCGACCATGGCGGCCGAGATCTTCTCCGGCGCGACGAGGCCCAGACGCGCGGACAACGCCGTCCCCTCGACCTGGACGTCGACCAGGCCGAGGTCCCCGAGGAGCCGTGCCGCGCCGTCGACGCCCGCGCGGGTGGTGGTGACGACGACGGTCGGCTCCGCGTCGGCGGCGAGCTGCTGTGGCAGGCCCTGGACGAGGAGCCTCCCGCGGCTCATGACGCCCACGTGCGTGCACACCTGCTCGACCTCGCCCAGGAGGTGCGAGGAGACGAGGACGGTCGTGCCGGCGTCGGCCTGCTCGCGCAGGAGGTGGCGCACCTCGCGCGTGCCCTGGGGGTCCAGGCCGTTCGTCGGTTCGTCGAGGACGAGCAGCTCGCGCGGTCGCAGCAGGGCCGCGGCGAGGCCGAGGCGCTGCTTCATGCCGAGCGAGTACTGGCGGAACGGCTTGCGGGCCGCCGCCGTGAGCCCTACCCGGTCGAGGGCCGCGCCGGTCCGGCGGTCCCGGGTCCGGGGGTCGGCGGTCGCGTCGACGGCGTCGAGCCGTTCGAGGTTCGCGCGCCCCGACAGGTAGGGGTGGAACCCCGGGCCCTCGACGAGCGCGCCGACCCGGGGCAGCACGCGCGACCCGGCCGCGGGCATCGCCTCCCCGAGGAGCGTGGCCGTGCCGGACGTCGGGGCGACCAGGCCCAGCACCATGCGCAGCGTCGTCGTCTTCCCGGAGCCGTTCGGACCGAGGAAGCCGTAGACGGCGCCCCGAGGGACCTCGAGGTCGACGCCGTCGACCGCGACCTGACCGGAGCGGAAGCGCTTGGTCAGGCCGCGGGTGCGCACCGCGAGGTCCCGCTCGACGGTCGTGCCCGTCATGCGAGGTCGCGCAGCACCTCGGCGGGCACGGACCCGACGAGGACGCGACCGTCGTCGGTCACGAGGACGGACAGCAGCGCCGAGGACAGCAGCCGGCCCTCCGGGACCTCCTGCGTCAGCTGCTCGTAGAGCGCCGACGCGTCGATCTCCGGCAGCCCGGGTGCTTGCCCGTCCTCACCGACGATCTCGCCGTAGAGGTCCTGGGCACCGGCGGAGCCGAGCTCCCGCTCCATCCCGGGGAGCGCCGTCGCCGAGGCGGGGTCGCCGGCGAGCAGGCCGGCGACGTCGACGTCCTCCACCGACACGACCGTCTCCCAGCCGGTGCCGCTCACCGAGACGCCCTCGGGCGCCGTCGTCAGCGCCTCGGGGTCCGGCGCCTGATGGTCGGCCGGGTCGGGCAGCGGGACCTCGACCTCGCTCGTCGACGCCCCGGCCGGCGCGGCGAAGTCGAAGACGGCGTCGTCCGGCGTCGCGAAGGAGATGTCGGTGAAGCCGATCTCGAGCGCGGGCGTCTGCGCGTCCTGCGTGCTCCAGACCTGGACACGCAGGGGCGTGGACGTCTCGGCGTCGACCGCGACGAGGACGCGCTCGACGAGCGTGCCGTCGGTGCGCGGCACGAGACCGAGCTGGTAGGCGTCGCGGCCCGCGACCTCGGTGACGGTGCCGACCGACAGGTCCGTGGAGAGCGCGGCGTAGGCGACGAGCGCGTCCGCGGCCTGCGCCGGCGTCGGCAGGTCGCCCGCGACGTCCGGTGCGGCGCCGGTGCGTGCGGCGTCGTCGAGCTCCTCGTACGCCGCGAGGTCGTCCGGCGCGATCGTGTAGTGCACGACCTCGTCGTCCCGGCTCGAGTACGTCCACGCCTCCGGGCCGTCCCGCACGACGGAGAACTCGGACAGGTCGCCGAGCAGCGCGGCGCGCGAGCGGTCCTCGCCGTCGGTCCAGAGCCGGACCGTCGAGCTGCCGCCCAGCAGGTCGAGCGGGCTCGCGCCCTGCAGCTCCTCGAGCGGCAGGTCGGGCAGCCCGAGCCGTGCGGTGTGGACCACCGTCCCGGACAGCGGGACGGGGTCAGCCTCCGCGACCCTCGCCAGGAGCTCTGCGGGCGTGAGCTCGGGGAGGTCCGAGCTGGCGGAGGCGACGAGCGTGGGCGCGGCGAACGCGCCGGCGACGACGGCGGCGACCACGGCCGGCACCGCCCAGCGGGCGCGGCGCGAGCGTCCGACGGCGGGCTCGCGGGGTGACGGGGTGACGGGTTCGGAGGCCATGGCCACACCGTCGCACACCGCACCTGAGGCCACGCTGAGAGGACGTGCTCGCCATCTCCGGCGCGCGGCGGCCGTGGGGTGCCATGCTGTCGACGTGCGGGTGCTGGTGGTCGAGGACGAGCGGGGTGTCGCGAAGGCGCTGCGACGCGGCCTGCTGGCCGAGGGGTTCGCCGTCGACGTCGCGCTCGACGGGCGGCGGGGTCTCGAGCTGGCCGCGTCGGGCGAGTTCGACGCCGTCCTCGTCGACATCATGCTGCCCGGCCTCAACGGGTACGACGTGGTCGCCCGGCTCCGTGAGCTCCGGGTCTGGACGCCCGTGCTGATCCTCAGCGCCAAGGACGGGGAGTACGACATCGCCGACGGTCTCGACCTCGGCGCCGACGACTACCTCACCAAGCCGTTCTCGTTCGTCGAGCTCGTGGCGCGGGTGCGGGCCCTGGTGCGGCGCGGACCGCAGCCGCGGCCGGCGGTCCTCACGGTCGGCGAGCTCTCCCTGGACCCGGCGACGCGCGTCGTGACCCAGCGCGGGTACGAGGTCGTGACCACCGCGCGCGAGTTCGCGCTCCTCGAGTACTTCATGCGCCGGCCGGGACAGGTGCTGAGCAAGGGCGAGCTGCGCGACCACGTGTGGGACGCGGCGGGGGACGGCCTCAACGTCGTCGAGGTCTACGTCGGCTACCTGCGGCGCAAGTTCGGCCAGGGCGTCATCGAGACCGTGCGCGGCGCCGGCTACCGGCTGGCGGTGGCCCCGACGTCCGCGGGACCCGTGCCCGTGACGTCGTGACCTGCCCGGGGGCCCGGTGAGGGCCGCGCGGGCGACGTGGTCGTTGCGCGCCCGGCTCACGGTCCTGGCATCGGTGCTCCTCGCGGCGGCGCTCGTCGTCGGCGCCCTGGCCCTGTCCTCGGTCGTGTCGGGCGGACGGGTCGCCGCGCTGGACGACATCGCGCGCGAGCGGGCGCAGCTGGTCGCCCGGCTCGCGGCGAGCGACCAGGTGCCGGACGTGCTGCCGGTCTCCGAGCCGGGAGAGGTCGTGCAGCTCGTCGGCCCGGCGGGCGACGTCCTGGCGTCCTCGGCGTCGGCGAGCCGGACCCTGCCGGTCCTGCCCGCCGACGAGCTCTCGGCCCTGCGCGCCGAGGCCGTCGCGGAGGACGACGTGCACGTGGTCGGCACGGACCGCAGCGCCTACGACGCCGCGGCGCGGGTCGCGGTCGTCCCGGTCGCAGGGTCGGACGGGGTCACCGCCGTCGCGAGCATGCCGCTGCGGGAGGTCGAGGGGGTGGTCCGGGCGCTGCGCGTCTCGCTCGCCGTCGTCGTCCCGCTGCTCACGCTGGTGGCGGCGGGGGTGATCTGGTCGGTGCTGGGACGGGCGCTGTCCCCCGTCGAGGAGCTGCGGCGGGGCGCCGACGCCATCGCCCGGTCGGGGGGACCGGGCGTGCTCCCCGTGCCGCGCGCCGACGACGAGCTCGGGGCGCTCGCCCGCACTCTCAACGCGATGCTCGACAGCCTGCAGGCGGCCGCAGCGCGGCAGAGGTCGTTCGTCGCCGACGCGGCGCACGAGCTGCGCTCGCCCCTGGCGGCGCTGCGCACGAGCATCGAGGTCGCACGGCTGCACCCCGCGGCGTACCCCGGGAACGAGCTCGCCGTCGAGCTCGAGGACGAGGTCCGGCGCCTGCAGGCCCTCGTCGACGACCTCCTCGTCCTCGCGAGGCTCGGCGCGCTGCCCGTCGTCGACGAGGACCTCGACCTCGGCGCGCTGGCGCACGAGGTCGTCGCCGCCTCCGGGGAGGGGTCGGCGAAGCGCCCGGTCGCGGTGGCGGTCGTCGTGGACGGCACGGCCACGGCCCGGGGCGACCGGGCCGCCGTCGCCCGGATCCTGCGCAACCTGGTCGACAACGCCGTCCGGCACGCCACGTCCCGCGTCCGCGTGACGGCCGGGGCCGGGAGCCTCGTCGTCGACGACGACGGACCGGGCATCGAGGCGGCCGACCGCGAACGCGTCTTCGAGCGCTTCACCCGCCTCGACGAGGCGCGCGAGCGCGACGCGGGCGGCACGGGCCTCGGCCTGGCGATCGCGCGCGAGACGGCCCGCGAGCACGGCGACGACGTGGTCCTGGGGGAGTCCCCGCTCGGTGGCCTGCGCGCCGAGGTGCGCTTCGCGCAGCCCTGAACCGGCCCTCGTCCTCGCCGGGTCCGGTGCAGCGGGACGAGCAGCGCGAGCCGACGAGGCCGCGGGTGTGACCTGGACGACACCGCGGTGCGCTATCGTGCGTCCACATTCGACGCAGGGGCCGGAAGGACGTGCTGCCGCATGCCGACCACGGACCAGACTGCCGACCAGGAGGTGCTGCGCGCGCTGGCGGACCTGCGGACCGCCGTCGGGCACCTGCACCCGGACGACCCGGCCGAGCTCGTCGCGATCGGCGACGACCTGTGCGTGCTCGGCAGCCCCGCGGCCGCCGTCCCGTTCTACGAGGCCGCCGTGGAGCACGGCGTG
The DNA here is from genome assembly GCF_059159975.1 of Cellulosimicrobium sp. BMG9.22. Lineage (NCBI taxonomy): Bacteria > Bacillati > Actinomycetota > Actinomycetes > Micrococcales > Promicromonosporaceae > Cellulosimicrobium > Cellulosimicrobium sp. BMG9.22. The sequence continues at coordinate 116,801 of NZ_JBZGBY010000001.1, read as the reverse complement.
CCGGGCGCGGTCTACCGGCTCGGCGTGGCGCACCTCGGCACGGGCGACGACGCCCAGGCGTTCCGGTGCTTCGAGCTCGCGGGGCTCGCGGGCGACGAGCACGGCGCGTTCATGGCGGCGCAGGTCGCCGAGGAGCGCGGCGACCTGCACGCCGCCCGCCGCTGGTACGAGCTCGCGCAGGGGGTCGAGGGCGCGCCCGTGCGGCTCGCCCGCGTCCTGGCCGCCCTGGGCGAACCGGACGCCGCTGCGGGCGTCGCCGCCATGGCGGCGACGGAGAGCTGGGAGGCCGCCGTCGAGCACGCGCTCTCCGGCTCGCTGGGACCCGACGGCGCCGTCGCGCTCCTCGAGAGCTGGGCCGAGGCGGGCGAGGTGCGGGTCGCGTCGGCGCTCGCGGACCTCTACGTCCGGGCGGGGCGCGGGCCGGACGCCGAGGACCTGCTGGAGCAGGCCGCGCTCGTGGGCGACGCGGGCGCCCGCACGAGCCTCGGCGTCCTGCACCTGCGCGCAGGGCGGGTCGCCGAGGCGATGGCGCTGTGGCGCGACGCCGCCACCCAGGGTGACCTTCAGGCGGCGGAGCTGCTCGACCGGTTCGGGTGAGGTGGGACGGGGCGCGGCCCCGTGGGTGCCGGCCGCCTCAGGAGCCGGTCGACTCGTCCAGGCTCGCGCGCAGCTCGTCGACCTGCGTGCGCAGGTCTTCGATCCCGTCGCGGACCGTCGCGTCCGTGTCCGGGAGCGAGCCCGCGACGTCCTCCAGCTCCGTGGAGGCGTCCTCGAGCGCAGCCTCCGCGTCGGCGAGCCGCTGCTCGGCCTCGGCGCGGGTGTCCTCGGTGGCCGCCGCGGCCTCGTCCGCCGCTGCCCGGGCCTCGTCCGCCGCCTCCTGCGCCGCCGTGACGGCGTCCTCGGCGCGGGTCCGCGCGTCGCCCGAGAGCGACCCGAGGTCGTCGGTGAGCGAGCGGACGTCGTCGCCGATCGTCTCCGCCTGGGACCGGGCGTCGTCGAGGAGCTGCTCGACGCCGTCGCCCGTGAGGGTGAACTCCGGCACGCTCACCGAACCGTCCTCGGCGCAGCCGGCGAGGACGGCGGCTACGACGACGGCCGTCGAGAGGGCGAGGACGTGGGACGTTGACCTGCGACGACGCGTGGATGCACTCATGGGGCCATTGTCCATCGGGCTCCTGTGGACGAGGTGAGAGGCTCGTGGACACGGTGTTACGGTAGGCGGGACGAGGGCAGTGTGGCGCACGGCACACCGATCCGAGGCCGCGTCATGCACGACGACGCGCCGGACCGGTGCGCGTCGGCACCGCGGAGCCCGCGAGACGGAACGACGCACGGGAGCATCGGTGAGCACGTCGACGGCGGACCACGAGGGCACGGGAGACAACGTGCCCGCGACGCCCGATCCCGTCGGGAGGCGGGCCCGGACCGTCTCGCAGGTCCTCATCTCGTCGGCGCTCGGCATCGCGCTCGTCGCAGCCCTCGCGGGCAGCGCGCAACCGCAGGCGGGGGCATCCTTCTTCGCCGGCGGCGTGTCCGACGCCACCCCCGTGTCCGCCCTCTCGAGCGGCCTCGGCGCCGGGCTCGACGAGGACCAGCAGCTCGAGGGCGCGATCGAGGTGCTCGCGACCGCGAACGCGCTCGAGTCCGACCAGGTCACCGTCCCGGTCGAGCAGGCCCGCTCCGAGCTCGGCTTGCTCCTCGCGACGTACCTCGCGCAGCAGGACGCCGCGCGCCGCATACCCGTCCAGGTCGTGCCCGAGGACGACCTCGACCTGGGGGAGTCGCTCGACGGCGCCGAGGTGCCCGAGATCCCGGCCCCCGCCGAGCCCGGTGGCAGCACCGGCGGGACGACGGAGGACGAGGACGGCACGCCCGGCAGCGACGACCCGGCGACCGGCCCCACGGTGCCCGACGACACGGTGCCCGACGATACGGGGACCGACGACCCGCGGACGGGCGGGGAGCCGTCGTCCGTGGACGCCGCGGGCGACCCTGCGGCGAGCACCGCCGGTGCCGCGCACACGTCGTCGACACCGTCGCCCGCGCCCGCCCCGTCAGCTTCTCCGAGCCCGTCGCCGTCCCCGACGTCGCCGAGCCCGTCGCCGTCCCCGACGTCGCCGAGCCCGTCGCCCACCCTTCCCGGGCCGGGCCCGGCCGCGCAGGACGGGGCGACGCCGTCCGACCCGGGCGGGGCGACCGCACCGGGCGACCGCACGCTGCCCGAGGACGCGGTCCCGGCGCCGGACGGCGTCGCCCCCGGCGAGCTCGACGGCACCGCCGACGAGGGATCTCACGACGAGGCCGACGAGCACGCCGACGACGACCACGGGCACGGTTCCGTCACGCTCGAGACCGTGATCGGCGCCGCGACGCGCCTCGCGGAGCTGCTCGGTTCTGACATCCTCCCCGTCGGAGTCGTCCCCGCTGGTGGCACCGGTGCCACCGCTCCGCTCGCGGGCACGACGCTCGCGGAGCGGCTCGCCGAGGTCGTCGCGAAGTACGCGGACTCCACGGCGAGCTACGAGAACGGGCGCATCCCGCCCGAGGCGCTGTGCGAGCTCGACTTCGCCCCCGGGAAGTCGCTGCGCTGCGACGCCGCGGAGCAGCTTGAGGCGCTCGCGGCGGAGTTCCAGAAGGAGTTCGGCTACGCGCTGAAGATCACGGACGCGTACCGGCCGTACGACGACCAGGTGCGCCTCAAGGCCATCAAGCCGTACCTCGCCGCCGTGCCGGGCACCTCGCAGCACGGGTGGGGCCTCGCGATCGACATCGGCGGGAACGTGCCGTCGGGGACGTCGGCCGAGTATGTGTGGCTGCGTATGCACGCCCCCGACTACGGGTGGGACAACCCGGGCTGGGCGCGGCCGAACGGGTCCAAGCCGGAGCCGTGGCACTTCGAGTTCTTCGGCGCGGGCAAGATGCCCGACCGCTACACGCCGGGCGAGCCCACGACGCCGACGGCACCGACGACGCCGGGCGGTCCGGTCGCGCCGACCCCCTCGACGCCCGCCCCGGCACCGAAGCCCACCCCGACCCCGACGCCGACCCCCACGCCGACCCCGACGGATCCGCCCACGACCCCGACGGACCCGCCGCCGACGACGGATCCGACGGACCCGCCGACCGATCCGACGGACCCGCCGACGGACCCGACGGACCCGCCGACGGACCCGACGGACCCGCCGACGGACCCGACGGACCCGCCGACCGATCCGACGGACCCGCCGACGGACCCGACGGACCCGCCTGTCGAACCGACGGACCCGCCGACCGAGCCGCCTGTCGAACCGACGGACCCGCAGACGGGGGACGCGCCTGAGACGTCGGCGCCGACGGACGCGGTCACGGAGACGCCGGCTCACTGACGTCGTGGTCGTCCGCACATGTCGATTGCCGGAGCGCGCGCGGGCGGGCGGTAATTCGCGTGACGCCATGACTCGGCGACGCGTAGCCTCGACGACGATGTGATCCTCACCTGCCCCGACCGCTCCGTCCCGTCGAGCCCGTCGCCGAGGCACCCGCGCCGCACGTCCCTCGGACCGCGCGCGCCCGCTGCCCGCCGGGCACCAGGTAGGTGATCCCCCCATGGCCCCCCGTACCCCCGTCCTGCGCGCGTCCGACGTCCGCGTGTCCTACGACGGCCGACCTGTCCTCCGCGGTGTCGACCTCGCCGTCGACCCCGGCCACCGCACGGGCCTCGTCGGCGAGAACGGCGTCGGCAAGTCCACGCTCCTGCGCGTCCTCGCAGGCGTCACCGTGCCCGACGGCGGCACGGTCACCCGGCCGCCCGACCTCGGGTTCCTGCACCAGGAGTTCCCGTACCCGCCGTCGAGCACCGTGCGGGAGGTCGTCGACGACGCGCTCGCCGAGGTCCGGGCGATCGAGCGCGACCTGGAGGCAGCGGCTACGGCGCTGTCGGCGTCGTCGTCGAGCACCTCCGGGGCATCCGGACCCGATACCGAGGACGTGTACGCGCGGGCCCTCGCCCGCGCCGAGCTCGCGGACGTGTGGGACGCCGACGCGCGCGCCGCGCGCATGCTCGCCGGCCTCGGCCTGGACGTCGACGGGGTCGCGACCCGCCCGGTGGGCTCGCTCTCGGGCGGGCAGCGCACGCGGCTCGGCCTCGCGGCGCTGCTCGTCCGCCAGCCGGGCGCGCTGCTCCTCGACGAGCCCACGAACCACCTCGACGACCAGGCCGCCGAGTTCCTGGCCGCCGCGCTGCGCGCCCTGCCGGGCGCCGTCGTGCTGGCAAGCCACGACCGCGTGTTCCTGGACGAGGTGTGCACCGAGATCCTCGACCTCGACCCCGTCGCGGAGCCGCTGCGTCCCGGGTCGACGGGCGCCCCCGGTGCGGGCGGGCGCGCGGACGGGACCGGACCCGGCGGCACGGCCACGCTCTACGGCGGTACGTACAGCGACTATCTCGAGGCCAAGCGCGTCGAGCGCGAGCGCTGGGAGCAGCGCTTCGTCGCGGAGCAGGCGGAGCTCGCCGAGCTGCGCCGGTCCGTCGCGGTCACGGCGCGCGACGTGAGCAAGGACCGTGAGCGCGGCAACCAGGCGAAGATCCTCTACGACTTCAAGGGTGAGCGGGTCCAGAGCCAGGTCGCGCGGCGGGTGCGCAACGCGCGCCTGCGTCTGGACACGCTCGAGCGCGTGCAGGTGCGCAAGCCTCCCGCGCCGCTGCGGTTCGCACCGCCGCGGAGCCTGGGCACGCTCGGCGGGGGCGACCTCGTGGCGTGGGCGCGGGACGTCGTCGTGCACGGGGACGGGCACTCGGGACCGGACGCCGGGACGGGCGAGCGGGCCGACCGGCTCGACATGGTGAGGTCCGGGGTCCGTTCGATCGAGGTCTCCCGGGACACCCGGCTGCTCGTCACGGGTGCCAACGGCGCCGGGAAGTCCACGCTCCTGCACCTGCTCGCGGGCGACCTCGTGCCCGACGCCGGCACGGTCGGCCGGGCGCGCGGCGCTCGCGTGGGTCTGCTCGAGCAGGACGTGCACCTGCACGACGACGCCCGCACGCCCCGCGAGCTGCTCGCCATCGTGCAGGGGGTCGACCCGGCGGACGCGCGCGACGCGCAGGTCGACGCGCACGGGCTCGTCGCGCCCCGCGACCTCGGGCGGCCCCTCGCGGACCTGTCGGTGGGACAACGCCGTCGCGTGGTCCTGGCGATGCTCGTCACCCAGGCTCCGGACGTCCTGCTGCTCGACGAGCCGACGAACCACGTGTCGCTCACGCTCGCGGGCGAGCTCATGGACGCGGTCGAGGACTGGCCGGGCGCCGTCGTCGTGGCGTCGCACGACCGGTGGCTGCGACGGCGCTGGACCGGCGCCGTCGTGCATCTCGCGTGAGCCCGGCCGCGTCAGCGCTCCGCGGGCCTGTGTACCCGTGGAGTGCTGACAACTCGCGGCCCGTACGGCCTGTCAGCACCGAGCGGGTCCAGGGGTCCGTGGGGCGCTGACAACGTGCTGGCCCCCGGTGCCCGGCGGCGCCTACGGTCGTGGGTGTGGACCGAGAGCCGGAGATCGCACGTCAGCAGGAGAACACGTGGAAGCAAGTCGTCGCGTCGCTCGCCGACGCCGACCGGCTGCAGCTCTTCGCGCGCGTCGTGACCGACGGGCCCGCGGAGGCGACCCTGTCCACGGACGACCGGCGCCGGCTCGCGCCGCTGCTCGCGGCGGGGGTCGTCGTGCGCGACGACGCCGGGTTCCTCCGCGCGGCGCCCGAGCGGTTCGCCGCCCTGCTGGCCACGACGCCGTCCCCGCAGCCCAGCGGCCCCGAGCGCTTCCTCACCGACGGTCGCCTCCTGCGCAGCCCGAAGCGGCTGCGCGACCGGCAGCTCGTCGTCCGGTACCTCGCGGCCCAGGTGCTCCCGCTCGAGGAGCCCGTCACCGAGCTCACCCTGACGAAGCGCCTCGCGTCCCGGGCGGCGGACCCGGTGTCGCTGCGTCGCGCGATGGTCGACGCCGGCCTCGTGCACCGCACGCGCGACGGCGCGGAGTACTGGCGCACGGTCGTCACCGAGTTCGACGACGTGTGACCTGCGCCCGGCTAGGGTCGAGGCATGAGCAGCGAGCGCGCCGTCGCGGCGCTGGAGGCGTCGGGCATCGAGTTCACGATCACGCGGCACGGGCGCGTCGGGTCGCTCGAGGAGGCGGCGGCCGCGCGCGGCGTGGAGCCGTCGCGCGTCCTCAAGACGATCGTCGTGCGCCGCGCGGACGACGACTTCCTCTTCGTCCTCGTCCCGGGCGACCGGCAGATCTCGTGGCCGAAGCTCCGGACGCTGCTCGGCGTCTCGCGCCTGTCGATGCCGGACAAGGATGTCGCGCGCGACGTCACGGGGTACGAGCGCGGGACCATCACCCCGTTCGGTGCGACCCGGGCCTGGCCTGTCGTGGCGGACGCGCGGATCGCGCCCGACGGCGTCGGGCACCCGGTCTCGATCGGCGCCGGCGCGCACGGGGTGGCGGCGACCGTCGACGGACGCGAGCTCGTAGGGGCGCTCGACGCGCAGGTCGCGGACGTGACCGAGCCGCTGTGACGCCCACGCGCGTCGCTCCCGCCGCCCGGATGTGAGGGTTTCGGGAAGGTCGCAGACCCTGCTTCCGGGGGGTGGTGCGCGCGGCGCGACGGGTGCACACTCGTGGTGCTCCGGTCGTGGTCGACCGTCGACAGGTGGCCCGGAGGAGTCCCGCGGGGCGCGCGGGGAACACGCCGTCGGCACCGGGCGTTGCCCGAGGAGGACCGGCGGCAGACGCAGGACGACTCGAAAGACGGTGAGCTGGACCGTGACGGACTCAGGCAGCGCGATCGACCGGACGAGCGGGATCGCTTACGCCCCGGCGGACGGTGGCGTCGTGGTCTCGATGTGGGGAGAGGTCGACGCCGCCCTGCGCGATCGTGCGAGCGAGGCGATGTCCTACGTCATCGACACGCGGGGACGCGTCGTCGTGGACGTCGCGGACGTGACCTTCATCGACTCCTCGGGCATCGCGTTCATCATCCAGCTCTACATGATGGGCGAGGAGGAGGGGCGTGAGGTCGTGCTGCGCGACCCGTCCCCGAGCATCGTCGAGCTGCTCGAGATGATCGGGATGGGCGGGCGCCTGCCCGTCGTGCGCAGCGGGGCGCCGGCCGGCCCCATCGAGGTCGTCGGCGTGCGCTGACGTCGGTCAGGCGGAGCCGTACGGCGGGTCGTCGTCGCGGGCCGGGCGGTCCCGCGTGCGGTCCCCGGGCTCCGGCGCGGTCGGCGCGTCCTGCGCTCCCGGGCCGTACGTCGCCGACCCGCGCGGCGGGTTCTCCACCGGGAGCTTCTGGCGCAGCGCGGACCAGTAGAGGCCGGTGAGCATCCCGCCGACGACGCAGATCGGCACGAGCGCCCCACGGAACCACATCGCGGAGCATGCGACGAGAGCGCCGAACACCATCGGTACCGCGAGGTCGAGCGTCCGCCTGTCCACCGAGTGCCTCCTTGCGCCGGGTCCGTGCGCACCGGACCCGGGCGCGCACGGGGAGCCTACCGCGCGGCGTCCGGACCTGCGGAGACGCTCGCCGCCCAGGTCCGCCGCGCACCTCCGCCGGTCCCCGCCGCGTCGTCGCGCTCCAGCACGCCGGCACGGTGGCCGGCGTACCCCCAGACGGCGAGGGCGAGCATCGGTCCCCAGAACCAGGCGGGGAAGAGCAGCGCACCGAGGGGGCCGATGAGCGCGAGCAGCGGGATCGCGGCGCCGCAGAGCATCACGGCGACGGCGGCGCCCGGGACGATCGCCGCGGCAGGCGGGACGGACCGGCCCGCGAGGCCGGGGAACCACCGCGGGAACCGCTCGCCCCAGGGGAGGATCAGGCCGAGCGTGAGGACGAACCCGAGCCACGCCCCGGAGGACAGGGCGAGGCCCTGGATCCGGACGGACAGCTCGAGGCCCTCACCGCCGGCCTGCGGCCAGGGCGTGATCCAGGTGAGACGAGCCAGGGCGTACGGCAGCGGGCCGAGCGCGGCGAGGATCGTGAAGAGACGTCGGTGCCGGGTCACCCACGCTGTGGCGCCGCGCAGCGAGCCGGTCTGCCAGGCGCGCACCGCGAGGAGGCCTGCCCACGCGGTGGCGGTCGTGAGGGTGAGGACGACGCCGAGCACGGGCCAGCGATCGCGCCACAGTGCGGCCGTGACGTTGTCGAACCAGGTCCCGAACGCGTCGCGCGCGACCACGACGCCGACGACGGCGAGCACCCCGCCGATCACGACCGGCACCCGCCACGACGGACGCGTGCGGAACACCTGCACCGCCACGACCACGACGAGGAACGGCACGAGCAGCGACGTGAGATAGCCCGCGACGCTCAGCGTCCCCGACCCCTGCGCGAGGAAGCCGAAGCCGAGGACCTGGAGCGCCGCGACGGCCGTGACGACGCGAGTCGCCCCGCGCCGGAGCGGACGGTCGCGGCGCGCCACGAGGGTGGCCGCCGTCGCGACGCCGAGCAGCCCGACGGCGAGCAGCGCCCACGTGAGGGCGCTGCCCGACAGCAGCGCCTGCCCGAGCACGCCCTCCTCCTGGAGCGGATCGAGGTCGGGGCGTGCCACGAAGACGGCGAGCAGCGCCGTCGTCGCGGCGGACGCGGCGAGCGAGGCAACCGTGAGGCGGCGGCCGACCGCGACCGGCGCACCGGGTGCGGTGGCCGTGCCCTCTGGGGCTGCGGACGGCGGGGGGTGGGGTGTGGTGCGCGGTGCGGCCATGTCTCCTCCAGTGGTGGGTGGTTCCACCGTGGCTCGCGCCGGACGCCGGAGGATCACCCGCCGAGGGGACCAGGCTCACCCGCACGCGGGACCGCGATCAGGGGCGCAGCCCGCCCCGTGCGTCCTCGCGTCGTCCCGCGGGAGGTGGTGCGCACACCCGTTCCACGAGCTCCGTCACGGCGGCCCGGACCGCGCCCGGCGCGCTCCCCGTCTCGATCGCGAGGGCGGCGCGGTCGAACGCCGCGGAGAGCAGGAGCGTGAGCGCGTCGAGCCGCGCGTCGTCCGGCCCCCTGTCGCTCCGCACGCGCGGCGCCTCGGCCCCCGGCTCGCGCGTCGCTTCGCCGAGCGCGGCGCCGAGCCCTTCGCGCAGCGTGCGGCGTGCGTGGCGGGCGTCGAGCGCGTCGACCTCCGCGGCGCCGAGCACGGCGGGGGCGTCGACGAGCAGGAGCCGGGTGCGTCCCGGGACGCCCATCGCGTCGAGGTAGGCGCGCGCGCCGTCCACGAGTCCGCGCCGGGCCGCGGCGGGGTCGTCGGCGCCTGGAGCGTCCAGGGTGTCGGGGTCGTCGGCGCCCGGGGATCCCGTGCGGTGCTCGATCTCGGTCGCGACGGCGGCGGCCTCCGCCTCGACGACCGCGCGGAACAGGTCCTGCTTGTCCACGTAGTGGTGGTAGAGCGCACCGCGCGTGACGCGCGCGGCCGTGGCGATCTGCGGCGTCGACGTCGCGGCGTACCCGTTCGCGACGAAGAGCTCGCGCGCGGCGGCGACCAGCGCGGCGCGCGTCGTGCGGGTGCGTTCGACATTGGTGCGTCGGACCTCTTGCATACCGACAGACTGTACGTCAGTATCGATCTACAGACAGGCTGTATGTTTATGAGCGCCGATGCCGGCCCGACAGCCGCCCGGCCGAGAGGACGAGAGGACGAGACCATGCGCATCACGAGCTACTACCCGGTGATCATGACGAGCGACGTCGCCGGGACCACAGCGTTCTACGTCGAGCACCTCGACTTCCGGCCGCTCTTCACGAGCGACTGGTACGTGCACCTGCAGTCCACCCACGACGAGTCGGTGAACCTCGCCGTGCTCGACGGTGACCACGAGACGATCCCGGAGGTCGGGCGCGGGCGCGTCGCCGGCCTCCTGCTGAACTTCGAGGTCGAGGACGTCGACGCCGTCCACGAACGGTTCGTGGCCGCCGAGCTCCCGGTCCTGCGCACCCTGCGCGACGAGGCGTTCGGCCAGCGGCACTTCATCACGGCCGACCCGAACGGCGTGCTGATCGACGTCATCACGCCGATCCCGCCGACCGAGGACTTCGCGGACCAGTACGACCCTTCCGCGCGCCCCACGGCGTAGGGCGCCGCCACGCCGACGCCGTGTCACGAAACGGCGGCTCGGCAGTCTCTCCTGCGGGGGCAGGAGGGCGACCCAACGGTTGGGGGGCGTCGCGCGTCATGGACGGGTGGACGCCCGCCGCGGGCAGAGAGGAACGCCCGGTGCCGTCGAAGGAGATCAGCATGTCAGCAGCATCGTCCCCGCTCGAGCGTGAGCTGCGGCGGATGGAGGTCATCGAGCGCCGCGAACAGCTCCGGCTCGTGGGGCGGGTCGCGCCGCGCGTGGCCGAGCGTCGCCGCTGGGCGGACGCCCCGCGCCGCCAGTCGACCGCGACGGCGGCCCGGTAGCACCGACCGGGTGATGCACTTCCGTTCGAGCTATGCACTCTCGCGTGCATCACTCGAACGGAAGTGCATCACTCGGCGGTCGGTCGGGCGGGTGTGCCCAGGTCGGCGAGGTCGCGCGCCCGTAACAGCACGTCGTCGAGCATCTGCGGTGTGAGGCGCCCGGTGAACGTGTTCTGCTGGCTCACGTGGAAGCACCCCAGGAGGGTGAGGCTCTGCGCCCCGGCCGCAGGGGCGTCGTCGGGCACGCCGCGCCCGGGTGAATGACGGCGCAGCGTCACCTCCGCGCCGTGCGCGAACCGCGGGCGGGGCCGCGGGACGTCCCATCCCTGCTCGGCGAGCGTGGACAGCAGCGCCTGCCACCCGAACCCTCCGAGCACCACTGCCACGCGCACCGTCGCGTCGAGGAGCTCGATCTCGCGCTCGAGGTACGGCCCGCAGCGGCGCCGCTCCTCGGGGAGCGGCTTGTTGTCGGGCGGGGCGCACCGGACGGGCGCGGTGACGCGGATCCCGCTGAGGCGCAGGCCGTCGTCGGCGGAGACCGACGTCGCCTGGCTCGCCAGGCCCGTGCGGTGCGCGGCGAAGAGGAAGTCGCCGCTGCGGTCGCCCGTGAACATGCGCCCGGTGCGGTTGGCACCGTGCGCCGCGGGCGCGAGGCCGACGACGACGATCCCCGCGCGCTCGTCCCCGAATCCCGGCACGGGCCGGGCCCAGTAGTCGTCGTCGCGGAACGACGCACGTTTGACCTCGGCGACGTGCTCGCGCCACGCGACGAGGCGCGGGCACGCGCGGCACTCGACGAGGTGCGCGTCGAGCGCCGCGAGCGTCGGCGCCTCGCGGGCCGCGAGCGGAAAGGCGGGGTCGTCCGGAGTCGGGTCGGGCATCACATCCCCATCTTCCGCGCCGAACACGACGTTGCCGTCGTCATTCGCTGGATGACGACAGCAACGTCGTGCTCGACCGCGCGCAGAGTCGTGGTCGGGCGGGTGGTTGTCGGGCGGGTGGTTCAGGCGCGGGCGTCGGCGACGGCCGCTGCGACTGCGGGCGGCACCGCGTCGTCGGCTGTGATCGGGGCGCCGAACGTGCGTCGGACGCCGAGCAGGAGCGCGCCGGCCACCGTGACCACGCCGAACATCACCGCGGCCATGGTCACCGGCGGCGAGCCGCCGAGCAGACCCGTGACCGGGGCGACGACCGCGCCGACGCCGAACTGGAGCGCGCCGAGCAGCGCCGCCGCGCTGCCGGCGCGGTGCGCGTTGCGCTCGAGCGCGACGGCCGGGACGGACGGCATGACGAAGCCCGCGGTTCCGAGCGTGAGGACGATGAGCGGGACGAGCCACGCGAGCCCGCCGCCCGCGAGCGCGGCGACGAGGAGCGCGCCCGAGAGCACGAAGCCGGCGGCGATCGCGCCCTGCAGGATGCGCTCGGGCGCCACGCGGCCGACGAGCGCGCCGTTGATCTGGCTGCCCGCCGTCACGGACACCGCGCCGATCCCGAACACGACCGCGTACTGCTGCGCCGACATGCCGAAGTAGTCCTGGAAGACGAACGTCGACGCGGAGATGTAGGTGAACATCGCGGCCATGTAGAAGCCGGAGATGAGCGCGAGGCCGATGAACGACCAGTCGGTGACGAGCGACCCGTACGAGCGCAGCGCCGCCGTCGTCCCGCCCGTGCGTCGCCGCTCCACGGGGAGCGACTCGCGCAGCCGCAGCAGCACGACGACGAACAGCGCGACCCCGACGACGGCGAGCGCGACGAACATGCCGCGCCACGAGCCGAAGCGCAGGAACTGGGCGCCGATCGTCGGCGCGAGGATCGGCGCGACGCCGACGACGAGCATGAGCCGTGCGATGACCTTGCCGATCTGGATGCCGTCGAACAGGTCGCGCACGATGGCCATGGACAGCACCATCCCGGCCGCGGCGGCCAGGCCCTGCACGAACCGCAGCCCCGTGAGCATCGCCACGGAGCCGGCGAAGACGATCCCGACCGATGCGGCGACGTAGACGGCGAGCGAGACGAGCAGGGGGGCACGGCGGCCGATCGCGTCGGACACCGAGCCGATGAGGAGCTGCCCGAGCGCGAGCCCGGCGAGGGTCGCCGTGAGCGTGAGCTGGACGCGCGACGCGGTCGTCCCCAGCTCGTCGACGATGAGCGGGAACGCCGAGAGGTAGAGGTCGATCGTCAGCGGGCCGATCGCGGTGAGGGCGGACAGGAGCAGCACGAGGCCCGCGCTGATGCGCGCGGGCCTCGTGGACCGGTCCGCGGGTGCCGAGGCTGCCGGCTCGGTGGCGACGGGCAGCTCAGCGGAGGCGGTCGCGACGGGCGCGGTCGGCGCGAGTGTCGCGGGGGGCGTGGGGGCCATGACTGGCGCAACCCCGCGACCGACGGCGCTGTTCCGGGACGCCGTACGCGATCACATGCTGAGACCTCCGGGTCAGCCCTGCGCGTCGCGCCAGGCGACCCACTCCTTGACGAGCGTGAGGTCATGGTCGGGGCCGCTCGTGCCGACGGTGAGCAGCGTGGCGCCGGCGGCGACGAGCGCCTCCGCCGACTCCGACGGCGGCCTGGACACCGCGACCGAGCGCTCGACGAGCGCCGCGGTGTCGCGACCGACGGCCGCGCCGTGCTCGTCGAGGACCGCGCTCTTGCGCGCGAGGGTCTCGGCGTCGCCGAACGAGTGCCACACGTCCGCGTGCTCGGCCACGATGCGCAGCGTCTTGCGCTCGCCGCCGCCGCCGATCAGCACGGGGATCTCGCGCGTCGGCGCGGGGTTCGACTCCGCCCAGCGCGCCCTGATCCGCGGCAGGGCCTCCGCGAGGTCGGCGATGCGCGACCCGGCGGTGCCGAACTCGTACCCGAACCGGTCGTAGTCCTTCTCGAACCAGCCGGCACCGATGCCGAGGATCAGCCGGCCGCCGCTGATGTGGTCGACCGTGCGGGCCATGTCCGCGAGCAGGTCGGGGTTGCGGTAGCTGTTGCAGGTGACGAGCGCGCCGATCTGGACGCGCTCGGTCTGCTCCGCCCAGGCGCCGAGCATGGTCCAGCACTCGAAGTGCTTGCCGTCGGGGTCGCCGGAGAGCGGGAAGAAATGGTCCCAGTTGAAGATCACGTCCACGCCGAGGTCCTCGGCACGCAGGACGGCGTCGCGGAGCTGGGCGTAGTCGGCGTGCTGGGGCTGGAGCTGGACACCGATGCGGAAGGGGTGCCGGGGAGAGGTCATGCCCGGCAATCTACGTCCCGGTCGAGCACGACGACAGTCGCCCGCGAGCACGAGGTTCGTCCCGCGATCGGGCTGGCGACGACAGCAAGGTCGTGTTCGGCGGACCTCGGTGTACCCGGCCGCCTAGGGTGAGCGCATGAAGCGACTGGTCGGCCTGCTCGTGACGCTCGTGGTCCTCGTCGTGGTGGCGGTCGTCGTCGACCGGGTCGCCGTCCGGTCTGCGGAGGGCGGCGCGGTGACGGCGTTCGAGCAGCAGGCCGACGACGTCACCGGCGCGCAGCTCGACATCACCGGGTTCCCGTTCCTCACCCAGCTCGCGCGCGGCGAGCTCACCCACGTCACGGGCTCCGCCGACACCGCGTCGTTCGGCGGGTACGCCATCTCCGACCTGCAGGTCGAGGCGGACGGCGTGAGCACGTCGGAGCCGTACCGCATCGCGTCCGGGACGGCGTCGGGTGTCATCGCCGACGGGTCGCTCCAGGAGATCGTCGCGGAGCAGTCGGGGCTCGACGTCGGCGTCACCGCGTCCGGGGACGTGCTCGCGCTCGCGTTCGACCTGCTCGGCGCCGAGATCACGGTCGACGTCACGCCGCGCGTCGCGGGGCCGGCCGAGCTCGCGGTCGACGTCGTCGCGGTCCGCACCGCCCTCGGGGTCGTGTCCGTCGACGACCTCCCGTCCGGGATCACCCGCGCGCTCTCCGACCTGCGCGTCCCGCTCGACCTGCCCGACGGCGTCACGCTCGAGTCCGTCGCCGTCGCCGAGGGCGGGGTGCGCGTCGGCGTGACGGGGACCGACGTCGTCGCCGGAGACCTGGTGGCGTCGTGACCGCCGCGCCCGACCCGGCCGCGGGCGCGCCGCCGGTCGACGAGCGTCACGTGCTGGCCGCTCGCCTGGCGACCCACCGGCTGCGGGCGCCCGACCTGCCGGACGTGCCGTCCGCCGTCGGGCACCTGGTGGCCGTGCAGGGGCAGGAGTTCCACCCGTCGCTGTGGGGGCTGACGCGTCGGCTCGACCCGGCCGCGCGCCCCGGCGCGGCGGGCGCCGTCGCCGCGTGCGACCGCGGCGAGGTGCTGCGCACGCACGTCCTGCGCCCCACGTGGCACCTCGTGCGGCCCGACGACGCCCGCTGGCTCGTCGAGCTCAGCGCACCCCGGGTGCACCGGGCGAACGGGACGATGTACCGGCAGGTCGGGACGGCGGGGCACACCGCCGAGATCGACCTCGTCGTCGCCGCCGCGCAGGAGCGGCCCCGGACACGCCGTGAGCTGGCGGCCCTGCTCGCCGCGCACGGGCGGCCACTCGAGGGCATGGCGCTCGGGTACGTGCTCATGCGCGCCGAGCTCGACCGGCTGCTGATCAGCGGGCCCCTCGACGGGAAGCAGCAGACCTACGCGGCCTTCGACGACCGCGTCCCGCCGGGCTACGGACCGCTCGGCGAGCGGTTCGACCGCGACGCCGCGTTCGTCGAGCTGCTGCGCCGCTACCTCGCGAGCCGCGCCTACGCGACCGTCAAGGACGTGGCGCAGTGGTCGGGGTTCACGCTCACCGACGTGCGGCACGCGCTCGGCCTGCTCGGCGGGGAGGTCGTGCCGGTGCCCGGCTCCGGGGCGCTCGACGGACTGACGCTGTGGCGCCTCGCCGAGCCGGGCCAACGCGTGCTCGAGCCGGAGCCGAACGCGCGCGCGGTCGCGCCGGACGGGGACCCCGACAGGCCCGTCGTCGACCTGCTGCAGAGCTACGACGAGCTGTTCATGTCGTACCTCGAGACCCGCGCGCTCGTCGTCGGCGAGGGGGTCGACCTCGGCGACCGGCTCGGCTCGTTCATCCACGGGCTCGCGGTCGACGGGGTCGTGGTCGGCCGGTGGAGGTGGGTCGTCGGGGCGCGGGACGTCGTCGTCGAGCCGCAGTGGCGCCGCGAGCCGACGGCTGCGGAGGTGGCGGCGTTCGACGAGCAGGTCGCCGCCGTCGCGGAGCACTGGGGGCTGCCCGTGCGCGGCAGGTCGACCGGTAGAGCCGAGAAGTGAGCATCCGCCCCGGATCCGAGCAGATCCGGGGCGGATGCTCACTTCTCGGCGTCTCAGGCGGTCGTCGGGCGCGTCACGAGGTGGACGACCACCGCGGCCAGCGCGACCACGCCGACGTACACCGACATCGCGACGGGCGACGTGAGCGCCAGGAGCGTCAGCGCGACGTTCCCCGCGAGGTGGAGCGCCACCGCGGCGGGCACACCGCCGCGCAGGCGCTCGCTGACCAGCCAATACGTGACCGACAGCGGGATCATCGCGAACAGGAACACGACCCCTGCGACGCTCGCGAGCCCTAGCTCCGACTGGAACGTGCCCGTGAGGAAGAACAGCGGCAGGTGCCACGCCGCCCAGATCGCTCCGAGCACGACGGACGTCGCGAGCGGCGAGAGCCGACGGCGCAGTCGCGGCTGCGCGTAGCCGCGCCACCCCAGCTCCTCGGACAGCGGGCCGGCGAACAGCGAGACGAGCGCGAACATCAGCGGCCCGCCCGCCGAGGCGACGGCGGCGGCACCGGCGGACAGGTCCGCCGTCGGGCCGCCGAGGAGCGGCGTGACGAGCGTCGCCACGACGGCGGGGGCCGCACCGATCCCGACGGCGGCCGGGAGCCAGCGCCCGACGGCGCCCCAACGCATCGCTCGGGGGCTGCGGCGCCCCGTGCACCACAGCACGACCGCCGCGAGGCTCGGCCCGAACCCACCGATCGCGTAGAGCGTGAACACGGCCGGGTCGGCGATGTCGCCGCCCAGCAGCCATGCGGCGCCCCACGGGACCCAGGCCAGCGCGAACGCGAGCGCCCAGAACACCCCGAGGCCGCCGCGGAACGAGCCGCGCGGGCCGCTCGGTCCGGGCGAACCGGCTGGGGCCGGGTGGGCCGGTGGGCGGCGGGTCGTCAGGGGCTCGGGTCGGGGGCGTGCGCTCGTCGTCATGCCTCGATCCAACCGGCGCGTCCGACCCGGCGGAGCCCTGCGCGCCCCCCGGGCCGGGTGGGGACAACCCCCGTCGTCCGGCCACCCGAGCACGACGCTGCGCGCGCTCGAACACGACATGGAGGTCGGCAACGGCCGGTTGACGACACTCATGTCGTGCTCGGCGGGGGAGGTGGCAGGGTGGTCCCGTGACGACGACGCCTGACCCCTCGCGCCCCACGAACTGGGCGGGCAACCTCACGTACTCCTCCGCCGAGGTCGTGCACCCCGGGACGCCCGACGAGCTCGTCGAGGTCGTGCGGCGCTCGCCGCGCGTCAAGGCGCTCGGGTCGCGGCACTCGTTCGGGGACGTCGCGGACACGACGGGCACGCACGTCGTCCTCGACCGGTACGACGACGGCCGCCCGCCCGTCGAGGTCGACGCCGGCACGGGTGTCGTGTCGGTCGCGGCGGGCCTGCGCTACGGCGACGTGACGCGCCACGTCCAGGCTGCGGGCCGTGCTCTGGAGAACCTCGCGTCCCTCCCGCACATCTCGGTCGCGGGGTCCGTCGCGACGGCGACCCACGGCTCGGGCGACGCGGTCGGCTCGCTGGCGAGCGCCGTCGTCGGGCTGGAGCTGGTCACGGGCGACGGGGAGCGTCGCGCCCTGCGCCGCGGGGACGACGACCTCCCCGGCGCCGTGGTGGCACTCGGGGCGCTGGGCGTCGTGACGCGGGTCGAGCTGGCGACCGTCCCGACGTTCGACGTGCGCCAGGACGTGCACGTCGGGCTGCCCTGGGACGCGGTGACCGCGCACTACGACGAGCTCACCGCGTCGGCGTACTCGGTGAGCCTCTTCACCGACTGGGGGCCGGACGGCGTGCAGCAGGTGTGGCGCAAGTCGCGCCTCGCGCCGGGGGAGTCCGGGGCGGCGCGGGCCGAGCTCTTCGGGGCGACGGCCGCGACGACGCCGCTGCACCCGCTCCCCGGCGTCGACCCCGTGCACTGCACGGCCCAGCTCGGCGAGCCCGGCCCGTGGAACGAGCGCCTGCCGCACTTCCGGCTCGACGTCACGCCGAGCAACGGCGACGAGCTGCAGTCCGAGTACCTCGTGCCCCGCCACAAGGCGCAGGACGCGTTCGCGGCGATGCGCGACCTCGGGCCGCGCGTCACGCCGCTGCTGCAGGTCGGCGAGATCCGGTCCGTCGCGGCCGACCGCGTGCCGCTGTGGCTCAGCCCGTTCGACGGCCCGACCGTCGGCGTCCACCTCACGTGGAAGCCCCTGCCCGAGGACGTCGCGCGCGTCCTGCCCGACGTCGAGGCCGCGCTCCTGCCGCTGGGTGCGCGCCCGCACTGGGGCAAGCTCTCCCACGCGCTCGTCCACGACCCGGGCTCCGTCGCCACGCTCTACCCGCGGTTCGACCACTTCGGCGTCCTCGCGCAGCGCTACGACCCGCAGGGACGGTTCCTCGGCGGCTACGTGGAGCGCCTGCTCGCCGGCTGAGCCCCGACGCCGAACCCGGGGAAGTGCGTCGGCTCGAGGCCGAGTCCGCCCGCAACCCCGGGTTCGGCAACGACGCCGGGCGTTCGGCTCGCACGGGACCCACGTCGTCGCTACGGTCGAACGAGCACCTGACAGGCTCGCCGACGCGCCGCCCGCGCGCGACGTGCGCGAGCACGGCACCGAGGAGGACCGTGGCAGCGACCGGAACGACCGGCGGAGCGTCGTCGACACCGAGGACGGAGCAGCCGCGCGAGGAGTGGACCGGCCAGGTCGGCTTCATCATCGCGGCCATCGGCTCGGCCGTGGGGCTGGGCAACATCTGGCGCTTCCCCGGCGTGGCGTACGAGAACGGGGGCGGCGCGTTCCTCGTGCCGTACCTCGTGGCCCTCCTGACGGCGGGCATCCCGATCCTGTTCCTCGACTACGCGATCGGGCACCGGTTCCGGGGCTCCGCCCCGACGGCGTTCCGGCGGCTCGCGCGCTGGCTCGAGGGCCTCGGCTGGTTCCAGGTGATGATCTGCTTCGTCATCGCGCTCTACTACACCGCGGTCATCGCGTGGGCGGTGAGCTTCTTCGTCTTCTCGTTCGACCTGCGCTGGGGCGACGACCCTGCGGCTTTCTTCACGGGCGACTACCTCCAGCTCTCCGACCCGGGCGTGAGCCTCGACTTCGTGCCCGGGGTGCTCATCCCGCTCGTCGCGGTGTGGGTCGTGACGATCGTCGTGCTCGCGCTGGGCGTGGCGAAGGGCGTGCAGCGCGCCAACACGGTGTTCCTGCCGCTGCTCGTCGTCGCCTTCCTCGTGCTCGTCGTGCGCTCGCTGTTCCTGGAGGGCGCCGCGGAGGGGCTGGACGCCCTGTTCACGCCGGACTGGGCGGCGCTCGGCGACGCGAACGTGTGGATCGCCGCGTACAGCCAGATCTTCTTCTCGCTGTCCATCGCGTTCGGGATCATGATCACGTACTCGTCCTACCGCAAGCGGCGCGCCAACCTCACGACGCCGGGCCTCGTCGTCGCGTTCTCCAACTCGTCGTTCGAGATCCTCGCCGGCATCGGGGTGTTCGCGACGCTCGGCTTCCTCGCGCACGAGCAGGGCATCGCGGTGGGGGAGCTCGAGGGCATCAGCGGCCCCATCCTGTCGTTCGTCACGTTCCCCGCGATCGTGTCGCAGATGCCGGGCGGGCCGATCTTCGGGGCCCTGTTCTTCGGGTCCCTCGCGATGGCGGGGTTCACGTCCCTGCTGTCGATCCTGCAGGTCGTGTCCGCGGGCTTCCAGGAGAAGTTCGGCTGGTCGCCGCGCCAGGCGTCGGTGCGCCTCGGCGTGGTGAGCGCCATCATCTCGGTGCTGCTCTTCTCCACGACGACCGGGCTCATCGCGCTCGACACCGCCGACCAGTGGGCGAACAACATCGGCATCGTGGGCTCCGCGGTCCTCATGACGATCCTCGTGCTGTGGGTGCTACGGCGCGGGCCCGAGCTGCGGTACCACCTCAACGCTGTCTCGACGTTCCGCCTCGGCGCGTGGTGGCAGGTGCTCGTCGCCGTGCTCGCCCCCCTCGTGCTCGGGTACATGCTCGTGTCGCGCATCGTCACGCTGCTCGTCGACGGCTACGAGGGCTACCCCGCCTGGTACCTGGCCCTCGTCGGCTGGGGCACGATCGCGTTCGTCGTGCTCGGCGCGCTCGTGCTCACCGCGATGCGCTGGCGCCGCAGCCCGGACGACTTCGTGCCCTGGCCGCCCTACCCGCCGGGCGACCCCGACACCGGACGCCGCCGGACGCCGTCGGGCGGCGCGACCGGGGCTACCAGCGCGACCCGGGCCGCCGGGACACGAGGGACGACCGGGACAGCCCGACCCGGTGACGAGGAGGTGGCGCGATGAGCGCGTCGGCCGTGGTCCTGCTCGTGCTCGCGATCGTCGTGGTCTGGGGTGGGCTCGTCGCCGCGATCCTGCGGCTGCGTGCGCAGCCGGAGCGCACCGAGTTCCCACGGGGCGGTGAGGACGAGCCCCGCGAGGACGTCGCGCCCCTCGAGCGCGACACGTAGCCGCCGACCGGGGATCGTCACGGTTCGGCACCGATGCGCGCCCGGGTTTGGTGACACGGGCACCGTTCCCGCACACTCGTGCGCAGGTGCTGCGCACCGCCGGGTCCTCTGTTCCCCGTACGTTCCCCTGCCGTCCGCGGCAGGGTGCCGACGTAACACGACAGAGACGATCGGTGTCTACGCTGCCCCTGCCCGGACCACCCCCGATCGGAGATCCCATGCGTACGACCCCGCGCAAGCTTCCCCTCACCGGTCTCGTCGCGCTCGCCGCGACGAGCGCCCTCCTCCTCACCGCGTGCACCGACGCGTCCCAGACCGGGACCGACGACGCGACCGGCGGCACCGACGGCGAGACGTCGGCGCCCCCCTCGTTCGACCCCTCGACGATCGAGGTCGACGACGCCGCGGCCGCGCTGCTCCCGGAGGACATCGCGTCCGCGGGCACGCTCACGGTCGGCTCGAACACGGAGTACGCGCCCGCCGAGTTCATCGGCGACGACGGCACGACGCCGGTCGGCTTCGACATCGACGTCATCAAGGCGGTCGGCGCGACGCTCGGCCTCGAGGTCGAGATCCAGTCCGCCGACTTCCCGGCGATCATCCCCGCGCTCGGCACCAAGTACGACGCCGGCATCTCCTCGTTCACCATCACCGAGGAGCGGATGCAGGAGGCCAACATGATCTCCTTCCTCAACGCGGGCTCCGCGTACGCCGTGGCGTCGGGCAACCCGGACGACATCGACCCCGAGAGCCTGTGCGGCGTCACCGTCGCCGTCCAGACCGGGACGGTCCAGGACGACGACATCGCCGTGCAGAGCGACGAGTGCGAGGCGGCCGGCGAGGAGGCGATCGACATCCTCCAGTACGACAACCAGGCCGACGCCACGACGAACCTCGTCGGTGGCAAGGCGCAGGTCATGTACGCGGACTCCCCGGTCGTCGGCTACGCGATCGAGCAGACCGGCGGGCAGATCGAGCAGCTCGGCGACGTGTTCGACTCCGCGCCGCAGGGCATCGTCGTCGCGAAGGACGCGACCGACCTCGCCGCCGCGATCCAGGCCGCGCTGCAGTCCCTCATGGACAGCGGGCAGCTCGTGGAGGTCCTCGACGGCTGGGGCAGCGGCGACGCGGCCCTCGACACCGCCGAGATCAACCCGTCGGTCGGCTGACCCGACCTGACCACGATCCGACCCTGACCCGCCCGTCGCGGGCGCCCGGCACGAGAACGGGCGCCCGCGACCGGCACACTGGTCGTCAGCGGGCGCGACGGCGCTCCCGCGACGGCCGCTCCTGTCCGGAGCCCGAGACCCCGAGGTGGACCATGGCCCGACCCGACCCGGTCGACGATCCCGTCCGCGACACTGCGCACGACACGCAGCACGGCACGACGTCCGACCCCGTGCCCGACCGTATCCACGCACGCCCCGTCCCCCGGCCCGGGCGGTGGATCTCCGCCGCCGTGCTGCTCGTCCTCGGGGCGATGGCGGTCCACGGGCTGGTGACGAACGAGAAGTTCCGGTGGGACGTCGTCTGGCTGTACCTGCGCGACGTGAACATCGTGCGCGGCGTCGGCTGGACGCTCGTGCTGACGTTCGGGTCGATGGTGATCGCGATCGTCCTGGCCGTGCTCCTCGCGGTCATGCGGCGGTCCGACAACCCGGTCATGACGTCGGTGAGCTGGGCGTACATCTGGTTCTTCCGCGGCACTCCGATCTACACGCAGCTCGTGTTCTGGGGCCTGCTCGCGGTGCTCTACCCGCGCCTGAGCCTCGGCATCCCGTTCGGGCCGGAGTTCTTCGAGTTCCGCACCCAGGACGTCATCACCGCGTTCTGGGCGGCGATGCTCGGTCTCGCGCTCAACGAGGCCGCCTACCTCGCGGAGATCGTCCGCGCCGGCCTCGGGTCGGTCGACCCGGGCCAGGCCGAGGCCGCGAAGGCGCTCGGCATGAAGGACGGCAAGATCCTCACGCGCATCGTCCTCCCGCAGGCCATGCGCGTCATCGTCCCGCCCACGGGCAACGAGACGATCTCCATGCTCAAGACGACGTCCCTCGTCCTCGCCGTGCCCTTCACGCTCGACCTCACGTTCGCGACGAACGCGATCGGCAACCGCACGTTCCTGCCGATCCCGCTCCTCATGGTCGCCGCGATCTGGTACCTGCTCATCACGAGCATCCTCATGATCGGCCAGCACTACATCGAGCGGTACTACGGCCGCGGCTTCGGCACGCAGACGGGTGCCCGACGGCGCGGGCGCGGGCCCGGCGGCCCGGGCGGCGGTCGGCGCGAGCCCAGCAAGCAGGAGCTCATCGCGGCGTCCGGCACCATCAAGCGCGACCCCTTCCTGGAGGTGACCCCGTGAGCGGGACGCACGACGTGCAGCCCATGGTCCAGGTCGAGGGCCTGCACAAGATGTTCGGCGACGTGCACGTGCTGCGCGGCGTGGACCTCGAGGTGGCGCGCGGCTCGGTGTGCGTCGTGCTGGGGCCGTCGGGCTCCGGCAAGTCGACGCTCCTGCGGTGCATCAACGAGCTCGAGGAGATCACGGGCGGCCGCGTCCGCGTCGACGGCGAGCTCATGGGCTACCGCGAGGTCACGAAGGACGGGCGCTCGCGCCTGTACCGCCTCCACCCGCGCGTGGTCGCACGGCAGCGCTCACGCATCGGCATGGTCTTCCAGCGCTTCAACCTCTTCCCGCACAGGACGGCGCTCGAGAACGTCATGGAGGCACCGGTCCAGGTGCGCGGGCTCAGCAGGGCGCAGGCGCGGGCCCGGGCGGCCGAGCTGCTCGAGCGCGTCGGGCTCTCCGACCGCGCCGACCACTACCCGGCGCAGCTCTCGGGCGGCCAGCAGCAGCGCGTCGCGATCGCCCGTGCGCTCGCGATGGACCCCGAGCTCATGCTGTTCGACGAGCCGACGTCAGCCCTCGACCCCGAGCTCGTGGGCGAGGTGCTCGCCGTCATGCGCGACCTCGCGCGCTCGGGCATGACGATGATGGTCGTGACGCACGAGATCGGCTTCGCGCGCGAGGTCGCGGACACGGTCGTCTTCATGGACGAGGGCGTCATCGTCGAGCGGGGCACGCCCGACCAGGTGCTCGGCGACCCGCAGCACGAGCGCACGCGGTCGTTCCTCGCGCACGTGCTGTAGGGGCTCGGTCGGTCGCCGAACCCGTGGTTGCGGGCGGGTTCGGCGCTCCCGAGACCCACAACCCCGGGTTCGCGGGGCGCGGGAGGGCCGGTCGGCTCAGCTCGCGCGGCGTCGGCGGGGGAGCGCGGGCGCCTCGTGGCCCGGGAGCAGCCGGGGCGAGAGGCCCGTGGGGCGTGCGACCGTCACCATCTCGCCGCTCAGCGCCCTGCCGAGGTGGACGAGCGGGAGCATGTCCTCGTGCTCGACCACGAGGGCGTCGTAGATGGGGGTCTCGCTGTCGGGCGTCGGGGAGGTGGTGGATCGTGTCAGCACAGTACCCACCTTCGGTGTGCGACGTGCGTCCCGCGACCGGAAGCGGTGACGTGTCCGTGAGACGTTCGTGGAGACCGCGCGCACCCACCGCGGCCGCCGGGGGAAGCGTGCCGTGGGCAACCGGTAGCGGCGCGAGCCCGCGCGCAGTTCAATGCTCGTGAACGTGTCGTCACCGAGTCGTCGCAGCATCCGGGATGTGCCGGGAGGACCCCTTGAGCCTCGCCCCGATCGTCCACGAGCTGCGGCTGGCCTGCCCCGTCGAGGTCGCGTTCGACACCTACGTCGGCCGGATCGGCGAGTGGTGGCCGCCCGGGTACTCGTCCGACGCCGCATCGTTCCGCGGTCTCGTCGTCGAGCCCGAGGTGGGCGGCCGGGTCGTCGCGAACCACGGGGACGAGGACGACGTGTGGGGGCGCGTCACGCTCTGGGAGCCGACGGCGCACCTCGCCCACACCTTCACGCTCGCCCAGCCGCCGGGTCGCGCCTCGCTCGTCCGTCTGGACCTGCGACCGACCGGCACCGGGACCGCGCTCCGGTTCGAGCACGGCGGGTGGACGCCGGGGAGCGAGCGGGCACGGTCACGGTTCGCCCACTGGCCCCGGATCCTCAGCCGCTACGCGTTCCTCGCCGAGCACCCGGAGCCGGAGAAGTAGGAACCGGCGTGCGGACGGCGCCCGGTGCGACCGCCGCGCTCAGCCGCCCCAGCCCCAGTCGCCCCAGCCCCAGCCGCCGTCGTCCCCGCCCGACCCGCCGTCGTCGTTCCCGTCCTGGTTGCCGTCCTGACCGCCGTTCTGGTTGCCGTTCCCAGGTTTCTGCTGGCCACCCTGGTCCGACTGCCGCTCGTCCAGCTCCTTCTGCCGGTCGGCGGCGTCCTTCTCGGCCTTCGCGACGGCGTCCTCGCGCTCGGTGAGCGCCGTCGCCGCCGCGTCGATCTCGGCGCGCTGCGCGTCGAGGTCGGCACGCTCGCTCTCGAGCTGCGCGCGCTCCGCGGCGACCTCCTGCTGCACCCGCTGCGCCTCCGCCTTCGCCTCCTCCGCCTCGCCCTGCGCGGAGAGCGTGAGACCGATGCCCACGAGCAGACCGATGGCCACGCCCGCGAGCCCGACGGCGGCCGGGACGAGCCACCGGCGGCCGCGGTCCGGGGCGTGGTCGCCGTCGTCGTCCGCCGCGGGCAGCGCCAAGGGGCCCAGGCCCGCAGGCTGGGCACGGCTCGCGCGCGCCGCCGGTACCGGCGGCGGTGCCGACCGCGGCGGGACGCTCGGCGTGGGCGCGCCGGCCGGTGCCGTCGTCTCCGCGAGGGCCAGAGCGGGCAGGACCATCGTCGACCCGACCTGGGGGTGGTCGTCGACAGGGGCGCGCTCCCGCATCGATCGTCGCACGGGCGCGGGAGCGTCGGAGGCCGCGGCCCCGTCGTCGTCCACCCAGAACACCCAGCCCGGTGGGGGCGGTGGCCACGACGGGTCGGGGTGCCAGTCGGTCGTCGGGGTGAAACCCGGGGGCACGGGCCACCCGGGAGGCGGCACGAACCGCACGGCCATGGGACCTCCTTCGGCACCGCGAGGGCGCGAACGACGGGGAACGCGCGCTGTCGCGCGGGATCACGAGGCAATCGACGGGAAACACTATGGAGCAGGCAGGGCCCGGGGGACGAATCGCCCGGCCCGCGCGAGGGTCGTCCGGTGCCCCTACTCTTGCGCGGTGAGACCAGAATGGTTCGTCCGCGCGACCGCGGCGACACCCGCCGGCGAGCTCGCCGCACAGGTCGACTGGGCGGCGACCCCGCTCGGTCCGCCGTCGACCTGGCCCCCTGCGCTGCGCTCGGCCGTCGACCTGTGCTTCAGCACCCGGTTCCCGGTGCTGATCACGTGGGGGCCGGAGCTGACGATGATCTACAACGACGGCTACCGCCCGATGCTCGGCACCGACAAGCACCCCGGTGCCATGGGCGCCCCGGTGAGCGAGGTGTGGGCGGAGATCTGGGACGACATCGGTCCCCTGTTCGCGTCCGTGCAGCAGTCGGCCGAGCCGACCTGGACGGTCGACCAGCTGCTCTACATGGAGCGCTCCGGGTACGTCGAGGAGACCTACTTCACGTTCTCCTACAGCCCGCTGCGGGACGACGACGGGGTGGTGCGCGGGGTCCTCGACATCGCGACCGAGACGACCGACCAGGTCGTCGACCGCCGTCGCCTCGCGCTGCTGAGCCGCCTCTCCCGTGCCGTGCAGGAGCACGGGAGCTCGCCGGCGCGCATCGCGCAGGACGCCGTGGACGTGCTCCGCGGCAGCACCGACGTCGTGCGCGCCCGGGTGTGGTTCGCGACGCCCGGGGGTCCGGCCCTCGTCGCTTCCAGCGACGAGCCCGGGCGCCTGGTCCCGGTCACCGACGCGGTGCCCGACGACCTGGTCCGCCTCGTCCTGTCGGACGGCGTGGCCCGGGCCACCGCGTCGGCGCTCGTCGCCGCGCTGCCCGGCCCGGGCCCGCAGCCGCCCGTCGGCGCGGTCGTCCTCGAGCCGGGCGCGCACCGGCCGTTCGACGCCGCCGCGGTCGCCTTCCTCCAGCTGCTGGTCTCGACGCTGGCGGCCGCCGTGAGCGACGCCGTCGCGCGCGAGCGGGAGCTCCGCGACCTGCGGTCGGCGAGCGACGCGCTGCAGCGGGCGATGCTGCCCGACGAGCTCACCTCGCACCGCTGGACCACGCGCTACCGGCCGGCGGACGACCGGTTCACGGTCGGGGGCGACTGGTACGACGTCGTCCCCCTCGGGCCCGGGCGCTGGGCGCTGCTCGTCGGCGACTGCGTCGGCCACGGCCTGCACGCGGCGTCGCTCATGGGGCAGCTCCGTAGCGCCGGCCGTGCGCTCCTGCTCGCCGATGCGGGCCCCGCCGCGGCCGTCAGCGGGTTCGACCGGTTCGCCGCCGAGCTGCCGGGTGCCGAGTACGCCACGGTGTTCTGCGGCATCGTCGACGAGACGGAGGGCACGCTGACCTACTCGTCGGCCGGGCACCCGCCGGGCCTCCTCGTCCGCGGCGGCGAGGCGCACTGGCTCGACGGCGCCCGCGGAGCTCCGCTGACGCTCTCCACGTCGGCGGGCAGGACGGAGGAGCGCGTGGACCTCGAGGCGACGGACGTCGTGCTGCTCTACACCGACGGGCTCGTGGAGCGCCGTGAGGAGTCGCTGCGGACCGGGCTCGCACGGCTGGCGGCGACCGCCGTGGAGGTGGTCGGCACGCGCGCCCGGCAGGACATCGCCGACGCCCTCGTCGCCCAGCTCGTGGGCAGCGGTGCCCGGGACGACGTGGCCGTGGTGGTCTACGGCGCGGGCGCACCGCCCGAGCGGTCGCGTGCGCCGGAGACGGCGGACCCCGTCGACGTGGGTGGTCGCTGGTAGAACGGCAGGCATGTTCCTCGTCGACCAGCCCGCGCCACGGACCGACGTCGTCGTGCACTCGGCGAGCGACCTCGTCGTGGCCGCCGACTGCGAGTTCCGGTTCCTGTCCCGGCTCGACGAGCAGCTCGGCCGCGCGCCGCGCGGCGAGCCCGTCGAGGACGCGATGCTCGCGCGCACCGCCGCTCTGGGGGATCGCCACGAGCAGGAGGTCCTCGCGCGGTACGAGGCCGAGCACGGGCCGTTCGACCCCGCCACCGGACGCGGGGTCGTGCGCCTCGAGCCGCCGCGCCACCTGTCGTGGGACGAGCTCGTCGCCGCGCAGGCCCGGACCCTCGGGGCTCTCGAGGCAGGCGCCGACGCCGTGCACCAGGCCGCGTTCTTCGACGGGACGTTCCACGGGCGCGCCGACTTCCTCGTGCGCACGGGCACCGACGACGCCGGGGCCGCGCGGTACACCGTCGTCGACACCAAGCTCGCGCGTCGCGCGAAGGTTCCCGCCCTGCTCCAGCTCGCGGCCTACGCGGACCAGCTCCTCGGCGCGGGCGTCCCGGTCGACCCCGACGTGTCCCTCGTCCTCGGCACGCGCGAGCGCACGACCCACCGCCTCGCCGACCTCCTGCCCGTCTTCCACGACCGCCGCGCGCACCTGCTGCGGCTCACGGCGGACCACCTCGCGCGCGACGGTCGCGCGCCGTGGGACCACCCCGACGTGCGTGCGTGCGGACGCTGCGACCGGTGCCGCGAGCAGATCGCGGCGCACCGCGACGTCCTGCTCGTCGGTGGCGTCTACGCGGGGCAGCGCGCGCGCCTGCACGCCGCCGGGATCCGTACGGTCGACGAGCTCGCGGCGGTGCCGGACGACGCCGCCGCACCCGACGGGATGAGCGCGTCCACGTTCGAGCGCGTGCGGCGCCAGGCTGCCCTCCAGCTCGGCACGGGTCCGTCCGACGGCACCGTCGTGTGGGCCGACGCGTCCGGCCCGCACGAGCTCTCGTGGCGCCTCGACGACCCGGCACCCGTGCTCGCGCTGCCCGCGCCCGACCCGGGGGACATCTTCTTCGACTTCGAGGGCGACCCGCTCTGGACCGACGCCGGCGGGTCGAGCTGGGGCATCGACTACCTGTTCGGCTGGGTCGAGCGCCCCGCCACCCCGGAAGACCGCCCGCCGTTCCACGCCCTGTGGGCGCACGACCTCGCCGCCGAGCGCGACGCCCTCGTCGCGTTCGTCGACCACGTCAACGCACGCCGCCGCGTGCACCCCGGCCTGCACGTCTACCACTACGCCGACTACGAGCGCGCCCACCTGCTCGCCATCGCGGCACGGCACGGCGTCTACGAGGAGGAGGTCGACGACCTCCTGCGCGACGGCGTCCTCGTCGACCTCTACACCGTCGTCCGGCAGGCGCTGCACGTCTCCGACAAGTCGCGCTCCCTCAAGAAGCTGGAGCCGCTCTACATGGGCGACGAGCTGCGCACGGGTGACGTCACCACCGCCGCCGCGTCCGTCGTCGCGTACGCCGAGTACACGGCGCTGCGCGACGCCGGGCGTGACGACGAGGCCGACGAGCTCCTGCGCGGGATCGCGGACTACAACCGGTACGACTGCGTGTCGACCTTGCGTCTCGCCGAGTTCCTTCGCGGTGCCGTGGCTGGGTTGGGTGCGGGGTCGGGTCTCGGGGCTGGGTTGGGTGCGGGGTCGGGGGACGTGCGCGCCGTCTACCATCCGCGCCGCTCGTCCCTCGCGGCGCTCCCGCCAGACCCGACCACGACGGCGCGCACGTCCCCCGACCCCGCTGCAGCCGTCACCTCTCCCGGTGTCCGGTCCGCGACGACGGCGGCCGCCGGGAGTGCAGCGTCGGCCGTCACCGCTCCCGTGGTCGAGTCCGCGTCGACGGCGGCGGCTGGGTCCGGTCCGTCGGGACGCCTGGGGCGGGCCGACGGACGAGCGGGGGGTGCGGGGTCGGATGCGAAGGGCGTAGAAGCCGCGCTCGCGAACGGACAGCCGAACGACCAGGGTGACGGCGCGGCCAGCCCGAGCACCGACCTCGCACCGCCCGCGGACGCAACCACTGGGCGCGCCGAGGGGGAGGTCGGGCGGGAGCGGTCGGCCGGGGTGCTGCTCGAAGAGGAGATCCGGGGGGTCGTCGGGGAGGACCGGGCGCGGCGGGACGACGTCGCGCAGGCGCTCGCGCTGTACGGCGCGGCCGTCGGGTACTACCGGCGGGAGGCCAAGCCGTTCTGGCACGAGCACTACTCGCGGCTCTCGCTGCCGCCGGACGAGTGGCTCGGGCGCCGCAACGCGTTCCTCGTGGAGCAGGCCGAGGTCGTGTCCGGGTGGGAGGTCGAGCCGGGGCGCCGGACGTGGTCGCGCCGGCTCGAGCTGGTCGGGAGGCTGCCCGAGGGCAGCGACCTGCGCGTCGGCGTCGCGCCGTACGTGCTCTACGACCCGCCGCTGCCGCCGTGCGCCAAGACGTCCGCCGACGGCGTGCGCGGCTGGCTGACGGGCGCGACCGTCGTCGAGGCCGGGCGTCAGGCCACCCCGCGCGGCGAGCGCGACGTGCTGCTCGTGCGCGAGCAGCTCCCGAGCACCGCCGAGCCGTTCGACGCGGTCCCGGTGGCGCTCACGCCCTCGCCCGGACCGGGCACCAAGCCGCTCGAGGCCGCGACCGAGACGGCGGCCCGGCGTGCGCTCGACTCCTGGCGCACCACCGGCGAGCTCCCGTCCGGTGCCGGCTCCGACCTGCTGCTCCGGCGTCCGCCGCGGCTCGTCCCGACCGGCGCGGGAGAGCGGCCCGGCGCGCTGCCCGCCGTCGTCGACGGCGACGTCGTCGGGGCCGTCACGACGGCGCTCGAACGGCTCGACGACTCCTACGTCGCGGTGCAGGGGCCGCCTGGGACGGGAAAGACGTACGTCGGCTCGCGCGTCGTCGCGCGGCTCGTCGCGCAGGGGTGGCGCGTCGGCGTCGTCGCGCAGTCGCACGCCGTGGTGGAGAACATGCTGCGAGCCGTCGTGCTCGGGGCGGGCGTGCCGCCCGAGATCGTCGCCAAGAAGCTCGCGGGGGACGGACCGTCGGCGCGAGCGGTGTGCGCCGAGCTCGACGGCGCGCACCTGGCCGAGTTCGCCCTCGGGCCGGGGCCGCGTGTCGTGGGCGGGACCGCGTGGGACTTCGCGTCCGAACGTCTCCCGGAGGGTGCGCTGGACCTGCTCGTCGTCGACGAGGCGGGGCAGTTCTCGCTCGCGAGCACCGTCGCCGTCTCGCGGGCCGCGCGGCGTCTGCTGCTCCTCGGCGACCCCCAGCAGCTTCCCCAGGTCAGCCAGGGCAAGCACCCCGAGCCCGTGGACCGGTCCGCGCTCGGGTGGCTCACCGACGGCCACGGGGTGCTCCCGGCAGAACGCGGCTACTTCCTGCCCGTCACCTGGAGGATGCACCCACGGCTCGCCGCGGCCGTGTCGACGCTGTCGTACGAGGACCGGCTGCATGCGCACCCCGTCGCGGCCGAGCGTTCGCTCGACGGCGTGCCACCGGGGGTCGAGCAGGTGCTCGTCGAGCACGAGGGCAACGCCGTGCGCTCACCGCAGGAGGCGGCAGAGGTCGTCCGCCAGGTCGCACGCTTCCTCGGCCGCGGCTGGACGTCAACGGTCGACGGCGTCCCCGTCCAGCGTCCGCTCGACCAGCGCGACGTGCTCGTGGTCGCGGCGTACAACGCGCAGGTGTGGACCGTGCGGTCCGCGCTGGCCGCCGCCGGGTACCCCGACGTCGAGGTCGGGACGGTCGACCGGTTCCAGGGCAAGGAGGCGCCGGTCGTGATCGTCACGCTCGCGGCGTCGTCCGGCCGCGACGTGTCCCGCGGGCTCGGGTTCCTGCTGTCCCGGCACCGCGTCAACGTGGCGGTCTCGCGCGCGCAGTGGACGGCCGTCGTCGTGCGTTCGCCCTGGCTCACCGACCTGCTCCCGCACTCGCCACGCGGCCTCGAGGAGCTCGGCGCGTTCCTCGGCCTCGGCGCGCCGGGCGAGTAGCCGGGCGGCGAGCGCGGCGACGGACGACGTCACCGGTGCGCTCGGCCGCTGGGGGAGACCCGCGCTCGCCGCTCGCGACGACGCCGGCTCAGAACTCGCCGAAGCCGCCGCCGAAGTCCTCGAAGCCACCGCCGCCGAAGTCTCCGAATCCGCCGTCGGCACCGGCGTCCGCGCCCGGATCCGCGCCCGAAGCCTCGCCGGCGTCGCCGCCGCCCTCGGCTCCGGCCTCCGACCCCGGGTCGCCGCCCGCCGCCGCGTCCTCCACGACGGGCGTGCTCGGGTCGCCGAAGGCGGGCCCGAACATCGCGTTCGCGACCGCTGAGCCGATCACGACACCCGCGATCGTCCCCAGCAGGCTCGAACCGACCATCGCGCCGAACCCGAGTCCACCGGCGCCTGCCGGGCCGCCGACTCCGGGGCCGCCGCGACCGGCGAACGTGCGCTCGAGCGTGCCCGGCTGACGCATCTCCGCGCGCGTCGCCATGCGCGCGAGGTCCTGCGGCGTGTCCGTCTGCGCGCGCTCGGCCGCCGGGACCTGCTCGCCGAGCTCGGCGAGGACCTGGCGGCGCTGCTCCGGCGTGAGCCGGGCGAACGCCTCGGCGTGGGCCTGCTCGACGGCGTCCGGCGGGGCCGTGCGCAGGAGGTACCGGTAGCGGTCGATCGCCACCTGGTCGGGCGTGCGGGGCGCGCTCGGCCCGCGGGCCGCCGTCCGCGCGTCCTGCGGGGCGCTCCCGTACGCGGGCCCGGTCGAGTCCTGCGGGGGGTACTGGCTCGGGTAGCCGCTCTGCTGCTGCGGCGCGCCGTAGGGGTCGCGCGGCTCGCGGCCGAGCAGCCGGTCCAGGAATCCCATGTGTCGTCCTCCGGTGCGTGGTGGCGGGGCGCCGAGCGCTCGCTCGGGTGTCGTGGCCGGGTAGGGCTCACTCCCGGACCAACGAGGCACGGACCCCGCCGGTTCCGCCTCGACCCTGACGCCCCGACCCCGCCGCGCCGACCCTGCCTCCTGCCGAACCCGGGGCTATGGGTCGATGGGGAGCCCATCTCACCCGTGTCCCCGGGTTCGGCGGGCGGTGTGGCCGACAACTCCGGGTTCGGCGCAGGTCTCCGGACGCACGAGTGCCCCCGACCAGATGGTCAGGGGCACTCGGCGGTCGGTCGACCGGTCGTCTCACCCGAGGCGAGCGGTGACCGGGGAGATCAGACGGGGCGGATGTTCTCCGCCTGCGGGCCCTTGGGGCCCTGCGTCACGTCGAACTCGACGCGCTGGTTCTCCTCGAGGGTGCGGAAGCCCTGCGACTGGATCGCGGAGTAGTGCGCGAACACGTCGGCGGAGCCGTCCTCGGGGGCGATGAAGCCGTAGCCCTTCTCGCTGTTGAACCACTTCACGGTTCCGGTAGCCATTGTTACTCCTTCAAGAGTGTGGAAACACCCCCCGCGGGCGCAGGGGAGTACATCACGGTGTTCGTCGTCAACTCTTGGGTAACAAGGTCCGCCGGGCACCCACCGGGTGGTGGTCACGTCGACGCGAGGACAAGCGAGGCACTGCAATCTCGGGAACAACCGTACATGGTATGCCCCGGGTTGGCCACGGGTTCTCCACCGACTTTTTCGCGCTGCCCCACCTGCCCGGATCCGCCGGTGCCGTCACGGTCAGAGCGTCGTCAGCTCGACGACCGGGACCACCCGCCGCCAGTCCGTCTCGCCCCGTTCGGCGGCCAAGGGGTCGGCCCACTCGCGCAGCACCGGGACGAAGACCGACCACGACCGAGGCGCTCGTCCCGCGTACTCCTCGAGGGCGCGCACGGCGTCGTCGGGCGGGAGCGTGCGGGCGACGGCCCGCGCGGCGGGGCGCCACCCGGTCCGTACGAGGACACGAGGCTCGGCGAGGACGTTCCGGTACCACTGGGAGCGCGGGCCGAGGCCGGCGACGACGACCGTCCGGTCGGGAGCGGGCCGTCCGGAGATCTCGAGCACCGCGTAGCGCGGCTCCCCGCTCGACCGTCCGCGGTGGACGAGCAGGAGCAGGTCGCCACCGGCGAGCCCTCCGAGCCCCGCGCGGAACAGACCGACCGGCGCTCTGACGAACCAGCGCGTGTGCAGCAGGGTGGAGACGAGGCCCATCGCTCCACGCTAGGCGGGAGGGAGCCGCACCACCAGCGCTCGTCCGCGGAGCCGGCGAACGGACCGGCCGCTCGTACCGTCCGCGGAACGAAACGAGACCCTTGCGTTACGAGTCGGTAACAACTACGGGCGTCCCGCGAAACGCGATCGGCCTACGTTCACGTCACCCAGGAACGCAGGGAGCGCCTCCTCTCGCGGATTCGTGGGTCCGGAGCTCCCCGAGATGCCGCGGGGAGCTCCGGACGGCGCGTCGGCGGGCGGCTTTCGTCCCCCCGTGACCTGTGTCACTATTCAGCACGCTATTCAGTGTTGAACTCAGCGATCGACCGCGGAGAAGTGCGGCTTCGGGCCGTCCCCGCGGGGGATCTGGACCACGGAGGTTGGCATGCATCGCACAGCACGACGGGCGAGCGGGGGTGCTGCCCTGCTCCTGGCGGCCACTCTCGTCCTCACCGCCTGCGGACCCCAGTCCCAGGGCGGCGACGACGAGACGACCGGCACCTCGACCGAGACGGAGGACAGCGGCGGCGGCTCGGCCGACCTGAGCATCGTCCCGTCGGTCCAGGTCGACATCGAGGGCGCCGAGGTCGAGGCGACGGAGGCCGGCAACCCGGTCGACCCGGCCGGCGACGGCAGCGCCGAGTGCGCCGAGGGCACGTCGATCGCGATGGCCGGTGCCCTCACGGGCCCGAACGCCGCGCTCGGCCTGAACATCCAGTACGGCGCGCAGGTCGCGGTGGACGCCTTCAACGAGGCGAACCCCGGCTGCCAGGTGACCCTCAAGCCGTTCGACACCGAGGGTGACCCGCAGAAGGCGACCCAGGTCGCGCCGCAGATCGTCGGCGACACGTCGGTGATCGGCCTGCTCGGCCCGGCGTTCTCCGGGGAGACGGCGGCCACGGGCGACGTGTTCAGCCAGGCGGGCCTGCTCTCGCTCACGGCGTCGGCCACGAACCCCGACCTCACGGGCAACGGCTGGACGAACTTCTTCCGCGGTCTCGCGAACGACGCCGTCCAGGGTCCGTCGGTCGCCAAGTACCTCGTGAACACGATGGAGTTCGCGAGCGTCTGCGTCGTCTCGGACAACTCGGACTACGGCATCGGCCTGGCCCAGCAGATCACCGAGGGCCTGGGGGACGCGGCGAACGCCGACTGCGCCGCCGAGGTGAAGACGGGCGACAAGGACTTCTCCGCGGCCGTCCAGATCATCTCGGGCGCCGAGGCCGACGCCGTCTTCTACGCCGGCTACTACGCGGAGGCCGCGCCGTTCGTGCAGGGCCTGCGCGACGGTGGGGTCGACATCCCGTTCGTCTCGGCGGACGGCACGAACGACCCGCAGTTCGTCTCGCAGGCGGGTGCCGCGTCCGAGGGCGCGATCCTCTCCTGCCCGTGCGGCCCCGCGCCGGACGACTTCGCGGCCATGTACGAGGAGTCGGCCGGCCAGGCGCCGGGCGTGTACTCGGTCGAGGGCTACGACCTCGCGACGATCATGCTCACCGGCATCGCCTCCGGCGTGGCCGACCGCGCGGCGATGATCGAGCACGTGGCGAACTACTCCGGTGAGGGCCTCGCCCGCACCTACGAGTGGGACGACACGGGCGAGCTCGCCTCCGCGCTCATCTGGATCTACGAGGTCCAGTAGTCCGACGACGACGGGCGCCTCGCCTCGTGCCGCCCACCTCAGGGTGAGCGCGGCACCGGGCGGGGCGCCCCGTCGTGGACCACGACCTCCGCACGATCCGCCATGAGAACCAGGGAGCGTCATGCCCGCTCTTGCTGACGCGCTGATGCACAGCGCGACCGCCGGACCCCTCGTCCACCAGTCGCTCATCGACTTCGACCTCGCCGGCCTCGGCCGCAACTTCTGGGGCCTCACCATCGAGGGCCTCACCTACGGCGCGATCTACGCGCTCGTCGCCGTCGGGTACACGCTCGTCTACGGCGTGCTGCGCCTCATCAACTTCGCCCACTCCGAGGTCTTCATGCTCGGGATGTTCGGGCAGTACGCGACCCTCATGCTCCTGGGCTTCTTCCCGAGCGGGGACGCGTACGACAAGGGCATCGCCCTCACGATCCTCTACCTGGGCATCGCGATGCTGGGTGGCATGCTCGTCGCGGGCGGCACGGCCGTCGGGCTGGAACGCGTGGCCTACCGACCGCTGCGCAAGCGCGGAGCCCCGTCGCTCGTCTTCCTCATCACCGCCATCGGCATGTCGTTCATCCTCCAGGAGTTCGTGCACTTCGTGCTGCCGAGGCTCACCGGGGGGACGCTCGGCGGCGTCAACGCGCAGCAGCCCATCCGGCTCGTGCAGCCCGAGGTGCAGTTCACGATCGGCAACGCGTCGGTCACGAACGTCACGATCATCATCATCCTGTCGGCGCTCGTCCTGGCCCTCGCGACGGACCTGTTCATCAACCGCACGAAGTTCGGTCGCGGCATCCGCGCCGTCGCGCAGGACCCGGTCACCGCGACGCTCATGGGCGTCTCGCGCGAGCGCGTCATCATGCTGACGTTCCTCATCGGCGGCATCCTCGCCGGCGCTGCGGCACTCCTGTACACGCTGCGCGTGCCGAACGGCATCATCTACTCCGGTGGCTTCATCCTCGGCATCAAGGCCTTCTGCGCCGCGGTGCTCGGCGGGATCGGCAACCTGCGCGGCGCGCTGCTCGGTGGTCTGATCCTCGGTGTCATGGAGAACTACGGCCAGGTCCTGTTCGGCACGGAGTGGCGCGACGTCGTCGCGTTCGTCCTGCTGATCGTCGTCCTGATGTTCCGCCCGACGGGCATCCTCGGGGAGTCGTTGGGGAGGGCCCGCGCATGAGCACGTCCACACCTGCACCGCAGCCCGCGCGCGAGGGCGTGCCCACGTCGATGCCGCCCGCGGGCCGGGTCGCGACGAAGGACCGCCCGCACGGCGGCGTCGGCGACCGGTTCCGCCTGTGGTGGGACGCGCAGGCCCGGCCCACGCAGTGGGCGATCGGCGTGCCGTTCCTGCTCTTCATCGCCCTGGTGCCGATCCTCAACATTCCCGTGCTCACGACCGTGGGCACGAACTTCGGTGGCGTCATGGCGCAGTTCGGCATGATCGCGCTCATCGCGATCGGCCTCAACGTCGTCGTCGGCCAGGCCGGCCTGCTCGACCTCGGGTACGTCGGCTTCTACGCGATCGGCGCCTACACGGTCGCGATCCTCACGAGCCCCGACAGCCCCTGGAACCAGACGGACGAGTGGCTGTCCACCGAGTGGGCGTGGCTCGCGGCCCTGCCGATCGCCGTCGCGATCACGGCGTTGTCGGGCCTGATCCTCGGGTCGCCGACGCTGCGCCTGCGCGGCGACTACCTCGCGATCGTCACCCTCGGATTCGGTGAGATCGTCCGCCTCCTCGCGGACAACCTCGACGAGCTGACGGGCGGCGGCCAGGGTCTGCGCGGCGTCGCCTACCCCCGCCTCGGGGTCACGGAGGACCTGCCGAACGGCGTCTTCTCCGCGGGCAACGCGGCGGGCACGCTCAACTCGGGCGTCTGGTGGTACTGGCTCAGCCTCGTCTTCATCGTCATCTCGCTCCTGTTCGTGGGGAACCTCGAGCGCTCGCGCGTCGGGCGCGCGTGGGTCGCGATCCGCGAGGACGAGGACGCGGCGGAGATCATGGGCGTGCCCACGTTCCGCTTCAAGCTGTGGGCGTTCATCATCGGCGCGTCGATCGGTGGCGTCGCGGGCGCGCTCTACGCGGGCCAGGTGCAGTTCGTCATCCCGACGAACTTCAACGTCATCAACTCGGTGCTCTTCCTGTGCGCCGTGGTCCTCGGCGGCCAGGGCAACAAGCTGGGCGTCATCCTCGGCGCGTTCATCATCGTGTACCTGCCGAACTTCTTCCTCGGCCGCACCGAGGTCTTCGGCATCGCGATCAACGGCAACGAGATCGCGAGCTACCGCTACCTGTTCTTCGGCGTCGCGCTCGTGGTCCTCATGATCTTCCGGCCGCAGGGACTCATACCCGTCCGGCAGAAGCTGCTCGCGTACGGTCGGGAGATCTACGTGGCGGCGCGTCGGGCCACGCAGTCGCTCGCCCGAAGGCCTGACAGCACGACCAGCGGCAAGGAGACCTCATGAGCACCCACGACCCCGGCGGCATCGGGGCGGGCGGCGAGCACGGCGACGAGCACCTCGGGTCCTCGGGCCGCGTCGACTCCTCGCGGGCCGACGCGTACATGCCCGGCGCGGTCCTGGAGGAGCCGGCGATCGTCGACGTCGCGGCGGTGCGTCCCGAGCTCGCCAACCCGGAGCTCGTCGACGCGATGGTCGCCCCCGACCGGTCCGTCCGGGCGAAGGTCGGCGAGCCCCTCCTGTCCATGGAGAACGTCACCGTCCAGTTCGGCGGCCTCGTCGCGCTCGACGACGTGACGTTCGAGATCCGGCGCGGCGAGATCCTCGGCCTCATCGGTCCGAACGGCGCGGGCAAGACCACGGCGTTCAACGCGATGACGGGCGTGTACCGGCCCACCCAGGGGGAGGTCGTGTTCGACGGCGCTCCCCTCGGCAAGCTCAAGCGGTACCGCATCACGCAGCGGGGCATCGCGCGCACGTTCCAGAACATCCGTCTCTTCAACGAGATGACGGCGCTCGAGAACGTCGTGGTCGGGACGGACGCGCGGCACCGCACGTCCGTCCCGGGCGCGCTGTTCCGCACCCCGCGGCACCGCCGCGAGGAGCGGGACGCGATCGACCGGGCGATGGCGCTGCTCGAGTTCGTAGGCGTGGGCGGGCGCGCGACCGAGAAGGCGCGCAACCTCTCCTACGGCGACCAGCGCCGTCTGGAGATCGCGCGCGCCCTCGCGACGGAGCCCAAGCTGCTGTGCCTCGACGAGCCGGCGGCGGGCTTCAACCCGGCGGAGAAGGAGTCCCTCATGGACCTCATCCGCCACATCCGCGACGACGGCTACACCGTCCTGCTCATCGAGCACGACATGCGGCTCGTGCGCGGGGTGACCGACCGGATCGTCGTGCTCGAGTTCGGGCGCGTCATCGCGGACGGCACGCCCGACGAGGTCACCAGCGACCCGAAGGTCATCGCGGCCTACCTGGGCGTGCCCGACGACGAGCTGGCCGCCCAGGCGGCCGTCGCCGAGCCGGGCCAGGAGACCAGGGGCACGGGGAGCACGGGTACCTCGACCGCCGGCCGCACGACCGAAGGAGGCGGTGGCGATGCCTCTGCTTGAGCTGCAGGACATGACCGTCGCCTACGGGCGCATCGAAGCGGTGCGGGGCATCTCCATCACGGTGGAGGAGGGCGAGCTCGTCACGCTCATCGGGGCGAACGGCGCCGGGAAGACGACGACGATGCGTGCGATCTCGGGCATCCGCCCGGTCTCGCGCGGCACGATCCTCTTCGACGGCAAGGACATCACGCGCATGAAGGCGCACCTGCGCGTGCTCGAGGGCATCGTGCAGGCCCCCGAGGGCCGCGGGATCTTCCCCGGCATGACCGTCCTCGAGAACCTCGAGATGGGCGCCTACGCGCGCACCTTCGAGTCCAAGGCCGAGCACGACGAGACCGTCGACCGGGTCTTCGAGCTGTTCCCGCGCCTCGCCGAGCGCAAGGACCAGGTGGGCGGCACGATGTCCGGCGGCGAGCAGCAGATGCTCGCCATCGGCCGTGCACTCATGGCCCGCCCGCGGCTCCTGCTCCTCGACGAGCCGTCCATGGGGCTCGCGCCGATGGTCATCCAGCAGATCTTCCGCATCGTCTCGGAGATCAACGCGCAGGGGACCACGGTGCTGCTCGTCGAGCAGAACGCTCAGCAGGCGCTCTCGCGCTCGGACCGCGCCTACGTGCTCGAGACCGGCGAGGTCGTGCAGACCGGCGGCGGCAAGGAGCTGCTCGCCGACGCGAGCATCAAGGAGGCGTACCTCGGCGTCGCCTGAGGCGGCAGGTCCGAGCAGAGGCGTCAGACCAGAGCGTGCGCGAGGGCGAGGCGGGCCTCGCCCTCGCGCACCAGCTCGTCGGCGTCCGCCGCGCCGGCGACGGACCACGTGAGCGACGTGCGGAACGCCGGCCGGACCGGCCCGGCCGGGGCGGCAAGGCACGTCACGACCTCCTGACGGAGCGCCTCGGCGCTCGCGGCGGCCTCGACGTCCCCCATCCCGGGGAGCGTCGCGAGGACGGCGAACCGGTCGCCGTCGACGCGGCCGGCCTCGCACCCGCGGGGCAGCCACGACCGCAGGTGCTGCCCGACCGCCGCGAGCATCGCGTCGCCCGCCTCCTGGCCGTACCGTGCGTTGATCCCGCCCATGTCCTGCACATCGAGCAGGATGAGGACGACGCGCGTGCGGCCGCGCGCGACGAGCGCGCAGCGCCGCGAGAGCGAGTGCCACGTGCTGCGCCGGGACGGCAGACCCGTGAGCGCGTCGTGGGTCGACCGCTCGGCGAGCGTGCCGACGAGCGAGTGCACGAGCTCGGCCGCGCTCACGCTCGCCCAGTGCGCACCCCGGACCAGGACGTCGTCGTAGCGGCGGTCGGCCGGGCGCGACATGGCGAGCGTCGCGACGGCTGACACGGCCGCCGTCGGCTCGACGACGAGGGCCGACCAGTCGGTGACGCTCGCGACCGGGCGGCGCTCGAGGACCGCACGGCCGTAGCCGAGCCGGCCGGTGAGCGCGGCGGTGAGGCTCGAGCGCACGACGACGCCGTGCCGCTCGGGGCGCTCGTCGTCCGCCACGACGACGCACGCCACGTCGGGGTTGCGGAAGAGGACCTCGAGCTGGCCGACGGGCATGGACGACCCGACGGTCAGGACGGGACGGGAGAGATCGGCGACGAGACCCGTCGCGCGAGCGGCAGGACGCATCGCGGTGTGGTGCGCCAGCTCGGTGAGTTCGTCGTGCACAGAACGCAGTGTGGCGGCACGCGAGGTGGCCGGGAGGTGAACGCGGGCAATGTTCCACGAGAGTTCACGACGTCGTCACCTCGGCGAGCCCCTAGGCTGACGGCGTGCCGATCCGACGCCGTGACGCCCGGGACCGACTGACCGTCGAGCTGGTCGAGTCGGCGGGAGACGACGGCGACGACGTCGAGCCGGGGGCGGAGCCCGGCGCGGACGACGATTCGGACGGAGCGCCGGTCCTCGGGCCCGAGGTCCGGCGCAGGCCGCGCCGGAAGGCGACCGTCGGAGTCGTGGCGGCCGCCGTCGTGCTCGTGCTGGGCGGGATGCTCGCCGTCGACGCGTGGCAGACCCGCACCGACCTGGACCTGCTGCGCGGGGCGCCGGGGGCGCTCGAGCCGCTGCCGGAGGTGCCGCGCGAACGGTGGACGGCCGACGTCGGCTCCGTGAGCGGTGTCAGCCTGCTTCCGGCCACCCTCGTCACGGTCGAGGGGGCCGAGGCCGTGGGGCGCTCGCTCGACACGGGCGACGAGCGGTGGCGCGCCGGAGTGGGCGAGCACGCGACGTGCGGGAACCTCGGCTTCTGGGCGCCGCCCTCGGGCGAGCCGGAGAGCACGCTCGTCTGCGTCGCGCCCGTCGTCGAGGACGAGGCGGGCGTTCCCCTCGAGGGCGTCGAGCTCACGATCGACCCGACGACCGGCCGCGTGGTCGACGCCTCGTCCTGGACCGTCACGGTGGTGGATGAGGACGGGTCGGTGCTCGCGCGCCGCGAGACGGCCGCGGACGATGGCCTGCCGTCGCCCGGCCCGGGCGGCACGGTGGTGCGGGCCGAGCGTGTCGGCGAGGTGCCCGAGGGGAACGGCGCCGAGATCGAGCTCGACGACGCCACAGGAGAGCCGGTGGCGATCCCGACGGGGCGCGGCGCCGTCCTGCGGGTCGAGGACGCGCTCACGGGCGAGGCGCGGTGGGAGGCCGAGCTGCCGTTCGTCGACCGCTCGGGGCAGTGCGTCACGGGGGACGAGTCCGACGGGACCGCCCCGTCGGTCCGCGCCGAGCTCGAGAACCTGTGGGCGGTGAGCCAGCCGCGGCTCGTCGTGGTCCAGGGGTGCGGCGTGGCCGCGTGGTTCACCCCCGACGGCACGCGCCTGGACGAGGTCGACAACCCGCGCGACGGGGTGGTCGCGCTGCCGGACGGCAGCTACTACCGGGACCCGACGAACGGCGGGTACGGCTGGGGGTACGCGCCGACGGACGACGCGACCGACCCGCCGGCGATCCTCGACGCCGACGGGTCGGTGCGCTGGGAGCCGCCCGGGCCGGTGCTCGTGCCGACGGCGACGGACGGCCGCCCGGCGCCGGTCCTCGTCCGGGACGGCCTGGACCTCGTCGCGCTCGACGACGCGGGAACCGAGCTGTGGCGCACGTCCGAGGTGGGCACCCCGGAGGCCGTGCTCGCGGTCGCAGGCGAGACGGTCGTCGTCGCGAACGGCATCGGCGGCGTGATCCTGGGCCTCGACGCGGCGACCGGTCGGGAGCGCTGGTCCTTCGGCGGCGAGGAGGTGGAGGGTGCCGCCGGCGAGACGAGTGCGGGATGGATCGGCGGTGCCGCCTTCACCGACGGTGCGCGGGTGATGGTCACGCTCTCGGACTGGGAGGGGAGCCGGTCGACGCGCGTCGCGCTCGACCTCGCGGACGGCCACGTCGCGTGGCAGACCGAGCCCACGTCCGAGGAGGGCCGGACCTGGACGGTGCCGCTCCAGGGGCGCCTGCTGCGGATAGACGACGCGAAGATGGCGCGTCTCGGCTGAGGCCGCAAGGTCCTAGGCTGTGAGGGTGCCGCTCCGACGAGGAGACGCCCGCGACCGACGGCTCACGTTCGAGCTCGTGGAGTCCGACGACGACGCCCCGGACCTCGGGGCGGGCCCTCCGCGCGCGACCCGACCGCCGGACGGCGCTGGCACGGGCACCGCCTCCCATGCGGACGACGACGGCCCGGACGGCGAGCCGGAGCCCTCGCCCCGGCGAGCGGGCGTCCGGCCGATACGCCGTCGCACGGTGGTCGCGGGCGTCGTGGCGCTCGCCGTGGTGGCGGTCGGCATGCTCGGCGTCGACGCGGTGCGCGCACGCGCGGACCTCGCACGGCTGCGCGCCGCGCCGGGCGCCGTCGAGCCACTCTCCGGCGCGCCCGACGCGCTCTGGACGGTGGACGCGGAGCTGACGGCGGGCTTCGCGCTGCTCCCGGGCGCGTTCGCGACGGTCGAGGACGGCGCGGTGGTGGCGCGCGACCTCGACACGGGGGACGTCCGGTGGCGTACCGCGGTCGAGGACGGTACCTCGTGCGGCGGGTTCGCGTACTGGACGCTGCCGAGCGGCGAGCCGGACCCGACGCTCGTCTGCCTGGCGCCGCGCACCGACGACGGGACGACCGACCCCGAGCCGCCCGCTCCGGAGGTCGGCGGCGCGACGGACGTCGTGCCCGAGTCGTGGGGCGTCACCGTCCTCGACGCGTCCGGCGACGTCCTCGGTCGCCGCGACCTCGCGGGCGGCGGTGCGCTGGCGGCCGCCGGGCCGGCGGGCGGCCTGGTCCTCGTCGAACGGGTGGGCGAGCCCCCCTCGGGGGACGGACGCCAGGTCGAGATCGACCCGGGCACGGGGATGGCGACGGACCTGCCCACCGGTCGCGGCGTCGTCGTCACGGTGCAGGACGCCCTCACGGGCGAGGACCGGTGGCAGCACGAGCTCGAGTTCGCGCCGGGCACGGGCGGGTGCGTGCGCTGGGGTGACAGCGGGACGATGGACGACGCGTACGCCGACCTCGAGAACGTCTGGGCCGTGACCGCGGGCGGGATCGTCCGCGTCGAGGGGTGCGGGGTCTCGGCGTGGTTCACCGCGGACGGGACGCGCCTCGACGACCCGGACAACCCCGCGGACGGCATCACGCCCCTCGCCGACGGCTCGCTCTACCGCGACCCGACGTCCGCCGGCACGGGCTGGCCCACCGCGTTCGACCCCGAGGGGGCGTTCGCGCCCGCGATCCTCGACCCCGACGGCACCCTCCGCTGGGAGCTCCCCGGGCCGGCGTACGTCCCGCAGTCCACGGACGCGAGCGACAGCGTGGTCCTGGTTCGCGACGGCATCGAGCTGGTCGCGTTCGACACCTCCGGCGAGGAGCTGTGGCGGACGACGGACGCCGGCAACCCGGACCGCGTCGCCGTCGTCGCGGGCGGGGTCGTGGTCGTCCCGCAGCCGGGCTCCGACCTCGTCGGGCTCGACGTCGTCACGGGGCGCACGCGGTGGACGCTCGAGGACGAGGTGCTGCGCGAGAGCACCGGCATGCCGGCCAGCGAGGGTGCGGGGTGGTCGATGGACACGGTGTACACCGACGGGGAGCGCGCGCTCGTCGTCGTGTCCGACTGGGAGTCCGAGGCGACGACGCTCGTCGCCGTCGACCTCGTCGACGGCAGCGTGGGCTGGCACACGGAGCAGGGGGAGCCGTACGACGAGGCGTGGCTCCTGCCGCTCCAGGGCCGCCTGTTCAGCCTCGACGAGACGACGCTCACGCGGTTGGGGTGAGCCGCGCGGGTCCTACGCTGGGGGTGTGCCGCTCCGACGACGAGACGGCGGCGACGACCGCCGCACGTTCGAGCTCGTCGAGTCGGCCGGGTTCGACGACGACCCGGACGTCCTCGACGCGCCGCGCACCGTGCTGCTCCGTGAGCCCCCGCTGCCCGACGGACCGCCGACCGACCGACCGCCGTCGGGCGGACCGGTCGGCGAACCACCGGCGTCCGGCCCGTCGGGCTCCCCGCGGGGCCGTCGCCGACGGCTCGTCGCCGCGACGGCGGGCACGGTGGTCGTGCTGGTCGCCGGGATGCTCGTCGTGGACGCCGTGACGGGCCGGGACGCGCAGCACCGCCTCGACACGGCGCGCGGAGCACTCCACCAGCTCGACCGCGCGCCCGCGGAGCTGTGGACGACGACCGCGTCCACGGACCGGGGGGTCGTGGTGCTGCCCGGCCTGCTCGTCACGGTCGAGGGGGACGACGCGGTCGCGCTCGACCTCGACACCGGCGAGGAGGCGTGGCGCACGCCTGTCGGAGACGACGCGGTGTGCGGCTCGTGGAGCCCGTGGGACCTCACGACCGCCGCCTCGCGCTCGGTCGTGTGCGTCGCCGGGGTCGCGCTCGTGCCGTTCTGGTTCGACGCCGGCCCGACGCCTCCGCGCCCCGACGGGTCCGCGACGGTCACGGTGCTCGACGCCGCGGGCGGCGTCGTCCGGGCGCGATCCGTCGCGACGGACCCCGACACGGTCCTCGCGCCCGGACCCGA
The DNA here is from genome assembly GCF_059159975.1 of Cellulosimicrobium sp. BMG9.22. Classification (NCBI taxonomy): domain Bacteria; kingdom Bacillati; phylum Actinomycetota; class Actinomycetes; order Micrococcales; family Promicromonosporaceae; genus Cellulosimicrobium; species Cellulosimicrobium sp. BMG9.22. Next base: position 72,491 of record NZ_JBZGBY010000001.1, on the reverse strand, counting down.
CGGCGGCCTGGTGCGCGTCGAGCGCGTCGGTGAACCGGGCGAGCCGACGGGTGCCCCGATCGCGGTCGACCCTGGCGCGGGCGAGACCGTCGACGGGGTCCGCGGGCGCGACGTCGTGGTGACGCTCGAGGACGCGGTGACGGGCGCCGGACGCTGGCGGCGCGACCTCCCGTTCCAGGACGTGCCCTGGTCCTGCACGGCGTGGGACGAGGAGACCGGGAACGAGACCGTGGACGCGGAGCGTCTCGGGGTCTTCAGCACCGAAGGCGTCGTCGACGTCGCCGGCTGCGGGATCGCGGCGTCGTTCGCCCCGGACGGGACCCGCCTCGACGACCCGGACCTGCCGACCGACGGCGCCGTGCCGCTCGCGGGAGGCCGCGTCCTCGTCGACGCCGACCGGCAGGGTTCGTCGGGCGCGCTCCGGGCCGACCGGGTCCTCGCGCCCGACGGGACCCTCGTGCTCGACGCACCCGGCGAGGTGCTCGACCCCCGGTCCACGGACGACCCCGCGCCCGGCGTGCTGTTCGTCCGGGAGGGCCTCGAGCTGCGGGCCTACGACGGGAGCGGTGCCCGCCTGTGGACCTACGACGGCGCCCGCGTCCCCGAGGCGGTGCACGTGCTCGCGGCGGGGACGGCCGTCGTCGGCACGGGGAACACCGTCGTGGGGCTCGACTCGATGACCGGTGAGCGCCTCTGGTCGCGGTTCGTCGACGAGCTCGGGAGCGAGAACCCCGGGCGGTCGGCGATGGTGACGCAGGCCTTCACGGACGGCCGGTGCGCGATCCTCGTCCTCGTCGACACGACGACCGGGCAGAGCCATCGCGCCGTCGCGCTCGAGCTCTCGTCCGGCGCGGTTGTCTGGGAGAGCGCCGTCGGGCTCGACCACGCGTCGCTCGTCCCGGTGCAGGGTCGTCTGCTCAGCTGGGACGGTGCGACGGTGACGCGGCTCGGCTGACCGGCCGCGTCCACCCGGTGGCGTCAGCCGAGGCCCGGCACCATGCCCGGCGGGAGGATCGCCCAGGCCGTCGTACGCGTCTCGAGGTCGGTCCAGCCGAGCCGTCCCGACGGCGACCACGTGCTCACGTAGCGCGCCGGGCGCACCCGCTCGTCGCCCGCCCACAGCGCGGCGAGCTCGTCCTCGGCGGACGCGTCGCCGCCGTCGGCCCGCACGGTGAGGTCCGCGACGCGGTCGGTGAGCGCGACGGTCGCCTCGTCGGGCGTGGCGCCGGGCGGCGTCGACGCGCCCCACAGGTCCCACAGCAGCAGCTCGGTCCGCTGCCGGTGGGCGAGGTCGCCGAGGACGTAGCGCTGCACGAACCCCGGCCCGCCGAGCCAACCGAGGTCCGGCCCGGCGCCGTGGTCGGACAGGTCCCGGCGGCCGGCCCGGTACGCGAGCCAGGCCTCCGCGGCGGTCTCGAACGGCGCGCTCTCGCCGGTCGGCATGTCGCTCAGGTCGAACGGGCGCGAGCCGGGTTCGAGCTCCGGGTCGGAGCGCACCCAGCGCTCGCCGTCGTGCCGCTCGACGACGACGTGGTCGTGGCGGAAGGCGTCCGCACCGAGGTAGTCCGCGAAGCCGAGCCTGGTGCGGGCCGGGATGCCGTGCTCGCGCAGGATCGCGACCGCGAGGAGCGAGTGGTCGCGGCAGCACCCGCCGACCTGGGCGTCCGCGGACCGGGGCTCGTCGAGGGGTCCGGGCGCCCGCCGGACCGCTGCGTCGAGGATGTCAGGTACCCAGCGCCGGTCGACGTCGGCGAGCTGGTCCGGCGTGGGCGCCGTCGCGCCCGCGCGGTAGTGCACGACGGCGCGCGTCAACGCGGCGTGCAGGCTCGCCGCGTCGGGCGGCACGGCGGCGAGGAGTGTCGCGTGGTGCCGCGGGTCGGAGTACGGGCTGTGGAAGGCGTAGCGGGAGAGGTCCATGGGTCGACCCTCGGGCCCGCCCTTGGGGCAGGGTCAAGCACCGTGCCCGCAGCTGTCAGCGCTGGGCGGACCTGGGGGCCCGTGGGGTGCTGACAGGTGCGGCCGGGACGAGGATCGCGACCTCCGCGACGATCACGTCGGGCTCGTCGGACCACGGGACCGCGTACACCTCGCGGGCGGGGACGTGAACCTGTCCCGTCGCGGCGCGCAGCGCGTCGTGGTAGCCGACGATCTGCGGGAACCGGCAGTCGCGCGACGGCACCTCGACGTACGCCTCCGAGCGCGCCGGGTCCTCGCGGAGCACGACGGGACCGGCCGGGACGACGGCTCCCCGGTACGGGACGCACGTCTCGACCCGCCCGGGGACGTCGCGTCCGACGGGCTCGTGGTAGACCACGAAGTGCCCGGCGCCCGCGTCGGCGCCCGCCGCCACGAGGTGCGCGCGGAGCGTGAGCACGTCCGCCGTGAACGTCGGGACGAGGTCGGCCTGCGTCGTGGACGAGGTGATGGTCGCGACCGTGCACGCCGGGACGTCGCGCCGGCGGACCTCGGCCTGCCCGTGCGCGGCGTCGGCGGAGCCCGCAGCGACGGGTGCGTCGCCCACCGCGCCTGCGCGCGTGGTCCCGGTGGAACCCGCGGCGAGCCGACGGGCGAGCTCCTCGGCGGTCGCTCGCTGGTCGGCGAGCTCTCGCCGCCGCTCGTCCCACCACCCGAGGAGGACGTCGCGCACGTCGCGCGGGTCGGCGTCGAGCATCTCGGGCACGCGCGCGAGGGGGACGTCGAGCCGGCGGAGCAGTGCGATCGTGCGGCCCCGCTCGACCTGCTCGGGCGCGTAGGCGCGGTATCCGGTGCGCGGGTCCACGGCTGCCGGGACGAGCAGACCGTTCGCGTCGTAGAGCCGCAGCGCCTTGATCGACAGGCCGGACGCGCGGACCATCTCCCCGCTCGTGAGCGTCGGGTGCGCGTGCTCGTCCGTCACGGCCCGAGCGTACCGAGCCACGCCGTCCGGACGGGCGGGACGGCGGCCCGGGCGTGACCGCGCGCCGTCGGGCCGCACTACCCTGGCGAGCATGCCCGACGACGTCACGCACCCGTCCGAGCCCGTCACCACGAAGGCCCCGGCGGCGCCCGAGCCGCCCGTCGCACCCCGCCGCCCCGCCGAGCGCACGCACCACGGCGAGACCGTGGTCGACGACTACGAGTGGCTGCGCGAGAAGGAGTCCCCCGAGGTCGTCGCGCACCTCGAGGCCGAGAACGCGTACACCGAGGCGCGGCTCGCGCACCTCGCCGACCTGCGCGAGCGGATCTTCGACGAGATCAAGGCCCGCACGCTCGAGACCGACCTGTCCGTCCCGGTGCGCCAGGGCGCGTACTGGTACTACGCGCGCACCGTCGAGGGGTCGCAGTACCCGATCCGGGCGCGCGCGCCGATCGACGCGAGCCTCGGCAGCGACGCGCCGTCGTCGTGGGTGCCGCCCGTGCTGGAGCCGGGCGTCCCCGTGCCGGGCGAGCAGGTGCTGCTCGACGACAACGTCGAGGCCGAGGGGCACGAGTTCTTCTCGCTGGGCTCGTTCGACGTGTCCGTGGACGGGTCGCGGCTCGCGTACGCGGTCGACGTCGTCGGCGACGAGCGGTTCATGCTGCGCATCCGCGACCTGGACTCGGGCACCGACCTCCCCGACGAGGTCCCCAGGACGTTCCCCGGCGCCGTCTTCTCCCCGGACGGCCGGTACGTGTTCTACCCGACGGTCGACGACGCGTGGCGGCCCTGGCGCGTGTGGCGCCACGAGGTCGGCACGCCCGCGACGCAGGACGTCGTCGTGTTCGAGGAGCCCGACGAGCGGTACTGGGTCGGTGTGGGCGTCTCGCGCTCGCAGAGGTTCGTGCAGATCGACGTGGGGTCGAAGATCACGTCCGAGACGTGGCTCATCGACGCCGACGACCCGACGGGCGCGCCGCGCGTCGTGTGGCCGCGCCGCGAGGGCGTGGAGTACACCGTCGAGCACGCCGTCCTGCCGAACACGTGGTTGGACGCCGCCGAGCACGAGGAAAGTGCCGGAAAGGCCGACACGACGACAGTAACCTCGGGTTCGGCGGGGGACCGGCGCGACGTGCTGCTCGTGCTGCACAACGACGGCGCGGAGAACTTCGAGCTCGTCGTCACGGAGGTGCCGGGTTCTGGCGGCGCCGAGGGTGGCCTGCCCGACGGCGGGGCGCACCCGGGCGGGACGCGCGGCCCGGGGGAGGCGACCGTCGTCCTGCCGCACGACCCGGAGACGCGGCTGGAGGCCGTCGACGCGTTCGCCGGCCACCTCGTCGTGTCCTACCGGCGCGACGCGCTGTCCCGGGTCGGTGTGTTCGACCTCGCCGCGGCCGAGCCGCCACGCCCGGCCGGTCTCCCGTCGCCGATCCGCACCGGTGACACCCCCGTGCCGGCCGCCCCCTGGCACGTGCACGAGGTCGCGTTCGACGAGCCCCTCTTCACGGCCGCGCTCGGCGGCAACCCCGAGTGGGACCAGCCGAACGTGCGGCTGTCGTACTCGAGCTTCGTCACGCCGTCGACGGTGTACGACCTGCGCGTGGAGACCGGCGAGCTCACGCTGCTCAAGCAGCAGCCCGTGCTCGGCGGGTACGACGCCGCGGACTACGTGCAGCGCCGCGAGTGGGCCACGGCCGAGGACGGCACGCAGGTGCCGGTGTCGCTCGTGTGGCGGCGCGCCGCCGTCGGGCTCGACGCCATGGGGACGGGCGCGGAGCCGGCGCCGCTGCTGCTGTACGGGTACGGGTCGTACGAGATCAGCATCGACCCGGCGTTCTCGGTCTCGCGGCTGTCGCTGCTCGACCGGGGCGTGGTGTTCGCCGTCGCGCACGTGCGGGGCGGCGGCGAGATGGGGCGGCGCTGGTACGACGACGGCAAGACGCTCGCCAAGCGGAACACGTTCACGGACTTCGTCGCCGCGGCGCGGCACCTCGTCGGCACGGGGTGGACGAGCCCGGAACGGATGGTGGCCCAGGGCGGCTCCGCGGGCGGGCTGCTCATGGGCGCGGTCACGAACCTCGCCCCTGAGCTGTTCGCAGGCGTGCTCGCCCAGGTCCCGTTCGTCGACGCGCTCACGTCGATCCTCGACCCGTCGCTCCCGCTGACCATCGTCGAGTGGGACGAGTGGGGCGACCCCCTGCACGACCCCGAGGTGTACCGGTACATGCGCACGTACACGCCGTACGAGAACGTGCCCGACGACGCCGCGCACTACCCGCGCATCCTCGCCGTGACGTCGCTGCACGACACGCGCGTGCTCTACGTCGAGCCCGCCAAGTGGGTCGCGCGCCTGCGCGCCGCCGGCGCGCCCGCACTGCTGAAGATCGAGATGCACGCCGGGCACGGCGGCGTCTCCGGCCGGTACGAGGGCTGGCGCGAGGTCGCGTACGAGGACGCGTGGGTGCTCGACGTGCTCGGCCTGGCGGCCCGCTGACGTGGCCCGCGACGCGACGCCCCCGGGCGCGGCGGCGCTGGTGCTCCGCCCGTTGGGCTACCTGACGATCGGTCTGGTGTGGACCGCGATCGGGCTGTTCCTGCTCGCGGCGTACGCCGGGCTCGGGGTCGTGCAGGTCGTCCGGGGGACCGAGGTGCCGCCCATGTGGGAGGTCGACGGCGAGACGGTGAGCGGGGGCGTGGTGGCCCTGCTGGTCGTGTGCCTCGCACCCATCGCGGGACCGGCCGCGTGGTTCCTCGGGTGCGCGTCGTGGCCGCTCGCCGCGCTGTCGTTCGTCTACGTGGTGCGCGCGCTGCGTCCGGCGTACCGGGGCGCGAAGCTCTCCTTCACCTCCTACGCGATGCCCGGGACGACGCTCGGACCGACGACCGCGACGAGAGGCGCCGAGCGCTCAGGGACGGATGAGCCGCAACGGCTCGGCGGCGGTGCGCACGGTGACGGTCTGGCCCCACGAGGCGACGAGGCGGTCGTCCTCGACGCCGTCGCCGAACACGACGAGCCGGTCGGACGCGACGGTGAGCGCGACGTCGGCACCGTCCTCGACGTAGCCCTCCGTGAGGCTCGCACCCGTCGCGGGGGACGGCCACGCCTCGCGCACGAACCAGCCGAGCCGGTGCTCGGTGGGCGCCGGCGCGGGACGTCCGCCGCGGTCGTGCGCGAGCGACGCCCACCAGCCGGTCGCGCCGGTCCCCGTGGCGACGAGCACGCCCGACGACGACTGCCGCTCCTCGCCCGCTGCGCACCGCAGCGTGTAGCGCGCGCTCTGGTGGCTCGGGTGCCCGACGAACACCTCGTTCAGCGCCGTGAGGTGCTGGCCGTCGTCGAGGTCGGCGCGGACCATGGTGAGCGCGTCGACGGGCAGCAGGGCCGCCGGGTCGGGTGCGCCTCCCGCGGCACCGCCGTCGTCGGGCGTGAGGCCGCGCAGCAGGGCGGCCGCCGACGGCACCGAGTGCCGCACGAGCACCCCGGCGTTGACGCCCGGCTCGGGGTCGACGCCGAGCACCGGCTGCCCGTGCAGGTACTTCGCGACGTTCGCGACGAGGCCGTCCTGCCCGACGACCACCACCACGTCCTCCGGCGCGACGAGGAACCGCGACAGGTCGGCACGCTCGACGTCCGCCCGTGCCCAGCCCGTGGGCAGCGCGGCGACGACGGCGTCGCGCGCCGCCGCGAGCGCGTCGTGCCGCGCCTGGACCTCGGCGAGCGACCGGCCGCGCGAGCGGAGGAAGAACTCCGCCTGCCCGCGCGTGCCGTGCCGGTCGAGGAGGTCGTCGAGCTCGGTCCGCCGGTGCACGACGACGGCGCGTCGCCGCAGCATCGTCAGGCTGCCTTCCCGGCCGCGCCCGGGCCGTCGTCGGGCCCGATCCCGCGCACGAGGGTCGACAGGACGCCGGTGAGCAGGTCGGGGGTGATGGTGAGGTTCTGGACGGCGGGGAGCGACCCGGCGGCCTCGCGCAGCGCGATCGCGAGGAGCGTGCCCTGGCCCGCCGTCGCGTAGACGTCCATGCGGTCCTGCTCGGCCGCGGCCTCGGCCGCTCCGACGACGCGCACCTGCTCGGCCCTGGCCGCGGTCGTGAGCTGCGCGCGCTCGGCCGTCGCGCGGGCGTCGACGAGCGCGGCGGCGGCCTTCTCCTCGGCCTCGCGCCGGGCGTTCGCGCCCTCCTGGGCGACGAGGCGTTCGCGGCGGGTCGCGAGCTCGATCTTGCTGGCGAGCTCGTTCTCCGAGATGGCGCGCTCGCGCTCGACGGCCAGCGCCCGCCGCTCGTACGTCGCGCGGTCGGCCTCGGCCTGGACGTGCTCGCGGGCCGGCGTCTGGAGCGCGCGCTCGACGTCCTTCTCGGGCCGGACCGCGAGCACCTGGACCCCGACGACGACGATGCCCGTCGCGTCGAGGCGCGGGTCCGTGGTCAGCGCCTCGGTGAGCACGTCGCGCACGCGCGGCACGCCGGTCGTGAGGGCGTCGGCGAGCGGCATCGCGGCGAGCGCGTCGGCGGCCCGGCTCTGCGCGAGGCGACCGACCATGCTCGTCACCTGGTCACGACCCGCGGTGCTCGTCTCGCCGGTGCGCGGGTCGACGGCGAAGTCGAGGCGCTGCGACACGGTCACCGGCTCGACGAACCGGTAGGTGACGCCGGCCTGGACGGTGACGTCCTGGTGGTCGGCGGTCACGGCGTGGAAGAAGACGGGCAGCTCCTGGTCGTCGACGGGGATCTCCGAGAGCACGGAGGTGGTGGGACGGAACCAGAACGCCTGCCCGACGCCCTCGTGCACGACGCGGCCGCGCCGCAGGTGCACGACGTGCCCCGTCGGGCTGCCGAGGAAGTGCCGGGTCCAGGGGTAGCTGCGGATGGTGGCCATGTCAGGCCCTCCTCTCGTTATCGTCACTGTGACGATAAGAACAGGCTAGGCCCGGCCGGTGTTCTCGTCAACCTGACGCGAAATGTGGCAGCATGAACGGATGGCCCCGACTTCCACGTGCCCGGTCCCTGCGGTCCCGCCTGGCCCTGCGAGCACGGTCCCGCCCGACGCGGCGTCGCTGCCCGTCACCGCCGACGTCGTCGCGCTGACCGTGCGCGCCGGCGCGCTGCACGTGCTCCTCGTCGAGCGCGGCGTCGAGCCGTACCGTGGTGCGCTCGCACTCCCCGGCGGCTTCGTCCTGCCGGGGGAGCGGCTCGCGCAGGCGGCCCGTCGCGAGCTCGAGGAGGAGACCGGCGTCGCGCCCCCGGGCCACCTCGAACAGCTGCGGACCTACGGCCCGCTCGACCGCGACCCGCGCGGGCCCGTGCTGTCCGTCGCGTACCTCCTGCTCGCGCCCGAGTTCGGCGTCGTCCGTGCCGGGTCGGACGCCGGGGCCGCGGACTGGCACCCCGTCGAGCCGCTGCTCGCGGCAGGACCGGGTCGTGGCGGGCCGACGCCGTCGGGCGGGCGGACGCCGTCGGGCACGCGCCTCGCGTTCGACCACGACCGGATCCTCGCCGACGGCGTCGAGCGCGCCCGCGCCAAGCTCGAGTACTCCGCGCTCGCGACGGCGTTCTGCCCGCCCGCGTTCACGATCGCGGACCTGCGCCGCGTCTACGAGGCCGTGTGGGGCGTGCCGCTCGACCCACGCAACTTCTCGCGCAAGGCCACGAGCACCTCGGGGTTCCTCGAGGACACGGGCCGGACGACGTCCGGCGGCACGGGCCGCCCCGCGGCCCTCTACCGCACGGCCGGGACGACGCCGAACCCGGGGTTACGGGCGGATTGGGGACACGAACGACCCGTAACCCCGGGCTCGGCGAGCGATCCGGACGACGCGCCCGCGAGCGTCCCCGCTGTCCTCGACCCGCCGCTCATGCGTCCCCGGCCCTGACGGCCCGCCGTGCCGAACCCGGGGTTACCGGTCGATCGGCCACCCGATCTAGCGGTAACCCCGGGTTCGGCGGGATCGGGCGGGGGAGTTCTCCCCCTCGACAGCGGTGCGACGGGCACTACGCTCGCGCGCATGTCGACCTACAGCGTGTGGCGCAGCGATCACGGCAACCTCACGGCACTGTCCGAGGAGCTCGCCGCACAGACGGCGATGGCGCGCTCGCGCGAGTCGGCGCTCAACCGGCGGCTGCGCTCCCTCGAGGGCGACCTCTCGAGCCGCGTCGAGGTCCTCACGCGGCTCGTCAACGCGCTCATCGAGCTCGGCGAGGTGCGTGAAGAACTGGCGCTGTTCACTCCGGCCCGTCGCGCACGCGACGCGGCCCGCGCCCTCACGCGCGCCGTCGTCACGGGCGAGGGCGACGTCTCGCACCTGCGCCGCTCGCCCGACCTCGTCGACGTCCACGGCTACTGGCTCGTCCCCGCGGCGCTCGCCGTCGCCGACGTCGCGTCCGGGCGTCTCGACGCCGACGCCGCGCAGGAGGCGCTCCTGCGCGACCGGCGCCGTGCGGCGACGTTCCTCGTCGCGGTCTGCACGCTCGTGGGCCAGCCGGCGCTCGCGGCGGCGTGGACGGCGTCCGTCCTCGACGCGCCCGTCCAGCCCGGCGCGGGCTGGGGGAGCGCCGACGGCGGTGCGGGCGCGAACGGGAGCGCGGCCTCCGGGGGCACCCCGGCCGAGGTGCTCGTCACGGGCGCGGAGCGGGCGCTGTGGGTCGCGGCCGCCGACGGGTTCCTCGGGGGCGAGGGCGCCGACGTCGTGCGGACCGGCCTCGCGGAGCGGCTCGCCCTGCTCGACGACGCCGCGCGGACGCGGCTGCGCACGGTCCTGCTCGTCGAGCCGCCCACGCTGCCCGGCGACAGCTCGGAGTGGGGCACGCCCGCGGGCGGGCGGGACCCGCTCGACACCTTGCGCGCCTGGGCCGGCTGGTCGCGCGCCGTCGTCGCGGGTGAGCTCGTCGTGCCGACGCCGTCGGCCGGGCCGGAGACCGGCCCGGGCACCGCGGGCGCACCGGTCTCCGTGCGGGACGCGCTGCTGCGCGTCGTCACGTCCCTGGTCGACGAGGGCGCTCCCGTCGAGCGCGACCTCCTGCGGCGTGCCGAGGTGCTCGATGAGCGTGTCGGGCGCGCGCCGGACGACGACGGCCCGGCCTGGGGCGCCCCGGCCGGCAGCGTCGTGGACCTCGTCGTCGCGGACGCGCGGAGCGACGCCGCGGGCCGGGTCGCGCTCGTCGCCCCGCTCCTGGGAGGCGACCTGCGGGCCGCCATCAACGGGCGCGCCGCCGAGCTCGCCGCCGCGCCGGCACCGTCCCGGTCGCTGCGCCTCGCAGGGCGCACGGTGACCGTCACCCCGGCCGACGACGGCGCCGCGCTCGCCGCTACGGCGCGGGCGGAGCACCTCTCGCGCCCGGTCGACGGCGTCTCGTGGGGGGTCGTCGGCGGGGTCGGGGCCGTGGCCCTTCTCGGCGTCGTGCTCGGGATCGCCGTCGCGCCCGCGTGGCTCGTGGTCGGGATCGGCGCCGCGCTCGTCGCCGGGTGGCAATGGTTCACGGGCGACCGGCGGGCCCGCGCGCAGCGCGTCGACGCCCAGGCGCAGGCGGAGCGGTTCGACCGCGACCTCGCCGCCGCACGGGCCGCGGTCGCCGCCGACGACGAGCGGGCGCGCGCGCGCCGCGAGGCCGTCGCGACGGTCGTCGGGGACCTCGACGACACGCTCGCGGAGCTGGCGGTCTGACGCCGCGTCAGGGCCGGGATCCCGCGGCTCGCGGGACCTTCGCCCGTCCCCGCTCGGGACCTTCGCCCGTCGTTCGAACGGACGCTTCGAACGCCGGATGAACTGTCGGTGAACAGTGGCCGAAGAATCCACAGGATGGTCGTGGACCCGTCGATGGTGACCCCACCATGGAGTACGTGACCGAGACGCTCCTGCTGGTGCTCGTCGTCGTGACCGCACTGGCCTTCGACTTCACCAACGGCTTCCACGACACGGGCAACGCGATGGCCACGTCCATCGCCACCAAGGCCCTCAAGCCCAAGACCGCCGTCGCCCTGTCGGCCGTCCTCAACATGGTCGGGGCATTCCTGTCCCTGGCTGTCGCCGCGACCATCGCCAAGGGCCTGGTCGACGCGAACGTCATCACGCTCGAGGTGGTCCTCGCCGGTCTGGTGGGCGGCATCACCTGGAACCTGCTGACGTGGCTGTTCGGCATCCCGTCGAGCTCGTCGCACGCCCTCATCGGCGGCGTCGTGGGCTCGGTCCTCGCCGCCGTCGGCACGCAGGGCGTCATCTGGAGCGGCGTCGCCGCGAAGGTGCTCATCCCGGCGCTGCTCGCCCCGCTCGTCGCGGTCGGCGTCGCGAGCGTCGGTACGTGGGCTGTCGCCCGGCTGACCCGCGACGTCCCCGAGGACGTCTCGACCCGCGCGTTCCGCTGGGGCCAGGTCGGCTCCGCCTCGCTCGTCTCCCTCGCGCACGGCACCAACGACGCACAGAAGTCGATGGGCATCATCCTGCTCGCGCTCATCGCGGCCGGGGCCGTCCCCGCCGACTCGGGCGTGCCGTTCTGGGTGATCCTCTCGTGCGCGCTCTTCATGGCGCTCGGCACGTACCTCGGTGGGTGGCGCATCATCCGCACGCTCGGCAAGGGCCTCGTCGAGATCGACACCCGCCAGGGCATGGCCGCGGAGACGTCGTCGGCCGCCGTCATCCTCATGTCCGGCCTCTTCGGCTACTCGCTCTCGACGACGCACGTCGCCACGGGCTCGATCCTCGGCTCCGGCGTCGGGATGCCGGGCGCCAAGGTCCGCTGGGGCGTCGCGGGCCGCATGCTCGCCGCGTGGGGGCTCACCCTCCCGGCGGCGGGCCTCGTCGGTGCCGCGTGCTACGGCGTGCAGCACTGGATCGGCGGGACGGGCGGGACCCTCGCCGTGCTCGCGATCCTCGTCTCGGCCTCGGTCGCCATCTGGGTGGCCTCGCGCCGCAAGCCCGTCGACCACAGCAACGTCAACGACGCCTGGGAGGAGGGCGCCGTGGACACCGGCCTCGAGCCCGAGGCCGTCGAGGCCCGCGAGGCCCGGCTCGAGCGTCGCATCGACGACGCCGACCCCTTCGCGGAGCCCGCGCCGCCGGCCGCCGCCCCGCCGGCCGCCGCCCCGTCGGTCACCCCGCCCGTCACCTCGTCCGGCACCGCACCCCACGCCTCGCGCCAGCGCGCGGGCGTCTGACCCGGGCTGTTCCGAGACCAAGGAGAAACCGTGCTCGTCGAGATCGACTCGCTGCTCAAGGTCGTCGTCGCCGGCCTCGTCGTCGGGGCCGGGCTGCCCGCCCTGTTCGCACTCGGGGTCCGCCTCGCGGCGGGCCGCACCGCGCCCGTCGAGGTCGGCACGGCCGACGGCCGCTTCACCTCGGACGGCCGGACCGTGCGCGTCGAGCGCGCGTCCCGGGGCCGCCAGATCGGGGCGGCCGTGTGCTTCGCGATCGTCGTCATCGCCATCGCGGTCGGCATCGCGTTCGTCGCCGGCGGGGGCCACTGACACCGCCCCCACCCGCTGAGTGCATGAAATAGTCGCGGTCGAAACGGTTCGACCGCGACTATTTCATGCACTCAGCGAGGGCGGGGGTCACGCGGAGTCGCGCACCACGAGGGTCGGCGTGAAGAGCGTCGAGCGCGCCTCGGCGTCGGGGTCGTCGATCGCCGCGAGCAGGAGCCTGGCCATCTCGCTCGCCATCTCCTCGACCGGCTGGCGGACCGTCGTGAGCGGCGGGTGCGCCTGCACCGCGACGGTCGAGTCGTCGAACCCGACGACCGCGACGTCGTCGGGCACGCGCCGGCCGGCCTCCTGCAGGACGATCGACGCGCCGTCGGCCATGAGGTCGCTCGCCGCGAACACGCCGTCCACGTCGGCCCGGGCCGCGAGCAGCTCGCGCGCGGCCGCCTCGCCGCCCGCGCGCGTGAAGTCCCCCACGACGACGAGGGGTTCCGCGAGTCCGGCGGCGCGCACGACCTCGAGGAAGCCGTCGAGCCGTTCGCGCGCGAAGGGCACGTCCGACGGCCCGGCGACCGTGGCGAGGCGCGTGCGTCCCGTGGTCACGAGGCGCTCCGCGGCGAGCCGCCCGCCGGCGGCCTGGTCGAGGTCGATGCGGCTGACCCCGGCGGACTCGTCGGCGCCCTCGACGTGCGTCGAGATGACGACCGGAGTGGACAGCGCGGCGAGCCGCCGGGGCAGGGGGTCGCCCGTGCTCGACGTGATGAGCAGGACGCCGTCGACGTGCCCCTGGCGGACGTACCGTACGACCTGGTCGTGGGCGGGCGGGTCGGCGGGCAGGATCGCGAGGTGGATGTCGCGCGGGCGCAGCACCTGCTGGGCGCCCGCCGTCACCCGGCCGACGTACGGGTCCGTGAAGAGCCGCTCGAGGAACGGGCTCGTCGAGTGCTGCTCGGTCGGCTCCGAGACGACGAGGGCGACGGAGCCCGTGCGTCGCGTGACGAGCGTCCGTGCGGCGAGGTTCGGGACGTACCCGGTCTCCTCGATCGCCTTCTCGACGACCGCGACGATCGCCGGGTCGACGGTCGCCACGCCGTTGATGACGCGTGACACCGTCGCGCGGGAGACGCCCGCGACGGCCGCGACCGCTTCGAGGGTCGGGCGGGTCTCGGGGCGTCGGGCTGCCATGCCGTCAGTTATACCGGTGCCTCGCGTCGTCGGGCGCTCAGCCGAGCCGCACCTTCGCCGCGAGCACGCGCAGCACGGCCGCGTCGACCTTCTCCGCGAACGCCGGGTCGCTCGACGCGCGCTCGACGACGGCCCCCACCATCTCGGCGACGACGCCCGGGTCGGCCGAGGCGAGCACCATGTCCCCGCCGGCGTCGATCGTCAGGACGGCGCGGTCGGCGGGCGACCACTGCTGCACCTGCGCGGCGGCCGAGACGTCGTCGGTGATGACGACGCCGTCGTAGCCGAGGTCGCCGCGCAGCATCCCGTCGACGACGACGGGCGAGAACGCCGCGGGGAGGGCCGGGTCGATCCGTGTGTAGATCGCCGTGGACGTCATGACGAACGCCGCGCCCGCCTCGATCCCTGACGCGAACACGGCGACGGACGGGTCGTCGCGCGTCGTCACGTCGTCGGTGACCCACGCGTCCGTGTCGGTGTTCGCGGTGACGCGGCCGAGGCCCGGGAAGTGCTTGATCGTCACGTCCACGCCCGAGGCGACCATCCCCGCGGTGAACGCGTTCGCGTGGGCGGTCACCGACTCGGGCGTGAAGCCGTAGCTGCGGTCGAACGCGCCGATCGGCGGGTTCTGGGCCGCCGAGCCCTCGGGCACGAGGTCCAGGACGGGGGCGAGGTTGAGGTTGATGCCCGTCGCGGCAAGCTCGGAGCCCCACGTCGTCGCCTGTCCCTGCAGGGTGGCGGGATCGACGCGCGACTGGTCGAGCGCCGTCGGGATGTCGGAGAAGCCCGGGCCGCGCAGCACCTGCACGAGGCCGCCCTCCTGGTCCGTCGCGACGAACAGCGGCGTGCCGCGCGTCGTCTCCTCGGACACGAGCGACGTGAAGCCCGCGACGAGGTCCGCCGTCGGGCCAATGCCCGCCTGCGAGCGCCCCGCGAGGAACACGTTGCCGACGTGCAGCTGCGTCACGGCGTCGTAGCTCACCTGCTGCGGCGCGCGCACGTCGACCCCGACCATGAAGAGCTGCCCCACCTTCTGCTCGAGCGTCCACCCGGCGAGCGGGTCCGCGGGCGGCGTGGAGGGTGTCGGGGGCGTGCCCGACGGCGACGGGTCGGGCGAGGCGGTCGACGCGCCGGGGGTGGGCGTAGGGGCCGAGGCCGGACGCGTGGCGTACCAGGCCACTGCGGCGACCGCGACGAGGGTCGCGACGAGAGCGACGACGATCCAGGTGGTGCGGGCGCGGGTGGACAAGGAGACACCTCCGACCGCCACCGTAGCCCGACCGCGGCCGTCGCCGAACCTTCCTGCGCCGGGGCCACGACGGGCACTTCCCGGCGTGTCGCGTCATGCTGCCCGCAGGGGGGTGTCTCGTACTGTGAGAGGCGCGCCGCCCGGCGCGTCGGCCCGACGTCGTCCGACCCTGGAGCACGGCATGACCCCTCGCCCGCCCGCCCGCACCGTCGCCCTGGACCGCTCGCGGCGGCTGGTCGCCGCGCTCCTCGCCGCGGCGCTCGCGCTCGTCGGCGCGGTGGTGCTCGTCGCCGGGCCGCAGGCACGGCCGGCGGCTGCGGCGATCGGGTTCTGCCCCGACCCGGACGACTTCCCCGACATCGGCCCTCTTCCGCCGCTGTTCACCGACCAGAACGTCACGGTGTACTCGGGCGGCGACTACCACGCCACGGCGAGCGCCGCGGAGTCGGAGGGCCTGCTGGTCGTGGCCGGTGACGCGCTCATCGACCACCCCGGGAACTTCAGCGTCGGGACCGTCGGTGGGGGGTCGCAGATCACACCGCCCGACGGCGCCGTGATGCTCGCCGTCGGGGGCGGGCTCGAGATCGCGGCCGGGACGAGCGTGACGGTCGGCTCGACGCTGCCGAGCGGCGGCGCGGTCGACGTGGGCGCCACCGTCACCGGGGACGGCTCGCTCTCGACGGCGGGGACCACTCCCGGCGCCGACGCACCGGTGACGGAGAACCTGGGACCTGACGCGATCGCGGACTGGGCCGACTTCGGCACGGTCATCGCGGACACGTCGGCGACGATCGGCGGCTGGACCCCGACCGCGGCCGGCGTCGTCGCGGGGAACCGCGTCACGTTCACGGGGTCGGGCACGGACGACCCGCAGGTGTTCACCGTCGACGCCACGGCGCTCGCCGGGGTCACCGACGTGGTCTTCGCGGACGTCCCCGACGGCACGGCCATCGCGATCAACGTCACCGGCGACGCTCCGATCGACTTCAATCCCAACTACTGGGAGGGCAACGGCACGCCGTTCATCAACGGGCTCGCGACGCCGGGGTTCGGGAGCTGGGCCGCGCGCCTCCTCTGGAACTTCGAGTCGACGACCCAGCTCTCGCTCGGCCGCGCGGACCAGTTCCTCGGGACGATCCTGGCGCCGACGGCGGACGCGACCCTCACGACCAGCACCAACGGTCGCGTGCTGATCGGCGGTGATCTGACGTTCGGCGATGCCGGCGTCCCCGGTGGTCTCGAGATGCACAACTACCCGTGGATCGGACCGAGCCCGTTCAACTGCATCCCGTCGTCGAGCTTCGGTGTGCAGAAGACCGTCACGGGCGAGGCGTCGGCGGACGTGCCGCCGGACACGACGTTCGACGTCGAGTACACGTACGAGCAGCCGGACGGGACCACTGGCGGGGACACTCTCGTCGTGCCGATCAGCGGCGAGCTCGTCTACGGGCCGGACCTGCCGGTCGGCACCGTCGTCACGATCAGCGAGGCGACGCTGCCCGAGGTGCCCGGCGTGGAGTGGGGCACGGCCGTGATCCAGGTGAACGGCGAGCCCCTGGGCGACCCCGCCGAGTTCACGATCGAGGAAGACATGACCCTCACCGTGACCGTCGTCAACACGGCGAACAGCGACGGTGTGCCGGTGTTCGGCGGGTTCACGGTGCAGAAGGTCGTCGAGGGCGACGCCGCGGGCGACGTCCCGGCCGACACGGCGTTCACGGTCGACTGGACCGCGACCCTCCCGGACGGCGCCACGTACGACGGCGTGACGTCGGGCGAGCTGACCGTCCTCGCGGACGGGACGGTCGTCGCCGGCCCGTCCGACCTCCCGGTCGGCACGACGGTCACGCTCACCGAGCAGCAGCCGCTCCCCGAGATCGACGGCGTCGTGTGGGGCCTGCCCACGATGGAGCCGGCGTCCCCGATCACCGTCGTCGAGGGCGCGACGGGCGTCGCGGTGACGGTCACGAACACGGCGATCGCCCCCGAGGAGGTCGGGGGCTTCGCGGTGCAGAAGTCCGTGACGGGCGACGCGACGGGTGCGGTGCCCGGCGACACCGCGTTCGTGGTCGCCTGGACCGCGGACATCCCCGACGGGTCGGAGTACGAGGGCCCCACGTCGGGGACCGTGACGGTCCTCGCGGACGGGACGGTCGTCGACGGCCCGCAGGATCTCCCCGCCGGGACGGTCGTGACGTTCACCGAGCAGACCATCCCCCCGGTCTCCGGCGTCGACTGGGGGCAGCCGACCGTGTCGCCCGGCACCGTGACGATCGGCGAGGGCGACGAGGTCGCGGGCGTCGTCGTGACGAACGAGGCGACGGCGCAGACGGGCGGGTTCTCGCTCGCCAAGGCGGTCGAGGGCGACCTCGCCGGCGCGGTGCCGCCCGAGATGCCGTTCGAGGTCGAGTGGTCCGCGACGATCCCGGGGGGCTTCACCTACGACGGCGAGACCACCGGCACGCTCACGCTCCTCGCCGACGGGACCGTCGTCGACGGTCCGCAGGACCTTCCGGTCGGGACCGTCGTGACGTTCACGGAGATCAACCTCCCCGACGTCGACGGCGTCGTGTGGGGCGCGCCGACGTTCTCGCCGGAGTCGGTGACCGTCGGGAACGGCGAGAACACCTTCGTCACGCTGACCAACACCACGCAGGACGTCGCCGAGGTCGGCGGCTTCTCCGTCGCGAAGGAGGTGACCGGTGACCGCGCGGACCTCGTGCCGGCGGACACCGTCTTCACCGTCGCGTACTCCTACGAGCTCGACGGCACGCTCGTCGGCGGCTACCTCGAGGTCCCCGCCGACGGGACCGTCGTCGACGGGCCGCAGAACCTTCCGGCCGGGACCGTCGTGACGTACACCGAGGCGGACCTTCCCGAGATCCCGGCGGTCGCGTGGGGCGTGCCGGAGTTCAGCCCGGACTCGGTCGTCGTCGGTGACGGTGCGAGCACGCTCGTCACGGTGACGAACACCGCGAACCAGGCGGTCGGCGGGTTCGCGGTCGTCAAGGCGGTCACGGGCGAGGCGGCCGACGCCGTCCCCGCGAGCACGGAGTTCACCGTCGGCTACGCGTTCGAGGTCGGGGGCGAGACCGTCGAGGGTGCGCTCACCGTCCGCGCGGACGGCGAGGTCGTCGACGGGCCGCAGGGGCTGCCGGTCGGGACCGTCGTGCGGCTCACCGAGACGGACCTGCCCGACATCGGCGGCGTCGACTGGGGCACGCCGGTCTTCACGGTCGACGGCGAGCGCGTCACCGAGGTCACGGTGGACGACGGCGCCCCGGTCGTCGTGACGCTCACGAACACCGCCTCGGACGAGGAGCTCGCGGTCACCGGCACCGACGCGATGCTCGCGACGGTCCTCGCGCTGCTGTTCCTCGGTACGGGCGGCGCGCTCCTTGCGGTCCGCGCCTACCGCCGCCGCACCGCCTGACAACCCGCCGAGGGAGAACCCTGGTCGGCGAGGTAGAACCCTGGTACGACGACGGGCCGGCGCCCCGAGGGAGGTGCCGGCCCGTCGTCGTGCGCGCTCGTCGGTGGCGTCAGTCGTGGCCGGCGAGCGTCGTGAGCGCCTTGGCCCACAGGGCGTGCGCGCGCTCGGCGCGATCGGCGGTCTCGATGTTCTTCTCGACGACGCGCACGCGCGTGCCGGAGTCGTCCGGCTCGAGCGTGATGGCGATGTCGTGGTAGTTCCCGGGCTCGTCGGGCAGTCCCATGGTGGGCGAGAAGTGCGTGAAGTGCAGCAGGCGCGGCCGCTCGACGGCGACGACGGTGCCCCAGTCCGCGAACTCGCGGCCCATGTAGTGGCCTTCGAACGTCACGGGGCTGCCGGGACGGTAGTCGGTCTCGACGTTCATGCCGAGCATCCAGCGTGCGCCGGGGTGCATCATCTCCGACCACACCACCTGGGGCGGGCGGGCGACGTGGATCTCGACGGTCGTGCTGTGCTCGGTCGCGGTGCTCTCGGTCATCGGGTACCTCCGGAGTCGGGCAGGGGGCCTGCGAGAGACGGTAGACCGTCCCGCGCCGCGCGGCAGCCCGGCGGGCGTCGGCTCTCGTGGGTAGGTTCGTCGGCGTGACCCGACTCGTCCTCGTCCACGGCCGCGACAACCAGGAGCTCGACGCCGACGCGCTCGAACGGACCTGGCTCGCCGTGCTCGGCGCGGGGCTCGCCGGGGTGGGGTCGACGGCCCGGCCCGGGGACGACGACGCGACGTTCGTCTACTACGGCGACGCCCTCGCGGGACTCGTCGACGGGGACGCGGACGCGCCGCCCGTCACCGTGCACCTGCGCGGGCGAACCTCGGAGATCGTCGTGGACGTGCGCGCGCTCGTGATCCTGCCCGACGACGAGCTCGCCTTCGTCGTCGCCGTCGCCGAAGAGGTGCTCCACGCAGCGGGGGTCGATGTCGCGGCGCTGCGTGACGCCGTCGGGCGTGCGGAGAGCGCGGACCTCGGTGGAGCGGTCGGTGCCGAGGGGGCGACCGCCGTCGGGACGGGGGTGGACATGGGCGGTGCGCTGCGGGCGTGGCTGTCCGCGCTGCTGTCCGCGCTGGACCGGAACGTGCCGGGCCTGAGCAGCGGCGTCGTCGTGCTCCTCGCGCGCGACGTGTGGACGTACCTGTACGACCCGGCCGCCCGGCGCGCGCTCGACGACGCGCTCGCGGCGGCGATGCCCGTGGGGGAGCCGGCCGTCGTCGTGGGGCACTCCTTCGGGTCCGTGATCGCGTACGCGGTGCTGCGCGAGCACGCCGACGCCGCGCGCTGGGACGTGCCGCTCTTCCTCACGCTCGGTTCGCCGCTCGCGATCCGCGCGATCCGTGACGTGCTCGCCGCCCGGTCGCCGCTGCGCGTGCCGGCCCCGGTGCGCCGCTGGGTCGCCGCGCGCGACCCGCGCGACCTGCTCGCGCCCCACGGCCTCGGCCCGGAGGCGTTCCCGCTCGACCCGCCGGCGCCCGCGATCCAGACCCTCGTCGTCGACAACCGCGCCCCCGGGCACCACTCCGCAGCCGTGCTGCGCGACGACGGCACCACCGCCGGCTACCTCGCGACTCCGGAGGTGGCCCGCACCGTCGCGAACGCCCTTCCCGCGAGAGAGAACTCTGGTCCGCCGAGGTAGAACCCTGGTTTCGCGAGAGAGAACTCCGGGAGGGAACCGATACCGCACCAGGGTTCTACCTCGGCGGACCAGGGTTCTACCTCGGCAGCGGGAAGTCTTCTGCGTCCGTCAGTGCGGTCCGGACGTCCGCCACGAAGCCGTCGACGTCCGTCGCGGTCGTGTCCCACGCGCACATCCACCGCACCTCGACGCGGTCGGGCGTCTCGCCCGGGCCCCAGTCGTAGAAGCGGTGCCGCTGGTGCAGCCGCGCGACGACGGCGCGGGGGAGCGTCGCGAACACCGCGTTCACCCGGGTGGGCTGCGTGAACGCGAGTCCGGGCGCCGCGAGCTCCTCGAGCCCTGCGCGCAGGCGGGCCGCGGCGGCGTTGGCGCGGCGGGCGTTGCGCAGCCAGAGCTCGTCGGCGTCCGCGGCTTCGTCGACCTCCGCGACGACGTCGCCCACCGGCTCGAA
This sequence comes from Cellulosimicrobium sp. BMG9.22, assembly GCF_059159975.1. NCBI lineage: Bacteria > Bacillati > Actinomycetota > Actinomycetes > Micrococcales > Promicromonosporaceae > Cellulosimicrobium > Cellulosimicrobium sp. BMG9.22. The sequence continues at coordinate 52,185 of NZ_JBZGBY010000001.1, read as the reverse complement.
CAGGGCGAGGAGCTGCGCGGAGACGTAGCGCATCTTGGAGGCGAGCTGCATGGTCGCCTTGCGGACGAACTCCACGCCGTCGACCGCCGAGGGGTCGAGCACGACGACCGCCTCGCCGAGCGCGAGGCCGTTCTTGGTGCCGCCGAACGACAGGACGTCGACGCCCGCGTCCGTCGTGAGCGCGCGCAGCGGCACGTCGAGCGCGGCGGCGGCGTTCGCGAGGCGCGACCCGTCGAGGTGCACGCGCATGCCGAGGGCGTGCGCGGCGTCGGCCACGGCGCGGATCTCGGCGGGCGTGTAGAGCGTGCCGAGCTCGGTGGACTGCGTGAGCGACACGACGAGCGGCTGCGCGCGGTGCGGGTCGCCGAGGTCGCCCGCGAAGCGCTCGACGGCGTCCGGACCGAGCTTCGCGTCGGGCGCCGGGACGGCGAGGACCTTGACGCCCCCGACCCGCTCCGGCGCACCGTTCTCGTCCGTGTTGAGGTGCGCGTGCTCCGTCGCGACGACGGCGCCCCAGCGCGGCAGCATCGCCATGAGCGCGACGACGTTCGCGCCCGTCCCGGTGAGCACCGGGTACGCCGTCGCGTCGGGGCCGAAGCGCTCGCGCACGGCCTCCTGGAGGCGTGCCGTCCACGGGTCCTCGCCGTAGGAGATCTCGTGGCCGGCGCTCGCGGCGGCGAGCGCGGCGAGGACGTCGGGGTGGGCGGGGGCGTAGTTGTCGGAGGCGAACGAGGTCACGGGCGCAGCCTAGGCCGTGACAGGGATCGTCGCCGTCAGCGCGGGCGGGTGGTCGGGTGCTCGGGCCTCAGGCCGAGGCCGACGAACCGGCCGGCGAGATGGCGCAGCAGCGGCAGGAGCGAGAACAGCCGCAGGACGAGGGGTGGTCGGGCCGCACCGGACCTCTCGCGGTAGAGGCCGCGGATCAGGCGTGTCTGGAAGAGCTGGGTGGCACGGGCCGGCCAGGCCCGTCGACGGCGGACGAGGTCGAGGTCGGCAGCGGTCGGGGTGCGGTGCTGGAGGATCGGTCCGAGGAGGTTCGCCGTGGCGACGGCGTCCTGCACGGCCAGGTTGATCCCGACGCCGCCGGCCGGCGACATGGCGTGCGCGGCGTCGCCGATGCACAGCAGGCCGGGGCGGTGCCAGCGTCGGAGCCTGTCCACACTCACGGTGAGCAGGTGGACGTCCTCCCAGCTCGCGATCGCGCTGACGCGGTCCCCATAGCCCGGCTGCAGGTCGGTGATCCTCGACCGGAGGGCCTCGAGCCCCTGGCTGCGGAGGGCGTCGCCCGTGCCGCGGGGGAACGCATAGGCGAGCTGCCAGTAGTCCCCCCGGTCGATCGAGACCAGGGAGCCCTTCCCGCCGGTGAAGAGCGGCACGTCCTCGTCCGCCCGTCGCGGGATCCGGAGCCAGAAGACGTCGATCGGCGCGGCCGTCCCGGAGAGCGGGAGCCCGGCGACGCGACGCGTGACGGAGTGGCGGCCGTCCGCACCGATCACCAGGTCCGCGTCGATCCGGACCGTGTCCGCGCCGGACCGGGCGACGACGCCGACGACGATGCCGCGGTCGAGGACGAGGTCCGTCACCTCGGTGTCGCGGCGGAGCGTGAAGGTCGGCAGGTCCTCGGCCTGGGCGGCGAGGAACGCGAGGAAGTCCCACTGCGGGACGAACGCGATGTAGGGGCAGCGGACGGGCAGCCGGGTGAGGTCGGCGACCGTGACCCGGCGGGTTCCGAACGCGACCTCGACGGTCGACATCGTCCGGTGCGGGAGGCGGAGGAACGACTCCAGCCACCCGAGCTCGTGCAGGACTTCCAAGGTCGACGGGTGGATGGTGTCGCCGCGGAAGTCGCGATGGAAGTCCCGGTGCTTCTCGACCACGGTGACCTCGATCCCGGCCCGGGCCAGCAGCACCCCGGCCATCATGCCGGCCGGTCCACCGCCGACGATGCACACGCTCCGCGCTGGTCGCGTCATGTCCGAGCACCTTCCTGCCGAGATCGTCGAGGTACGGACAGGCTCACCGTCGGCGGGCGATACTGGCAAGCATGGTGAATAACCGGCGTGGGCGTCCCACCGGCGGCTCGGACGCCCGGCGACGACTGATCGACGCGGCGACAGAACTGTTCCTGCGCGACGGCTTCGTCCGGACCACGACGCGGGCCATCGCCCGGCAGGCCGGCGTCGACCACTCGCTGGTGAATTACCACTTCGGCAGCAAGGGGGGCCTGTTCACGGTCGTCCTGGACCTGGTGGCGAGCCCGGGCGAGCTGGTCGACCACGTCACCGGACAGGGCCCGGACCACCTCGCCCCCCGGCTGCTGAACGCCCTCCTCACGGCCTGGGACGCACCGAGCGTCCATGAGCGCTCTCGCCGGCTGCTCGCCGACATCGAGTCGGACCCCCGGACCCAGGACGCCTTTCGCGGCTACATCGAGGCCCACGTCGTCGCCCGCATCGCCGACGTCCTCGGCGGTCCCCGCGCGCAGGCTCGCGCCGCCGCGGCGGCGTCCGTCGTCACCGGCCTCTTCGTCGCCCGGTACGTCGTCCGCCTCGAACCCCTCGCCGGCATGGACCGGGCGGAGGTCGTCCAGCACCTCGCCCCGGCGCTCCACGCGTGCCTCCGCCCACCCCGGCCCGCGGCGCGAGCCGGACGCTCCGGGCCTACCGTCGAGACAGACGCCGACGTCGGCGTCGGACGCAACGCTGGAGGTATGCGATGACCACGATCCCTGACCCGGGCTCCGCGCCCGACGACCCGAACTTCACCGGTCTCCCGCGCGACGAGCGGGACACGTTCGCGAACCAGGCCGAGCCCACGGACCCCGCGGGCCCCGCCGACCCCACCCGCCCGGCCGACCCCACCCGCCCGGCCGAGCCCGTCCGTCCGGCCGAGCCCGTCGTCGACCCGCCTAAGTCGCCCGGGCCGCCGTCGGACCCGTCGGCCCCGCCGCACGACCCGACCGGCGCGCCGGTCCCCGGCGAGCCGCGACCGAGCGACCCGGTGCCGGACGAACCGGACTGGCCGTCGTCGCCCGGCCGTCCCGTCGGCCCGGACGAGCCGACGCACGGCTGACGCTCGGCGCACAAGACCTGTCAGCACTCCACGGGTACGGAGACCCGTGGAGCGCTGACAGGTCGGTGGCCGGGCTCACAGCAGCCGGCGCGACCCCGCGTGCGTGATGCGCAGCCACCGGTACCCGTAGCCGTCGAGCCGGACCTCCGCCGTGCCGTCGGGCGCTGGCTCGACGTCGTCGGCGTCGAGCAGGTCGACGAGCCGGGCGCCGTCGGGCAGGTCCTCGAGGGCGAGCGGCACGACGACCGGGTTCGGCGACAGGTTGTGCACCGTGACCATGGACGCCTCCTGCCACGTGCTGCGCAGCGCGAGGACGGACGGCTCCGGCTGGTCGAGCACCTCGATGTCGCCCCAGCCGAGCTCGGGGCACTCGCGGTAGCGGTGCGCGAGGAGCCGGACGAACATCAGCAGCGACTCGGGGTCGCGCCGCTGGTCGGCGACGTTGACGTGCTCGGGCGCGTACCCGTCGCCGGGCACGGGCCCGGAGAGCCGGCGCGCGGGCGCGCGCGAGAACCCGCCGTTCTTCTCGGACGACCACTGCATGGGCGTCCGGACGGCGAGCCGCCCCTCGGCGGCGAGGTTCTCGCCCATGCCGATCTCCTCGCCGTAGAACAGCACCGGCGTCCCGGGCAGCGCGAAGAGCAGCGAGTACACCATGCGCACGCGGCGTGGGTCGCCGCCCAGCATCGGCGGGAGCCGACGGCGCAGCCCGCGCCCGAAGAGCTGCATGTCCTCCTCGGGACCGAACGCCGCGAAGACCTCCTGGCGCTCCTCCTCGGAGAGCTTGTCGAGCGTGAGCTCGTCGTGGTTGCGCACGAACGTCGCCCACTGCGCGTCGTGGGGGACGGGCGGTCGCGACGCGAGCGACGTGGCGAGCGGGCCGGCGTCGTGCCGCGCGAGCGACAGGTACATCGCCTGCATGCCGTTGAAGTCGAACTGCAGCGTGAGCTCCGAGCTCGACGGCCCGGACTCGCTGCCGTCGCCCTCGCCGTCGTCGCCGAAGAACAGGCGCTGCTGGTCGAACGGCAGGTTGACCTCGCCCATGAGGATCGAGTCGCCCGCGCGGCGCGAGAGGAACGACCGCAGCGCGCGCAGGAAGTCGTGCGGGTCGTCGATCGCGTCGCCCGGGGTGCCGGCGGCGTCGGCGAGGAAGAAGGGCACGGCGTCGACGCGGAACCCCGAGAGGCCCAGCTCGATCCAGTAGCCCATGGTCTTCGCGATGGCGTCCCGGACCTGCGGGTTCGCGGTGTTGAGGTCGGGCATGTGCCGGTAGAACCGGTGCCGGTACCACTCGCCCGTCTTGTCGTCGAGCGTCCAGATGCCGCCCTCCTGGTCGGGGAAGATCACCTGGTCCTGGGTCGGCGGCGGCTCGTCGGTGCGCCACACGTAGAAGTCGCGGAAGGGGCTCTCCGTGCTGGAGCGCGCCGCCTTGAACCACGGGTGCCGGTCCGACGTGTGGTTGACGACGAGGTCCGCGATCACCCGGATCCCGCGGTCCCGCGCGGTGCGGACGAGCTCCACGAGGTCGCCCACGTCGCCGAGGCGCGGGTCGACGGCGAGGAAGTCGGTGATGTCGTAGCCGTCGTCGCGGTCGGCGGTCGGGTAGAACGGCATGAGCCACAGGCAGGTGACGCCGAGGTCGGCGAGGTGGTCGAGGCGTTGCACGAGGCCGGGGAAGTCGCCGACGCCGTCGTCGTCCCAGTCCATGAACGTCTCGACGTCGAGGCAGTAGATCACCGCGTTCTTCCACCACAGGTCGCCGGTGTCGCTGATCCTCATGCCGCACCTCCGTCGGTCGTCGTGCAGGCGTCCCGGAGTGCGGGGAGCAGCGTCTCGCCGGCCGCGTCGAGGAACGCGTCCTGCTGCTGCCCGACGTGGTGCAGGTAGACCTCGTCGAACCCGCACGCGGCCATCCGGGCGATGCGGTCGGCCAGCCGCTGCGCGTCGTGCTCCACGAGCACCGTCCCGCGCACCTCCTCCGGCCGGATCAGCTCCGCCACGGCGTCGAACTGCTCGGGCGTCTCGAGGTGCCAGCTCACGCTCGGCGGCAGGAGGTTGGAGCGCCACTGGTCGTGCGCGACGGCGAACGCCGCCTCGTCGTCCTCGGCCCATGCGACGTGGACCTGCAGGGCGAGGTCCCCACGCCCGCCCGCGTCGCGGTACTCGCCGACGACGCGGCGCAGCGACTCGACCGGCTGGTTCACCGTCACGAGGCCGTCGGCCCAGTCGGCGTGCCGGCGCGCGGTCGGCGGGGTGACCGCAGCGCCGACGAGGCGCGGGGCGACGTCGGGCAGGGACCACACGCGCGCGCGGTCCACCGTGACGTGGCCGTGGTGCGTGACCTCCTCGCCCGCGAGCAGCGCGCGGATGACGTCGGCGCACTCGCGGAGCCGGGCGTCCCGGTCCGCCTTCGTGGGCCACGGGTCGCCCGTGACGTGCTCGTTCATGGCCTCGCCCGACCCGAGCGCCGCCCAGAAGCGGCCCGGGAACATCGAACCGAGGGTCGCGATCGCCTGCGCGACGATCACCGGGTGGTAGCGCTGGCCGGGCGCGGTGACGACGCCGAACGGCAGGTCCGTCGTCGCGAGCGCCGCCCCCAGCCAGGACCAGGCGAACCCCGACTCGCCCTGCCGCTCGCTCCAGGGCGCGAGGTGGTCCGAGCACATCGCGACGTCGAAGCCGACCTCCTCCGCCCGCCGGGCCGCGGCGAGCAGCGGTCCGGGCGGGATCTGCTCGTGGGACGCGTGGAATCCGAGAGTGACCATGGCTGCCAGTGAACCGAGTCTGCGCCTGTCTCGCGCGCCGGGGCGGGGCGGACGGGGCGGAGGGAGGGGAGGTCGTGAAGAGCGCGTGCCCGTCCGACGGCGGCCGCAGCCTCGCCCGGCACCCCGCCGTACGCTGTGGCGATGCGCCTGCTGACCTGGACCTTCGCCGCCTATCTCGCCGCGGTCCTGGTCGTCACGCTGTGGCCGTCGCCGCAGTCGACGGACGCCCCCGGCTGGGCCACGGCGACGCTCGACGTGCTGCACGGGCTGGGGATCCCCATGACGCTCCCGGTGCTCGAGGCGTCGGCGAACGTCGTGATGTTCCTGCCGTTCGGCATGCTCGGCGTCCCGCTCCTGCGCGGCGCGTCCGCACGACGGCGGGGGCCCGCCCCGGGCGTGTGGCGCACCGTGGCGCTCGTGACGCTGGCCGGGGCGGCGCTGTCCACGGCCATCGAGCTCACCCAGAACCTCCTGCCGGGCCGCGTGCCGACCGTCCAGGACGTCGTGCTCAACACCGCGGGGGCGCTGCTCGGCGCGGCAGCGGTCGCGGTCGTGCTGGTCGGCGCGGCGGCCCGCCGACCCGGCCCCCGGCCGGTGTCGCCGACCCGGTGACCTCCCGGGCCGGGATGCCGGTCACGCGCCGACCGTCCCGTCGACCGTCCCGTCGACGTAGGTCCAGCGGTCGCCCTCGCGGACGAAGCGGCTGACCTCGTGGAGCCGGCCGCGGTCGGACGGGTCGGTGCGGGACCGGTGGTGGGCGACGAACTCCACGATGCCGGTGGTGTCGAACGGGCCCCCGGCCTCGGTGCGCACGACGTCGAGGCGCCGCCACTCCAGGTCGTCGTCGAGGTCGAGGTCGAGGTCCACGGGCCGGGTCGAGGAGTGCCACGTCGCGAGGAGGTACGCCGTGTCGCCCACGGCGAACGCGCTGTAGCGCGACCGCATGAGCGCCTCGGCGGTCGGGGCGAGCTCGCCACCGGCCCCGGTGCGGAGGCCGGCGTGGAACCGGCCGCAGCACGCGCCGTAGGTGTCGCCGGACAGGCAGGGACAGCGGGCGTCGTCGGGCACGGGACGCGTGCCGGGAGCCGCGGTCACGAGCGCTCCGACCGCTCGACCGCGTCGACCACCCGGCGGGCGATGCTCTCCAGCTGCGCGAGCCCGTCGGTGCCGAGCGGCTCGAACAGGACCTCGCGCAGCAGCTCGGTGTGGCCGCGGACGGCGCGCAGGAGTGCACGGCGACCGGGGTTGGTGAGGACGATCCAGGTGCCGCGCGCGTCGTCGGGGTAGTCGGTGCGCTCGAGCAGTCCGCGTTCCGTCATGCGCCGGCTCAGGTGCGAGACGCGGCTCCGCTCCCAGCCGAGCGCCGTGGCGAGCTCGCCGGTGCGCAGGGCGCGGTCGGCGGAGGCGTGCAGGGCGGAGAGCACCTGGAACTCCGCGGGGGACAGGTTGCCGTGGGTGCGCATCGCCGCCTCGAGCACGCGGTCGAGCGTCGCGCGCATCGTGAGGTAGGCGTCCCAGGCGCCGCGTTCGGCGTCGTCGAAGACCGGGTGTCCCGTCATGCGGACGATCTTACCGCCAGTAGGTGACACGTCACGGAAACGGGGTTATGGTGACGCATCACCAAGTTCGGTGACACGTCACTCTTCTGGAGGAACCATGACCTGGACACCGCGCATCGCGGTCATCGTCGGGAGCACGCGCCCCGGGCGCAACGGCGCCGCCGTCGCGCAGTGGGCGCTCGACCGGGCCGTGCAGCGGCAGGACGCGACGTTCGAGCTCGTCGACCTCGCCGACCACCCGCTGCCGCACCTCGACGAGGCGCTCCCGCCCCGGATGCAGCAGTACGAGAACCCGCTCGCGTGGGAGTGGTCGCGCGTGATCGACGGCTTCGACGGGTACGTCGTCGTGACGCCCGAGTACAACCACGCGCCGCCCGCCGTGCTGAAGAACGCCCTCGACTGGCTCTACCACGAGTGGGCCGACAAGGCCGTGGGCTTCGTCGGCTACGGCGTGCAGGGCGGCTCGCGCGCCGTCGAGCAGCTGCGGCTCGTCGCCGGGGAGTTGCGGCTCGCCGACGTCCGGACGTCGGTCGGGCTGTCGCTCTACGACGACTTCGAGGGGTTCGCGCGCCTCGCGCCGCGCGAGCGGCACCTGGACGACCTCGACGCGACGCTCGACGAGGTCGTGGCGTGGAGCGTCGCGCTGGCCTCGGTGCGCGAGCGCAAGACGGCCGTCGCCGCAGCCTGAGGGCGCTTGCCCCCGCCGAGATGTGAAGATCCGCCCCGGATCTGCCCGATTCCGGGGCGAATCCTCACGTCTCGGCACATGCACGACGGCGCCCGCCCACCGGAGGGTGAGCGGGCGCCGTCGTGCTGCCGGTCACCCGGGCCGTGACCCGGGCGTCGTGGCGTCAGTCCTTCGGGTCCCAGGGGCCCCAGCGGTCGCCGGGCTCCTGGTTCCGGGTCCACCACTTCGCGGTGTACTCGGTGCCCTCGTGCATCACGGCGTCACCCCGGAGGTAGACGCGGCTGGGCTTCCAGGCGCCGACGCCGTTCGAGTCGACGCCCGCGATCTCCTCCCACGGGCCCCACGAGCTGGCGCCCGGCGTCTGGCCCTTGGTCCACCACAGCGCGCGCCAGACGGCGCCGCCGTAGGTCACCGTGGTGCCGCCCCGGTAGGCGGTGTCCTTCGACCAGGCCGGCGGCTCGTCGTACGTCGGCTGGGCTTGCGGGTTGAACTCGTCGGAGACGACCGTCTTCGCCGCGTTGGTGATCGGGTCGTCGAGCAGCAGGACGTCGAGCCCCAGCTGGATGTCGTTCGAGATGATCGCGCCGTTGTACCAGTACGCCGACCACGATCCGCCGAGGATCAGCCGCTCCGCCGACAGCGGGCCGCGGTCGAACCACGCGAGCTCGACGGGGTTCGCCGAGTCCGTGAAGTCCCACACCGAGATGCCGCCCTGGTACCAGGCCTGGACCATGATGTCGCGGCCCGGGACCGGGATGAGCGAGCCGTTGTGCGCGACGCAGTTCTCCGTCGCGGCCTGCTCCCGGTCGATCTTGTAGTAGCTCTTGAACACGAGCTGGCCGTCCACGATGTCGTAGATCGCGTCGGCGCCCTTCTCCGGCCCGGTCGCCGCGTTGCACGTGGGCGCGCCGCCGCCGCCGAGCTCGTCGGTGAAGACGACCTTGGTGCCGGCGTTGTTGAACGTCGCCGAGTGCCAGAACGCGAAGTTCTCGGTGTCCCGGATCCGCTCGGTGACGACCGGGTTCGCGCGGTCGGAGATGTCCATGAGGATGCCGTCGCCCATGCACGCGCCCGCCGCGATGTCCTTCGACGGGTAGGTCGTGATGTCGTGGCAGCCCGACGTCGTGCTCGAGCCGTTGCCGCCGGGGTTGCCGCCGTCGCCGACCGGGGGGGCCGGGAAGAGGACGGGCGTGGAGACGAGCGCGGCCGCGGCCGGGTCGTCGACCGGGATCTGCACGACCGAGATGAGGTCGAGCGGCGGCTGGCAGTCGGGGAACTGCCCGTTGGGGCTGTACGACGAGACGTAGACGAACAGCTCCTGCCCGTCCTTCGACGGCGCGAGCGAGTGCGTGTGCGACCCGCACTGCGTCTCGACCGACGACACGTACTGCGGTGACGCCGGCTCCGAGATGTCGAAGACCTTGATGCCCTCCCACGACTCCTTGATCGTGGCGCTCTGGGCGACGTTCTCGCACGAGTCGTTGCTGCGTGAGGAGTCGGTGCTGAGGACCAGCAGGTCGCCGTAGACGGAGATGTCGTTCTGGGAGCCGGGGCACACGACCTGGGCGACCTGCACCGGAGCGGTCGGGTCCGCGACGTCGTACACCGTGAACCCGCCGTAGTTGCCGGCGAACGCGTAGTGGTCCTGGAACGCGAGGTCGCTGGAGTACTGGCCCTCGGGCGCGAACTCGCCGTTCTTCGGGATGTTCGCGACGTGGGTCAGGTTGGGGGTGCCGGCGACCTCTCCCGGAGCCAGGACGTCTGTGGCCTGGGCGAGGGGAGCGAGGCGTTGGGCGGGGAGCGAGGACGTGCCCTGCTCGACGAGCTCGGCCACCGCCTCGGGAGAGCCGTCGGACGGCTCGGCGGACGCCGACGAGGCGATCGCGAGCGAGGAGACGGCAAGGGTGGCCGCCAGGGACGAGGCGAGGAGTACCCGGCTTCTTTGCCGGTGGGTCTGCCGGTGCGTCGTTCGATGCACGGGGGAAACACCTCCTTGGTAGGGTTCCCGCATTCTGACCCCCACATGTGACGTGTACCACCCAAACTGGGCCGTTCTCGGAAAGTATTTACACGGAGGGAACAGCGCGAGTGCAGAGTTTTCCCAGCGGTAACGCGGCGCCGGGTCTCGGTCGGCGCGTCCTGACCTGCGGGTTCGTCCTCGCCGGAATCGTCCTCGGCCTGTCTGCGTGCACCGACGACCCCGAGCCGACGTCGACGCCGTCGAGCGTCGTCGTGCAGCCCGGCCGGCCGGGGGAGGAGGCCACGACGATCGCGCCCGAGGACTACGAGGCCGCCCCGGAGGAGGACTCCTGGAACGAGGCCGACGTCGCGTTCGTCGCCGGGATGATCGAGCACCACCTCCAGGCGCTGGAGATCGCCGCGCTCGCGCCGGACCGCGCGGAGTCCGACGACGTCCGCGCGTTCGCCGAGCGCGTCACCGCAGCGCAGGGCCCGGAGGTCCACGCGCTCGCGTCCTGGTTGCAGGCCCGGGATCTCGCGGTGCCCGCCGGGGCGGAGGACCTGGGCGGGTCAGGCCCGCGCGCCCCCGCGGGGGCGGATTCGGGGCACGACGCGCACGGGGAGGGCGTCGTCGGGATGCTCTCGGAGGACCAGCTGACCGCGCTGGAAGCGGCGAGCGGAGCGGAGTTCGACCGGCTCTGGGTCGAGGGGATGATCCAGCACCACGAGGGCGCGCTCGACATGGCGGACGTCGTGCTCGTCGAGGGCCGGGACCTGTTCGCGAACGAGATCGCGGCCGAGACCGCGTCGGGCCAGGGCGGCGAGATCGACCGCCTGCGCGACCTCCTCGCCACGCTGTGACCATGCCGGACCGAGGCGGAGCCTCGGCCCGGCGGGAGCGGGTCAGCAGGAGAGGTTGCTCCCCGGGGTCGTGCCGAGGATCTGCGTGAAGCGCCGGAACGCGGCGATGCGCGACTGCACCTGCGCCGGGTTGCCGCCGTTGCACTCGATCGAGCCGTTGATGGACCGGATGGACTCGCCGAAGCCCGCGCCGGAGACGATCGCCTGGTGCCCGGACATCGAGCCGGCCCCCGACTGCGTGTTCCAGAACCACAGGCCGGTCTTCCACGCGACGGCCGGGTTCTGCTCCACGAGGTACGGGTTGTTGAGCAGGTCGATGCCGAGCGCGTCACCCGCGGCCTTGTAGTTGTAGTTCCAGCTCAGCTGGATCGGGCCCTTGCCGTAGTAGGCGCTCTGGCCCGCCGGGCAGCCGTAGGACTGCGAGCGGTCGCAGTAGTGCGGGTAGTTCGCGGTGTTGATCTCCTTGATGTAGACCAGCCCGCCGGTCTCGTGGTTGACGTTCGCGAGGAACGCCGCCGCCTCGCGCTTCGCGACCTGGTCGCCGCCCGTCGTCGCGAAGCCCGGGTAGGCGGACAGCGCGTCGACGAGGCCCTGGTACGTGTAGAACGGGTTCCGGTTCGGGAACATCTGGTCGAACTGCGCCGCGGAGACGACGAAGCCGCCCGGGGTCCCGGGATCGGGGTCCGGGTTCGTGCCGCCACCGCACGTGCCTTGGCTGCGCCACACGCCCTACTGGCCGGTCGTGCCGGGCGTCTCGCCCTGGGTCCACCACCCGGCCTTCCAGTTCTGCCCGCCGTGCGACACCACCGCGCCGCCGAGGTACACGGAGCCGGAGCTCCACGCGGGGGCGCAGGCGGCGGCGTGCGCCGGGGACGCGGGCCCTGCGACGGACCACGCGACGGCGGCGGTGAGGGCGAGGACGAGGGCGAGCAGCGCCGCCACCGGACGGGGGACGGTTCGTCGGAGCGCGGCGGTGGTGGGAAGCGCGGCGCGCGCGTCCGTGTGTGCGGGATCGGACGACGCCGGGGATCGCGTGTGCATCGGTGCACCTTTCGTCGAGGTCGGGTCACTCCCGAGCCTGGGCGCGGTGTGCCTGGATGGACAACCCCCGTACGGGGAACCCCGTAGCCGGTGCGGTGCGTCGACGGGACCTTGAATCCCCGAAGCCCGGGCGTAACCGAAGGTGTGCGTCAGGCGGTGACCGTAGCGAAAACCCCGGGTCGCGTTCTGCGACACCGGGAGTTTTCGGACACTAGTTCTGCCACATGTTCTCTCGGCGTGTCGCGACGAGTGTCGCGGTGTACGGAAAACGGTCGGTTCTGCGGTGTCCGACAACCTTGTGAGGATTCGACAATGCCCACGCCCAGGTCGAGCCTCGCCGGCGGGGGAGGTCGGCGCTCGAGCTCCCCGTAGAACTTGTACAGATGTGTCTGTATGGACGGTCGCGTCAGGACGTCCCCGCGGACGATCCGCAGGGGGCTCTCAATGGAGAGAGGACGACATGACACGCAAGAGAATCGCCACCGCAGTCGGCGCGGCAGCTGCACTGCTCATCTCCGGAGCGCTCGCGAGCGCACCCGCTACTGCGGCCGAGGAGCCGCTCCCGCCCATTGCCGTCGCGAACCCCGACGTCTCGCTTGAGGTCATCGAGACCCTTCCCGAGGTCGTCCAGCAGTCCGACGTGATCATCGCCGACTACGAGCCGGGCGACATCATCTACTACCCCGACGGGTCCCTCGTCGAGGGACAGAGCTCCGCCATTCAGGCGAGGGCTCGCATCTGCCAGGGGCTGACGATCGTCGGGCCGATCGGCGGCGCGTGGTCGCCCACGAACGGGATGCTCTGCCCCAGCACCATCTGGGGCAGCCCGGGGGTCACCGTGGGCTACAAGTTCGCCTCCGGCTACTCGAGCGTCACGCACGGCTGCGGGCAGGGCCGCGGCTACTACAACGGCAACTCGACCTGGTGTGATCGGGTGCGGGAGCACCGTGACGCGAGCGAACATCCCGTGGGGCAACGTCCTCGGCCACCCCGCAGCCAAGGCGAAGTCGGCCGGGATCACGGGCGTTACGCTTCAGTGGTCCATTCTCTAGGTTTCGAAGACGAAACCAAGACCGCAGGGAGCGATATGAACGTGCCGCCTCGTCTTTCCGCCAGCGCGATGTTCTGGTGGGGCCTCGGACTTCTCGTCGTAGGCATCATCGTGAACCAGATCCTCGCCGTCAGCGCAGGAGCGTACGGCTCGGTCGGGGTCGCGCAAGCCCTGCAGTCCCTGTTCGGCATCGGCAACCTGATCGGGACAGCAGCGTTCCATCTCGGCATCGCCGCGATCGTCGGGTCGTTCGTCGTTCGAGCCATCGTCGATGCTCGAGCCGAGACGCCCACACGGGGAGCAAGCCACCCTCAGCCCGACAAGTCGCTGAAGCAGTAGCAAGACCGCACGACGAAGGGCCGCACCCGGATCGGGTGCGGCCCTTCGCGTTGGCCCGAGAACCGGGCCGTCCGAGGTGCTGGCCTTACGCGAGCCGTGCCCGCCACCCGAGCACTGTCTCAGAACCGGCGTTTGTCAGGCGTCGCGAAACCCAGTTTCGCGACGCCTGACAAACGGTCGGTTCTGCGTCGCAGCAGAACCCCGCCGAGAGGATCATGCTTTCGCAAAGTCTGGGTGATGGTGTTGAGGATCTGTTGGGCGACGGGCCGCCTGTGCACCCGGGATGGGCGGGTCGAGTTTGTCGCAGGAGGGTAGAGGTCGCATCACCCGGTGGTCCTGGGCGGTTCGTTCGCGCTGGAATGCTCGGCATGACAACGCCTGGAGAGGTACGTTGCGGGCGTGGAGGACCGCCCGCCTCGACCGGCTGCCGGCGTCGCGCTCGACGTGGCGGTCGCCGTCGTCGTGCTGGCGCTGCCCGTGGCGCTCTGGGCTGTCGAGCCGGAGCCGTGGCAGCCGTGGACCGTCGTCGCGACGGTCACGAGCGCCGTCGTGCTGCTCTGGCGTCGCACGCGTCCCGTGGCCGTCCTGGGGATGACGGCGGTCCTCGGCGTCGCGGACACGGCGGCCGCCGAACCCGGTCAGGCCCTGCTGCTGCCCCTCGCGGTCTCCGTCTACACGGTCGTCGCGCTCGGCCGGCGCCGGCTCGGCCTCGCGGGCGCGGCGGCGGCGGCGGTCGCCGTCGTCGGTGTGCTCCTGCTCCGCGGCGAGAGCCTGTCGAGCAGCGTCGTCGTGGCGGTCCCGCTCGTGCTCGCGCTCGCCGCCGTCGTGGGGCTGGCCGTCGCGGCCCGGCGCGCCGAGCTGTCCGCCGCGCGGGACCGCGCCGCCCGCGCCGAGGCGACCCGGGACGCCGAGGCCCGGCGCGCGGTGGCCGAGGAACGCCTGCGGATCGCGCGCGAGCTGCACGACGTCCTCGCCCACCAGGTCGCGGTCGTCGGCGTGCAGGCGGGGGTGGCCGAGGCGCTTCTCACCGACGACCCCGCCGTCGCGCGCGACGCGCTCGGTCACGTGCGCGAGGCGTCGGCGGCGGCACTGCGGGAGCTCGCCACGCTGCTCGACCTCCTGCGCCGCGACGCCTCCGGCGCGACGACCCCGGGCGACGAGCGGGCGGCCCCCGCTCCCACCCTCGCGAGGCTCGGCGCGCTGCTGGACGAGGTCCGCGCGACCGGGCTGGACGTCGAGCTTGCGATGGAGCACGATCCCTCGCCGCTCGCCCCCGTCGTCGACCTCGCGGCCTACCGGGTCGTCCAGGAGGCGCTCACCAACGCGCACAAGCACGGCACGGGGAGCGCGCGACTGATCGTGAGCCGTCGCGCGGCCGAGCTCCGCCTCGAGATCGCCAACCCCGTTCCCCGGGAGGCGACCGGGAACGCCGACGACCCGGTCGACGAGCCCCTCGCGACGACGGGTCTCGGGCTCGTCGGCATGCGCGAGCGCGTCGAGTCCGTGGGCGGCAGGCTCGACGTCGACCGCGGCGGCGACGTCTTCGTCGTCCGGGCCGTCCTGCCGACGCTCAGCCCCGAGCGGCCGGTCCCGGCCGCGCCGGACACCACCCTCCCGGAGGAGAGCCCATGACCGTGCGCGTGCTCGTCGTCGACGACCAGGAGCTGATCCGCAGCGGGTTCGTCGCGCTCCTGCGGCACGCGGACGACGTCGAGGTGGTGGGCGAGGCGGCCGACGGCGACGACGCGGTGCGGCTGGCACGCGAGCTGCGTCCCGACGTCGTGCTCATGGACATCCGCATGCCCGGCACGGACGGGATCACCGCCACGGCGCGCATCGCCGACGACCCCGAGCTGGGCGCGGTGCGCGTCGTCGTGCTCACGACCTTCGAGGGCGACGCAGAGGTGCTCGGCGCGCTGCGGGCGGGCGCCAGCGGGTTCCTCGGCAAGGGGGTGGCCCCGGCCGACCTCGTGGCCGCCGTGCGCACCGTCGCCGAGGGAGCGGCGCTCCTGTCCCCTGCGGCGACGCGCGCCGTCGTCGCCCACCTGGGCAGCGGCCCGCACGCCGCCCGGGACGTCGACCCGGACCTCGTGGGGAGGCTCACCGAGCGGGAGCGGGAGGTCGTCGCGCTCGTCGCACGGGGCCTGTCCAACGACGAGATCGCCCAGGAGCTCGTCGTGTCGCCGCTCACGGCCAAGACGCACGTCAGCCGGGCGCTGACGAAGACGGGAGCGCGCGACCGGGCGCAGCTCGTCGTGCTCGCCTACCGCTCCGGCCTGGTCGACCCGCGCTGACGGGGAGCCCGCCGTACTCCCCTGGGAGTACGTGCAGGTGTCTGCCCCGGCACGACGACGGAGGGGGGTGCCGGGCGGCATCGTGGAGACGTCGGGGAGAAAGCCCGGCGGAGGAACGGGACCTCACCCAACCCGCACGTCGCCAGGAGCGCACGATGAGCACCACGACCCGCACCACGGGGAACGCCACCACGACCCACGTCTCCGGCGACCGCCCGGTCCCGCCCCGCACCCCTGTGAACCGCGACAGCATGGACCCGGTGCGGCTCTCGGGGCGCGGCTGGGCGGTGCTGCTGGGAGCCTGGGTGATCGCCGTCGCGTGCGACCTCCTTCTCCCGATCCCCGGCCCCGACTGGCTCGGGGTCACGGTCAGAGGTGTCCTCCTCGCAGGGATCCCTCTCGTCGTCCTCTCCCGGCTCGACCCGGGCGCCGTCGGCCGTCTGTTCCGGCGGATGCGGCCCCGCGACGGGCTCCTCGCGGCAGGGGTCGCCCTCGTCAACGTGATCGCCACGTTCGTCATCGGCACCGTCGTCGCCCAGCTCATCGGGACCACGGCGAACCCGATGGGCGGGGCGCTCGCCGACGCGAGCCTCGGTGACCGTGCGCTCACCTTCCTCGGCACGATCCCGCAGCTCGTCGGCGAGGAGGTCGCCACGATCGTGCCGTTCCTGGCCGTGCTCGCCCTCGGCGTCTCGGTGCTGCACCTGTCGCGTCGCACGAGCACGGTGCTGGCAGTCACCGTCGCGTCGCTGGCCTTCGCCGCGATGCACCTGACGACCTACGGCTGGAACGTCGTGCAGTGCGTCCTGATCATCGGCGTCGCCCGGGTGATCCTCCTGGTGCCGTACCTCATCACGCGCAACCTGTCGGTCTCCGCGACCTCCCACGTCCTCAACGACTGGACGCTCTTCGGCATCGGCATGCTCTCGTCCTGACCCGTGTCGGACCAGCAACGACCCACGGGCGGCGACCTATCGGTCGCCGCCCGCAACCGCGCGGAGCGCGGCCAGTGTGAGAACGACGTCGACCCGCGATCACCAGCCCGCGTTGGTCAGACGTCGCAGCACCTTCTTTCGCGACGCCTGACAAACGGTCGGTTCTGCGATGTGCGCCTACCTGGCAGCAGCGACGCTCACGTGCGGGCCTTGATGGCTGACATGGTCGTCTCTCACGGGGTTGATGCGGCGGGTTCCGGAGGGGGACGGTTCGAGCGGGCTCGCCGGGACTCGCGAGCAACCGAGACGAGGAGGCCGATGAGGCCGAACCCGAGGAGCACCGCCGCCGTGATCGCCCACGGGGGGAGTTCGCTGCTCGTGCTGTCGGCTGATCCGTTCGCCGCGAACAGGGCGAAGTCGTCCAGGGCGTGGACACCGATCGCGGCCCACAGCAGGCGAGTCACGCGTCGCACGGCGTAGTAGATGGCCCCGAACGCGGTGGCGAAGGCAACCTGGACGACGACCGCACTGACCGGGGCGCCGTGCAGGAGGTTGAGCCCGTGCAAGGCCCCGAACAGGACGCAGGTGATGAGCAGGGCGCCGAGCTCGGACCAGGATCCGCGGGCGCCGACGAGCAAGATACCGCGCACGGTGAGCTCCTCGGTGAACCCGACCAGGAGGTAGCTGGCAGCACCGACGAGCAGGTAGGTCGGGGGCTGATCCCAGTCCGCGCCGGTCAGGGTGCCGGCCACGACCACGAGGTAGGCAACCGGGAACAGCCACCACCATCTCGGCGCCCTGAGTTCGGCCGGCTCGCGCCAGACCGGCTGGGTCCACCCCGCCCAGCGCACGAAGAGCACCAGCAGGACCGCGATGACAGCCAGCGGGACCACGTGGGTCCGCAGCAGGGCCAGCGTCGGGTCGGCGATGTCACCGTCGCGGCTGCCGGGCAGGAAGTCGTCAAGGGCGACCAGAGCTGCGAAGACAGCGACCGCGACCAGGCCGACGCCTATCGAGGGACGCACCCGGGGCGCCCCGACGCCGGCGAGCGGCTCTCCGACCGGCGATCTCATGACGAGACTGAATCACACGAACGCTCGCGCCGCTCGCGCCGAGCACCGCCAGCATCGGTCGTGCGGCGTGCTCTGCGGCAGTGCTGGCCCGGTCCCGAGCGGGTGGCTACCGCGGTCGGCTACGGGGTGATCGCCTCGCGGGCCGGGCGCGTGCGTTCGCGCCTCACGAGGATGACGAGAGTGACGGCCGCGAACGCGTAGAGGCCGAACGTCAGGAACTGCGCGCTCGGGATCAGGACGCCGTCGGTCGCGTGCTCGCCGGAGACGAACGTCGAGAAGTCCCACAAGGAGTGAAGTCCCATCGCGGCGAGGATGGTCCCCGTGCCGCGACGCGCGAGGTACAGCGCGGTGCCGGTGAGCGCGGCGAGGATCCACTGGACGAGTGCCCCGGGTTCGCCGAGGATCAGGTTGGTGAGGTGGAACCCGCCGAACCACAGCGTGGTCCACAGCACCGCCATGCCCTCGGAGCGCGAGCCCTGCCGTAGTGAACGCAGCACGACGCCCCGGAACATGGTCTCTTCCGCGTAGCCGACGAGCAGTGCTGCGCCGGCGATGGCGAGCAGGTGATCCGCCGAGAACGCCCCCCAGTCGGTACCGACGAGATACACCAGGGCGATCACGACCACGACCACCGGGAGCGCCCACAAGAACGCCCCCATGGGGAGCCTTCGCGCGTCACGGAAGACGTGGTCCCACCGCGCCCACAGCAAGAACGCGGTCAGCCAGACTGCCCCCGCGGCGAGCGGCACGACGCCGGAGCGCAGTGTCGTGTCCGCGGTATCGAAGAAGTCGGCGTACTTGACGCCCGACGACCACATGAGACCGACGACGATCACGACGTAGACGACGAACACCACCGCTGCGACCGGCACCGACGGCGTGACGCGCCAACGGGGGGAAGTGAGCTCTGCAGGTGACGACATGAGAACCTCCGCTCTGGCGGGCACCGCCCGCAGGCTCTGCGGTGCCGACAGGCGTCGGGTCGCGATGAGTGAGATCAACGTACCCATGACCACACCCTCCGGCGAGCGATACGCGCGCACGCCCGAACACCGACGTCGCAGAACCAACGCCTGGAGCAGTCCCACGGGACACTGCCCACCACTCTCCTCGACGTGGATGGTCGATTGCACGTCGACCACGACTCCTCGATGAGGTGCACAGCCTCCGCGTGCCGCGCGTGAGTGCTCGTTGTGAACCGCTCACCCGGGTGGCCTGCGTCTCGGGTGAGCGGTTCGAGTCGTTAGTGCTGGACGTCGTAGACGAGCTTGACGACGCCGTTCGCGTACGTTGCGGAGTCGCGCAGCGACAAGGTGCGACGGTCCGCACCGCGTGGGCCGAAGATCGTCTTGCCGCCGGGGAGGAGGTAGGGGAACGTCAGCAGGTTGTAGCGGTCGATGAGGCCGGCTTCGCCCAGCCGCAGGGCGAGCTCCGCGCTGCCGTGGATGAAGATCGCGCCCCCGTCGGTCTGCTTGAGGTCGGCGACGTCCTGGGTGCTGCGCAGGATGGTCGTCGGTCCCCAGCCGTCGACGAGAGCGTCCTCCTCGAGCGTCGTGGACATCACGTACTTGGGGAGCTCCTGGTAGGCCGCGTGGTCGGAGGACGTCGGCCAGAAGCTCGAGAACGCCTCGTAGCTGCGTCGGCCGAACAGCAGGGCTGTCGTCTCCTCGAGCTCTTCGCCCTTCAGGGCGTAGGCCTCCGGGACGAAGTCGGTGTCGAACACCCATCCGCCTCCGGGATGGCCCTCGGCCGTTCCGCCGGGAGAGTCGACCGAGCCGTCGAGGGTGATGAATCCGGTGTAGACGAGTTCGCGTGCCATGGTTCCGTTCCTGTTCGGGGGTGGTGCAGTCGAGTCGGCGGTCAGACCCGGACCGTACGCGCCACCGACAGCTCGGGTCACCGCAATTGCATGTACCCCTCCTCGCACGATGTGGTCAACCGTCGGTCTCGTGCTCGGGTGCGCAGTGGGCCGGATCGTCCTGGCCAGTGACGCAGCCGCGGAAGAGACGGCTGCCTGAGGACCGGCGTTGCTCCGACGTCGGAGAACCTTGGTTCGCGACGCCCGACGAAGGGTCGGTCTCGCGGAGGCGGAGCGCGCGGGCGCTACGGGGTCCGTCTTGACGTTGTGGGTCGTGGGGTATCAGTGGGCGAAGTGGCGCCGTGGGTGTTCGGCGGTGTGCGTGTCGGCGTGGGTCATGTCCTCGGGGGTGCCTTCGTAGACGACGTGGCCGCCGTCGTGCCCGGCTTCGGGGCCGACGTCGATGTTCCAGTCGGCGGCTGCGACGACGTCGAGGTTGTGCTCGATGACGACGAGTGTCGACCCGTGGTCGACGAGGCGGTCGAGCAGCGTGAGCAGCTGTGCGGTATCGGTGATGTGGAGTCCGGTGGTGGGTTCGTCGAGGACGATCGTGCGTCCGGGTGCGCCGAGCTGGGCGGCGAGCTTGAGCCGCTGCCGCTCGCCGCCGGAGAGGCTGGTCAAGGTCTGGCCGAGCGAGAGGTAGTCGAGTCCGACGTCTCGGATGCGCCGCAGGATCGCCAGGATCGGTTCCTGCGTGAAGTAGTCCAGGGCGTCGGTCACGCTCATCTCGAACACGTCGGCGATGCTGCGGCGGGCGACGAGGTGGGACTGTGCCTCGGTGGTGAATCGTCGGCCGTCGCAGACCTCGCAGCGCGTCAGGACGCCGTCCATGAACGCGAGGTCGGTGTAGATGACGCCGTTGCCGTCACAGGCGGGGCAGCCCCCGGTGGAGTTCGGCGTGAACAGCCCGGCCGGCTCACCGGTGGTCCGGGCGAAGACGTCGCGGACGAGGGTCAGCAGGCCGGTGAACGTCGCTGGGTTGGAGCGGCGTGAGCCGTGGATGGGGCGCTGGTCGATGACGACGGTCATCACACTGCGAGGGATGCGGGTGGTGACGTGCTGAAGGTTGTTGGTGGTGGCGTCGACGATGTCGAGCCACCCGGACGGGCTGCGTCGTGGTCGCCGCTGCGGACGTCGGGTACGCAAGCCACGCCCGGTGGGCGTGCTCGCGCGGAGCAGGTCCGCGTAGTCGCCCTGGTAGACGACGTGCCCGCCGGCGGCGCCGGCTCCTGGGCCGAGGTCGATGACGTGGTCGGCGATCGCCATGATGTCCGGGTCGTGCTCGACGACGATCACCGTGTTGCCGCGGTCCCGGAGCTCGAGCAGCATCTGACCGAGGGCAGCGACGTCGCGGGGGTGCAGACCGACGGTGGGTTCGTCGAAGACGTAGAGCAGGTCGGCCAGGGCGCTGCCGAGGTGGCGAACCATCTTGATCCGTTGCGCCTCCCCACCGGAAAGGGTGGATGTCGCGCGGTCGAGGCTGAGGTAGCCCAGGCCCAGTGTGATCATCCGACCCAGGTGCACCTGCAGGGCATCGACGAGCGGTGCGACCGCAGGGCTGTCGATGGCGGCGACGTGCCGGGCGAGGTCGTCGATCTGCATCGCGTTGAGGTCGGCGATGGACCTGCCCTGGATCGCGCTCGCGCGGGCCGGCGTCGCGAGGCGGGTGCCGCCGCACTCAGGGCATGGCCCGCGCGAGACGATGCGCTCGAACGCCGCGCGCTGAGCGCCCTTGAACGACTCCGGCTCGCGCTGCAGGTACAGACGTTCGAAGCGGGTGACGAGCCCTTCGTAGGCAGTGCCGACGGCGTCCATCCCCGCGGGAGGGGTGAGCTCTCCCGCCGGCGCGTGAAGGAGCACCTCACGTTGCTCCGGGGTGTAGCCGCTGATCTTGGCGTCCGGGTCGAAGAAGCCGGACCGTGCGTACGCCTTCCACAGCCACGTGCCCGGCTTGAACGTCGGGAACGTGATGGCCCCCTCGTTGAGCGACCGGCTCGCGTCGACGAGCGCGGCCTCGGACACGACGGCTGCGACGCCCAGACCCTGGCAGTGCGGGCACATCCCGGCAGGGTCGTTGAAGCTGTAGGCGTTGGAGTACCCCGCGCGCGGTTCGCCGAGCCGCGAGTACAGCAGCCGGAGCCGAGCGCCGATGTCGCTGATCGTGCCCACGGTGGAGCGCGGACCGCCGCTGAGCCGCTGCTGGTCGACCACGATGACCGCCGAGAGGTTCTCCAAGGACTCGACGTCCGGGTGCGCATAGCTCGGCAGACGGCCCTGAGCGAACGCGGAGAACGTCTCGTTGAGCTGGCGTGCCGACTCGGCCGCGATGGTGTCGAACACCAGCGACGACTTTCCCGACCCGGAGACGCCCGTCACGACGACGAGCTGGTGCTTGGGAACGTCGACGTCCACGTCCTTGAGCGAGTTCTGCCGCGCCCCCCGGACACGGATGACGTTCTCCGACACTGATCGCACTGCATCCTCCGACCACGGTTGACGGTCGACCACGCGCACTGACCGCTACGGCATCCACGAAACTATACGACGTATAGTTGACGGGCGCGGTGGCGAGAGGGAAGGCAACGACATGGATGAGCGCCGGTTGGTGCAGCTGCTCTGGCGCGAATCGCCCGCCGGGGCGCGGTCGGGACTCAGTACTCGGAGCGTGACCGCGCTGGCCGTGGACCTCGCCGACCGCGAGGGACTCGACGCCGTGACGATCCGGCGGCTGGCACACGAGTGCGGGGTCAGCCCGATGGCTCTGTACCCCCACATCGGAGGCCGGGCCGAGCTCCTGCAGCTGATGTTCGACCACGTCGCCGGGACGACGTACGTGAACGCGGCGCCGCTCGACGCGCTCGCCTGGCGTGATCGCATCACCGCGGTGGCCGACGCCAACTGGTCCGCGCACCAGCGCCATCCCTGGCTCGCCGACCTGGCCCCCGGGAGACCCGTACCCGGACCGGGCGCATCGGCGAAGTACGAGACCGAGCTGCGCAGCCTGGAAGGGCTCGACCTCACCGACCTCGAGATGGAACACACCCTGACGGCCCTTCTCTCGCTCGTCCAGGGCGCGGCACGAGCCGCCAGGGCGGTCGCCGGTGCGCGAGGGCTGGACGAGCCCGACGACACCCCGTGGTGGCAGACGCTCGAGCCCGCACTCCTGGACGCGATCGGCAGCCCCGCGGCCTACCCCGTCGCCACACGAGTAGCGCGCTCCCTGGGTGAGACCACCGGCAGGGCCAACGACCCAGAAGGCGCCTTCCGTCGCGGCGTGGAGCTGTTGCTCGACGGGCTCGACCACGTCGAGCGATGCCGTCGGTGGCTCGCCGAGAGCGGGCAGTCGGTCTGATCCGGCACCGGTCCTGGAGCTCAGCCGGGGGGTTCGTCCGACCCGCGGTCGAGGCCGGACATCGTGTCGAAGGCGTTCTGGAACGCGTCGGTCGCCTCCTTCGAGTCCGGCGACAGCGGCGCGTAGACGGCTTGCGCCTCCGCCTCCGGCATCCCGTTCTGCACGGCGACGGCGACCGCCAGCTCGTGGTTGCCGCTCGCGACGAGCTCCTTGTACGAACCGCCGGCCGCGACGATCCGGTCGACCGCCGCGCCCACGTGGTCGGGAAGCAAGAACTTCGCGAGCTCGGTGGCGACGGTGACTCCGCCGGCCACGGCCACGGGGTTCAGACCGGAGGCCGCGATGCCCGCCAGGGTCCCGGCCGCCGAGAGGAGATTCGCCTGCAGCTTCGCGTTCGCCTCTCCCTCCAGCAGCCCGGCGTACTCCATCCCGCCGTACACCACGCCCGCGACGCGCAGGACGTCGTCGGTCGCGGTGGGCTGCGCGGCCAGCTCGGGGACCACGCCCGACTCGGGGAGGTACACCGCCGCGAGCGTCCGCATCTGGTAGCTCGTGGCGAGCTGGCCCCACCGCACCGCAGCATCCGGATGGGTAGAGGCGGTGCCCGCGATGACCTCCCGGAGCGCGAACGGGTCGAGGACGGGCATCGGTCCGTGGGGCCCGACGTCGAGGTCCAGGTACCGGAGCCGCGCGAGGCCGACCTGCGTCTCCGGCGCGACGCCGCCCGCGGCGGCCTCGGGCGCCTCGGCGTAGACGGCGTCGTCGAACGCGCCCAGGTACGGCTCGTACAGGTCGACGAGGTGCAGCACGGCGTCGCGCGAGAGCGGGGTGGCGAGCAGGCCCTCGGGCAGGGCGGTCGTCACGCGCGCGACGAGCGCGGCGGCGCGCTCCTGCTGCGCCGGGGCACCGCTCGACTCCCCCTCGAGCACGGCCGCACGCAACGTGTCGGCGAGCGCCTCGCCACGGTCGAGCCCCGAGGCGAAGGGCGCCGCCCCGACCCACCGGGCGATCCGCTCGCGTCCCAGGGCGTCGTCCCCGGCCGGAGCGAAGAAGTCGAGGGCTTCCGGGCCGGATCCGGCGAGGCCCCGGAAGACCACGACGTCGAGCTGGGCGTCCACGGCGTCGGTCGCGGGGTCGGCCAGGGCCCCGGGCGAGAGGTAGGGGGCCGAGGGGCCGGCCGTCCCGGTCCCCGGGATCCTGAGCGAGCGGCGGACCCCGTCGTCCAGGGCACGGGCGGCGCCGAGGTGAACCCGTCCCGGGACCAGGGGCGCTCCGAGCAGGAGTGCGGCGTACGGCGCCCACGGGACCGCCTCGAACCGCCCAGGAAGATCCGTGACGGAGAGCATCTCGCGCCCGAGCTCCTCCTGGGCCTCGGTGTCGAGCGCGCGTGTCCAGGCCGAGAAGCCCCGCGTGACGTGCTCCGCCGTCGCCGTGTCGCCCGCGGGACCGAGCTCGGCGAGCAGCACGTACGACTCCTCGGGCGTCGTCGCGGCGAAGAACGCGGACCAGAAGACGTCGTCGTCCTCGCCCTGCGCCACGAGCAGGGACAGCTCGTCGACGGCCGCCGCGCGTGCCGCGTCATCATCGGCACAGGGTGCGTCGCTGCCCACGAGCCCGTCGAGGACCACCGCAGCACGGGAGCCCGCGTCCCACGCACCCTGCAGGGACCACGCGGTGCGGCCGGAGGCGACCCACAGGCCGACCGTCGTGACGTCGCTCAGCGGTGCGAGGCGGCTCGCGGCACGGCGCGCCTCCGCCTCGGCGGCGTCCCGCGCGCGCCGCCAGTCCGCCTCCGCACGCTGGACGTCGTCGGCGGCGTCGGCCGCACGCGCCCGTGCCGTGGACGGGTCGACGGCGGAGGGCGCGAGCGCGGAGGTCCGCGACGGTCCGACGCCGGTCTGCCAGACGCCCGCCGGTCCGGAGCCGAACGGGGCGGGGGAGCCCGGCGCCGGGAGCCCGGGGAGCGTCGGTGTGGCGGTCCAGGCCGCCGCCGACCAGCGGCGCTGCTCGTCGAGCGCGGCCTCGCGCCGCGCGATCGCGTCCTGCGCGTCGCGCTGGTGCACGGCCAGCACGTCCGCGTAGTCCCGCAGTGCGCATGCCGCCTGCTCGAGCACGTGCGCCGCAGTGGTGGTCCGGGTCTCGACGCCCGCCAGCCGCTCGACGGCGCGCGTCACCGGCGTGCCGCGCTGGTCGGCGACCGACTGGCGCACGCGGGAGACGTCGCCCTGTGCGGTGCCGAGCGCGCTCGCCGCACGGGAGAACGCCCCGGCGGTCGTGGCGAGCCCGGCGGGGTCGCCGGGCAGCGGCCTGATCTCAGCGTCGCGCACCGTCACACCGCCCGCCGCGCGAGGCTTCCGCCGCCGTGCACGGTCGGCGACAGCAGTACGGCGAGGTGCCGCGCCGTCGACGACTCCGCGCCGTCGAGCACGGCGGCCGCCGTGGTGAACGCGTCGCCGACCTGGGCGAGGTCGGCGACGAGGGTGCGTCGGGTCAGTGCCCACGTGTCCAGCACCGTCGCGAGGGCGGACGCGAGCGCGGCGTCCCCGGCGGCCCGGCCCGGGTCCACGTGTGCCTCCGCGGCCGCTGCCGCGGCGAGCTGCGTCCCGGCCGACGAGACTCCCGACCCCGCCGCCGCGAGCGCTTCCGTGTCGACCAGGACCGACACGGTGCCGCCACCCACCCCGCCCACCGTGCCATGACTGCTCATCCGCCCCCCCCGTGTCGACGGGCCCGCGTCGGCAGTCGGCGGGCCGTGCGCCGAACCTAGCAAGGGGCGGTGCGCCGTCGACGGTTGTCCACAGGCGGCTGGTGGGGTGTGCCGACGCCGCGTCCACGACATCGCTTGACGACCCTCGGCTCGTGGTGAGACAGTGCTCGAACATCCCGGAAACGTTTCCAGATCAGTCTTCTCAGGTGGCTCGGAAACGTTTCCAACGACGGACTCGACGACGAGGTGGAGCGACAGTGACGTCATCACGCGCCACGCTGATCCAGGTGGCACAGCGGGCCGGGGTCTCCCTGGCCTCGACCTCCCGTGCGCTGCACGGGACGGGTGCGAGCGAGGCGATGGTCGAGCGCGTGCGCGCCGCGGCCACCGAGCTCGGCTACAGCCCGGACGCCATCGGGCGCTCGCTGCGCCTCAAGAAGACGTTCCAGGTCGCCTTCGCGGTCGCGGACATCGGGAACCCCGTCTACGTCGAGATGATGACCGCGATCCACGAGGTGCTCGCGCCGCACGGGTACCGCGTCGTCGTCATGACCACGGGGGACACGACGGCCTCGACCGCGGAGCTCGTGCGCAGCCTGTCGAGCGGGTTCGTCGACGCGATGATCCTCAGCCCGCTGCGCACCGACGACGAGCTCGTGCACGAGATCCAGCACGCGTCGGTGCCGGTCGTGGTCATCGGCCGCACCCTCGCCGACCGCGGCATCGACTCGGTCTCGACCGACTCGGCGGGCGGCATCGGCGAGGCGGTGCGGCACCTGCTCGGCCTCGGGCGCCGTCGGATCGGCTTCCTCAACGGCCCGCTCGACACGACTCCCGGCGAGGCGCGCCAGCGCGGCTTCGACGCCGCGACGCGCGACCCCGGTTTCACGGGCGAGCGCGCCGAGGTCGCCGTCGCGGCGGACTTCACCGTCGCGGCTGGCCTCGCGGCGGCACGCGACCTCCTCGCCGCCCAGCCCGCCGCCGAGGCTCACGCAGGGCCGGTCGCCGCGTCCGACGGCGCCCCTCGCCTCGACGCGATCGTCGCGGCCAACGACCTGCTCGCCATCGGCGCGATCCGCGCGGTGCGCGAGGCCGGGCTCTCCGTCCCCGGCGACGTCGCGGTGACGGGCATGGACGACACCGAGATCGGCCGCGTGTTCCAGCCGAGCCTCACGAGCGTGTCCCTCGGCTCGACCGAGCGTGGTCGCGTCGCGGCACAGCTCGTCCTCGACCTCGTCGACGGCGACGCGGAGGCCGGGCGGCACACGCTCGTCGGTCCGCGCCTCGTCGTGCGCGAGTCGACCGAGTCGACCGAGGCGACCACGTCGGCCGAGGTCGCCGGAGCCCTCGCCGCGCCCCCGGTGACCGCAGCGCCCGAGGCGAGCGCCGCCGTCGGGCAGCGCGCCGCCGCCCTGACGGAAGGAGGTGCGCGATGAGCGCCCCGACCCTCGCGGGCGACCCGCACGCCGCCGCCGCCCGCCGTCCCGACCGCGGCGCGCCCCGCCGGACCGGGGGCATGGCGCGCGCCAAGCGGCGCGAGGCGATCGCGCTCGTCATGCCGTCGCTGCTGCCGATCCTCGTGCTGAGCGTCGCGCCGCTCGTCATGGGCGTCGCGCTCGCGTTCACCGACGCGCGGCTCGTCCGGAACCCGGACTACCAGTTCGTGGGCGTCGACAACTTCGTCCGCCTCGCCGACAACAGCTTCTTCTGGGACTCGTTCCGGATCGGCATGATCTGGGCCGTCTCGGTGACGCTGCTGCAGCTCGTCGCGGCGATGGGGCTCGCGCTGCTGCTCAACTCGGGGCTGCGGCTCCAGGGCCTCACGCGCGTCCTCGCGCTCATCCCGTGGGCGATGCCACCGGTCGTCGTGGCGATCATGTGGCAGATGATCTACTCGCCCAACGCCGGGCCGCTCAACGCGTTCCTCGGCAGCATCGGGCTCCCGGACGACATCAACTGGCTCGCGGACTTCTCGACCGCGCTGCCGGCGGTGATCGTCGTCGGGGTGTGGGTCGGCATGCCGCAGACGACCGTGACCCTGCTCGCCGGGCTCCAGCAGATCCCGGACGAGCTGCACGAGGCCGCCGCGATGGACGGCGCGAACGCGTGGCGCCGGTTCACCGCCGTGACGCTGCCGAGCCTGCGGCCGATCATCACGTCGATCACGTCGCTGAACTTCATCTGGAACTTCAACTCGTTCTCGCTGGTCTACGTGCTCACCGAGGGCGGCCCGGGTGGCCGGACGATGCTCCCGATGCTCTTCACCTACCTGGAGGCGTTCAAGAACCGGAACATCGGCTACGCCGCCGCGATGGGCGTGGTGCTCGTGGTCGTCGTCGTCCTCCTGCTCGCGATCTACCTGCGGTCCCAGTTCCGCGCCGAGAAGGAGAGCTGAGAAGTGCGCGCACTCGTCCGCCCCGCCCAGTACGCGGCCCTGGCGTTCTACATCCTGTTCCTCGGCTTCCCGCTGCTGTGGCTGATCTCGGCGTCGCTCAAGTCGTCCGGCGAGCTCAACTCGCTCACCGTGAGCCTGCTCCCGCAGGACTGGCACTGGGAGAACTACTCCGAGGCGCTGTCCCGCCAGGGCCTCGTGCGCTCGGCGTGGAACAGCGCGGTCGTCGCGATCGTCTCGACGGCGCTCGTCATCGTCATCGCGCTGCCCGCGTCGTACGTGCTCGCCCGGCTCCGGGGGAAGATCCGCGCCGCGGGCGTGGGCTGGATCCTCGTGAGCCAGGTGTTCCCGGTGATCCTCATCATCCTGCCGCTGTTCCTCATCCTGCGGACCATCGGGCTCACGGACAGCCTGGTCGGGCTCACGCTCGTCCACACCACGTACACGCTGCCGTTCGCGCTCTGGATGATGCAGGGCTACGTCGCCGCGATCCCCGTGGACCTCGAGGAGGCCGGGTCGATGGACGGCGCGACGCGCTTCACCGTGCTGCGCACGATCGTCTTCCCGCTGCTCATGCCCGGGGTCGTCGCGACGGCGATGTTCAGCTTCGTGTCGTCGTGGAACGAGTTCTTCTTCGCGCTCGTGCTGCTCCAGTCGCCCGAGAACTACACGCTGCCCATCACGCTGAAGATGTTCATCGGCGGCGAGGGCAAGGTGGCGCTCGGCCCGCTCGCCGCGGGGTCCGTGCTCGCGGCCATCCCCAGCATCGTCTTCTTCTCGCTCATGCAGAAGCGGCTCACCGGCGGCCTGCTCTCCGGCGCCGTGAAGGGCTGACCGACATGCCGCCGTCGGCCACACCGAGCCACCCGACCGACCGCACGACGACGCGCGACCCGCGCTCCGCCGTCGGGCAGACCCCCGCACGACCCCATCCGAAAGGGAGAACCATGAAGACTCGTGGTGCGTCCATCGCCGCATGCCTCACGATCACGACCCTGCTCGTCGCGTCCTGCGGGAGCGGCGGGGACGAGGGTGGCGGTGACGGCCCCGTGACCCTCGAGTTCCAGTCGCTGTCCGACCAGCCCGCCGCGATCGAGGCGACCGAGAAGATCGTCGCGGACTGGAACGAGGCCAACCCCGACGTGCAGGTGGAGATCGTCCCCGCCGGCTGGGACGGCATCTACGACAAGCTCATCACCCAGTTCAACGGCGGCGCCGCGCCGGACATCATCCACTACGAGGCGGCGAGCATCGTGCCGTTCGCGGTCGACGGCTACCTCGCCGACCTCTCGGAGTACATGACCGACGAGAAGCGCGCCGACATCCCCGAGGGCATCCTCGACTCCGTGACCGTCGACGACCAGGTCATCGCCTACCCGACCGAGCTGCAGTCCTACATGGTGTTCGCGAACAAGACGATGCTCGAGGCCGCGGGCGTCGAGATCCCCACGGGCGAGACCATGACGTGGGACGAGCTGCGCGAGATCTCGAAGGCGACGACGAAGGACGGCGCCTACGGCCTCGGCTGGGGCCTCGCGAGCCCGACGGCCGCGTTCATGGCGATGGCCCCCGGCTTCGGCGGCGAGTACTTCGAGGGCACGGGCGCCGACGCGAACATCACCATCGGCGAGGGCGAGATGGCCCTCCCCGAGCTCGTCGACGAGATGGCGCACACCGACAACACGGTCCTGCCCGTCACGCTCACGCAGTCCGGCTCGGAGACGCTCGCGTCGTTCTACGCCGGCCAGGTCGCGATGACGATCCAGGGCTCGTTCCAGGCCGCGAACATCGCGAAGGACGCGCCCGAGGGCTTCGACTGGGTCGTGCTGCCGCCGCTCGAGGGCCCCGAGGGTGCCGAGCAGGCCGCCAACCCGCAGACGCTCTCGGTGAACATCGACTCCGAGCACGTCGAGGAGTCGGCCGAGTTCATCGAGTTCTTCACCGACACGGAGAACCTCGCCGCGCTCAACGAGGCGGACGCGCTCATCCCGGCGACGACGTCGGCACAGGAGGCCATGGCCGCGTCGCTCGGCGAGGAGAACGGCTGGGACACGATCCTGTCGTCCGGCCAGCACCTCACGTCGGCGCCGTACCTGTTCGTCGACGCGTACGCGCAGTGGAAGGACACGGTCGCGACGCCCGCGTACCAGAAGTTCCTCGCGCAGGAGATCGACGCCGACCAGCTCGCGAGCGAGCTGGAGAACGGCTGGGACGAGATCACGAAGTAGGGCCCGAGCAGGCCCCGAGCACGACGGCCGGGGTGGTCGCGAGACGACCACCCCGCGCCGGACCTCGCGACCCGCACGCCGGGTCGCACCGGGCGCGAGGCGCGCCATGGATGGACGAACAGGGAGTGGACCCGTGAGCTGGCTGGACGACCGAGCGGTGGCCGTGATCACCGGAGCAGCGGTGGGAGACGCGCTGGGGGGCGCCACCGAGGGTTGGACCCCCGAGCAGATCGAGGAGCGCCACGGTGGGCGCGTGACCGGGATCGTGGAGCCCTGGTACCCGAACTGGCAGGACGCGCGTCCGATCGCGCCCTACCACAAGGGCGACGGGCACATCACCGACGACACCCTCATGACGCGAGCGCTCGTCGAGGTGTACGCCAAGCGCCGCGAGCACCTCGACGCGTACGCGATGGCCGAGGACCTCGTGCCGCTCATGATCGGCGAGCCGCGCTGGATCCCCGAGCTCGAGTCGACGGCGCTGCTCCTGCAGCGCGTGTTCCTCGCCGAGAAGTGGATCGTCGCGCGCCTGCACTACGGGCACGTCGACCCGCGCGAGGCGGGCGTCGGGAACGTCGTGAACTGCGGCGCGGCGATGTACGTCGCGCCGGTCGGCCTCGCCAACGCGGGCGACCCGCGCGGCGCGTACGCCGAGGCGATCGACCTCACCGGCGCGCACCAGGCGAGCTACGGCCGCGAGGCCGCGGGCGTGTTCGCGGCGATGGTCGCGGCGTCGGTCGCGCCCGGGGCGACGGTCGACGACGTCGTCCGCGCCGCGCTCGACGTCGCGCACGACGGCACGGCCGCCGCGCTGCGCGCCGTCGTCGAGGCGTTCGACGGCTGGACGACGGCGCCCACGACCGACGAGGAGGAGCGCGCCCTCGCGCGGCTCGTCCGCGAGACCGTCGCGCCGTTCGACTCCGTCGGGCCGGAGTACCGGCAGATGTCGATGGACGCACGCCGTCCGTCGCGGACCAAGTCCATCGAGGAGCTGCCCGCAGCGCTCGGGTTCGTGCTCGGCCACCGCGGCGAATTCCGCGGCGCCGTGCTCGGCGCCGTGAACTACGGCCGCGACGCCGACTCCATCGCCGTCATGGCGGGTGCCGTCTGCGCCGGGCTCGGCGGGACCGCCGTCGTGCCGGACGAGTGGCTCGACGCGATCGAGGAGGCGAGCCGCATGGACGTCCGCGAGACCGGCCGTCTCATGGCCTCGGCCGCGCAGGACATCCTGCGCGCCGACCGCGAGCGCGCCACGGCCCGCCTGCGCGCGCTCGACGTGCTCGGCGAGTCCGCGCCGGACGGGGCGCCGGGGGTCACCGCGGCCGTCGTGCCCGACGGCGCGGCGCGCCACCTCGCGGACGGTGATCCGGCGTGAGGCTCACCTGGGCGCAGCCGGAGGACCTGCTCGCGCACGAGCTCGTGCAGTCCGCGGCGGAGGGCAAGGACGCGGCGGCGCTCGCGGACGTGGGTGAGCGCTGGGCGGCGGCCGGGGGAAACCCCGTGCCCGCGGTGAGCGGCGCCGGGCCGGTGCCCGCGACCCCGGCGCTGCGCGCGCTCGCGCGCGAGCTCCTCGACGAGCTCGACGCGCTGCCCGCCGCGTCCGCACCGCACGAGCCCGACGACTGGGACGCGATCGTCGCCACGCTCCCGCCGGCGCCCGACCTGCCGACCCGCCCGGGTGCCGTCGGGCACGAGGTCACCGACGCGCCGAGCCGTGACGCCGCGTACGCCGACCGCGTGCTCGGCGCGTGGACCGGCCGCGCGGCGGGCTGCCTGCTCGGCAAGCCGGTCGAGAAGATCCCGCGCCAGGGCATCGAGGAGATCCTGCGCGCGACGGGCCGGTGGCCGCTCGACCGCTGGTTCACCGCCGTCGGGCTGCCCGACGACGTCGCCGCGCGCTGGCCGTGGAACAAGCGCAGCGCCCCGACGTCGCTCGAGGAGAACATCGACGGGATGCCCGAGGACGACGACCTCAACTACCCGATCCTCGCGCTCGCCCTGCTGGAGAAGCACTGGCGCGCGTTCACGACGGACGACGTCGCGCAGCTCTGGCTCGACGCGCTGCCCGCGGGCCGCGTGTTCACGGCCGAGCGCGCCGCGTACCGGAACGTCCTCGACGCGCGGCACGTGCCGGAGACGGCGACGCACCACAACCCGTTCCGCGAGTGGATCGGCGCGCTCATCCGGACGGACGTCCTCGGCTGGGTCTCGCCCGGCGACGTGCGGGGGGCCGCACGGCTGGCCTGGACGGACGCACGCCTCAGCCACACGCGCAACGGCGTCTACGGCGCGATGTGGGCCGCGGCGCTCGCGTCGGCCGCCATGGTGTGCGACACGGTGGTCGACGTCCTCGACGCCGCGGACGCCGTCGTGCCGCCGGGCTGTCGCCTCGCCGCGGCGATCCGGCTCGGCCGGAACGCGGGCCGCGACGGCGACACGTCCGAGGCGGGCGTGCGCGCCGGCCTCGACGCGATCCACGCCGCGTACGGCGACCTGCACTGGGTGCACGTGCTGAACAACGCGGCCGTGGTCGCGTACGCGCTCACGGCGGGGCGGGGCGAGGACGGCCGCGGCGACTTCGGCGCGAGCGTGTCGATCGCGGTCACCGCGGGCTGGGACACCGACTCCGCGGGCGCGACCGTCGGCGGCGTGGTGGGGGCGCTGCAGGGCGTCGACGGCATCGGCGAGAAGTGGACGCGCCCGCTCGACGGGCACATCGCCACCTCGCTCCCCGGCGGCGAACAGAGGATCGTGGACCTCGCGGCGCGCACGGCGGCGCTCGCAGGGGTCCGGGTCCTCGACAAGGCACACGCGAGAGCACGCGAGGGAGCACGCGCATGAGCACGACGGCGGACGCGGGCCAGGGCGGTCCGGTGCGGCCCGGCGGGGTGCCCGCCGCGCACGACGGCGCCGCCGCGCACGACGATGCCGCCGCGGCGCGCGGCGTGGGCCAGGTCGTGGTGGTGGGGTCGGCGAACGTCGACCTCGTCGTCGACGTGCCGCGCCACCCCGGCGGCGGCGAGACGATCCTCGGCGGCGACCTGCGGCGCAACCCGGGCGGCAAGGGCGCGAACCAGGCCGTCGGGTCGGCGCGCGCGGGCGGGGCGGACACGACGTTCGTCGGCGCGCTCGGTCACGACGACGCGGCGGACCTGCTGCTCGCGTCGCTCGACCGCGGGGGAGTCCGTACCGACCTCGTCGAGCGCGTGGACGTCGCGACCGGGACCGCGCTCATCACCGTCTCGCCCGACGGCGAGAACGCGATCGTCGTGGCGCCGGGCGCGAACTCGCACGTGACGGTCGGCGCCGCGCAGGCGGAGCGGATCGCGGCGGCCGACGTCGTGCTCGCGCAGCTCGAGATCCCGCTCGACGTCGTGCTGGCCGCCGCGACCGCGCGGCGTCCGGGGGCGCTCATGGTGCTCAACGCCGCGCCGTCACGCGACCTGCCGGACGACGTGTGGGCCGCGCTCGACGTGC
This sequence comes from Cellulosimicrobium sp. BMG9.22, assembly GCF_059159975.1. NCBI lineage: Bacteria > Bacillati > Actinomycetota > Actinomycetes > Micrococcales > Promicromonosporaceae > Cellulosimicrobium > Cellulosimicrobium sp. BMG9.22. Next base: position 18,534 of record NZ_JBZGBY010000001.1, on the reverse strand, counting down.
TCGTCGTCAACGAGCACGAGGCAGCCGACCTCGCGGGCGTCGCCCGCACGGGGGCGACGCCGGGCGTCGCGCCCGTCGATGCGGCCGGGGCAGACGAGGGTGTCCCGGCCGCCGAGCGCTCGCAGGGCGCCGTCGACCCGTCCGCGCTGGCGACGCTCCTGCTCGACCGCGTGCCCGCCGTCGTCGTGACGCTCGGCGGCAAGGGGAGCCTGGTCGGCGAGCGGCTCCCCGGTGGGAACCTCCTCACGGACATTCCGGCGATCCCCGTCGAGGCCGTGGACACGACCGGCGCGGGCGACACGTTCTGCGGCGTGCTCGCCGCGGCGCTCGCGCGGGGCGCGGACCTGCCCGACGCCGCGCACCTCGCCGCGGCCGCGGGTGCGCTCGCGGTGACCCGGCCGGGGGCGCAGGATGCCGTGCCCGACGCGGCGGACGTCGTCGCGCTCGCCGAGCGGGCGGCCACGGGCTGAACCCGGCGAACCGCACCCGGGCCGCACCGGCCTGACCAGCACCAGACCGAGCGCGGGACCGCCCGCCGAGGGAAAGGCACCATGACGTACACGTTCGACCCGCTCGTCCCGCGACCGATCGACCGGCCGACCGAGGTCGCGCTCGGCGGGCCGCTCACGCCCGAGCAGTCCCTCGCGCTCGACGAGGCGAAGATCTTCGTCGGCCCGGCCGACCCCGCCGACCGCCCGGCATGGCGGGAGCGGCTCGCCGCGTGGCGCGACGACGCCCGCCGTCGCCACGGGTACACCGGTGCCGCGTACGAGCGTCCCGAGGCGGAGTGGGCCGCGGGATGCTCGACGGTCGCGCAGGTCTGGCTCTGGGACGAGCTGCTGTACTCGTCCGACGAGCACCGGTTCACGCCCGAGCGGTTCCTCGCCGACGCGCGCGACCGTTTCGGCGGGCTCGACGCCGTCGTGCTGTGGCACGCGTACCCGGTCATCGGGATCGACGACCGCAACCAGTGGGACTTCTACCGCGACGTGCCGGGGATCGTCGACCTCGTGCGGGCGTTCCACGACGCGGGCCTGCACGTGTTCGTCGACTACAACCCGTGGGACGTCGGCACGCGCCGCGGCGACGACGACCTCACCGAGCTCGCCGCGCTCGTGCGCGACCTCGGCGCCGACGGCGTCTTCCTCGACACGCTGAAGAAGGCCGAGCCCGAGCTCGTCGCGCGGCTCGAGGCGGCACGCCCCGGGATCGTCCTCGAGGGCGAGTCCAAGCTGCCGGTCGAGCGCATCGAGGACCACTCGTCGTCGTGGGCGCAGTTCTTCGCGGACTCGCCCGTGCCCGGCGTGCTGCGCGCGCACTGGTACGAGCGCCGCCACATGCAGCACCACGTGCGCCGCTGGCACCGGGACCACTCCGAGGAGCTGCAGTCCGCGTGGCTCAACGGCGTGGGCGTCATGGTGTGGGAGGTCGTGTTCGGCGTCTGGGTGGGCTGGTCGCCGCGCGACGCCGCGACGGTCAAGCGCCTGGTCACGGTCCAGCGCGCCGCGCGCGAGCTGCTGCTCGAGGGGGAGTGGACGCCGCTCGCCGAGCTCGCGCCCGAGGCGGAGGCCGCGGGGGTGTACGCGTCGCGCTGGCAGCTCGACGGCGTGACCCTGTGGACGCTCGTCAACCGCGGCGGCACCGACTACGTCGGACCCGCGCTCCCGGCCGACGAGTTCTCCCGCCGAACCCTGGATCCCTCCGCAGCGGGCCCGGTCGGTGGGGAGGAATCCCGGGCTCGGCACGGCGTGCGGGTGCCCGCGCGGGGGATCGCCGCGGTGCTGCGGGTGGCCGACGGCGTCGCCGAGCCCGCGTGGCTGGGGCACCTGCGCGAGGTGGTCGCGTCGCTCGACGAGTCCGCGCCCCACGAACAGGACACGCGGTTCCCGCACCGGCTCGCACGCCGTCTCGACGCGACGCCTGCCGCCCCGGTGCCGTCCGCGCCTGCCGCGTTGACGCCGTCCGCGTCGACCACGCTCGGCGCTGTGGAGAGTGCCGCCGTCGGGCCGGACGAGGCGACCCGCGCGCCCGAGCCGGGTGCCGCCGTCGTGCCCGCCGGGCCGTACGTGCTGACGGTCCGGTACCGGGCGCGCGAGACGGGGATGTACCAGGGTGCGCCGTACGTCGACGAGTGGAAGCCGCTGCCGCCGCGCCTGCACGACGCGCGGACCCTCCAGCGCGACGGCGACCTCGCCTCGCCGGTCGCGGTGGGCGGCGACGTGACGAACGCCGAGTTCGCGGCGTTCCTCGACGCCACGGGCTACGCGCCCGCCGTCGCTCACCGGTTCCTCGCGCACTGGGCCGACGGCCGTCCCACGCCGGGGACGGAGGACGAGCCGGTGACGTTCGTCGATCTCGACGACGCGCGCGCGTACTGCGCGTGGCGCGGCGGGCGCCTGCCCACCGAGGACGAGTGGCAGCTCGCGGCGGAGCAGCCCGGCTGGACGCGGCGGGAGCCCGCTGTGTGGAGCTGGACGGCGTCCGAGCACTCCGACGGGCGCACCCGGTTCGTCATGCTCAAGGGCGGCAGCGACTACCGCGCGGAGGGCTCCGACTGGTACGTCGAGGGCGGTCTGCACGCCGCCGACTACGCCGTGAAGCTCCTCGTCCCCGGCCTCGGCCTCGCGCGCGGCGCGACGGTCGGGTTCCGCTGCGCGTGGGACCTGACCGCCGAGGGGGTGACGGCATGACGGGCGCTCCTCGCGTCTCGCGCGACCCCGCCGGCGGCGCGCTCGCCGGGTTGCGCGTCGTGGACGCGTCGACGCTGTTCGCCGGGCCCATGGCCGCGATGCACCTCGGCGACCTGGGCGCCGACGTGGTCAAGGTCGAGCACCCCACCCGACCCGACCCGTCGCGCACGCACGGCGCAGCGAAGGACGGCGTCAACCTGTGGTGGAAGACGCTCGGGCGCAACAAGCGCACGGTCACGGCGAACCTCGGGAGCGAGGGCGGGCGGGAGGTGTTCCTTGCGCTCGTCGCCGAGGCCGACGTCGTCATCGAGAACTTCCGCCCGGGAACGCTCGAGCGCTGGGGGCTCGGCTACGACGTCCTCGCCGAGCGCAACCCGCGGCTCGTGCTCGCGCGCGTGAGCGGGTTCGGGCAGGTCGGCCCGTACCGGACGCGACCCGGCTTCGGGACGCTCGCCGAGGCGATGAGCGGGTTCGCCGCCATGACCGGCGAGCCCGACGGCCCGCCGACGCTCCCGCCGTTCGGCCTGGCCGACGGCGTCGCGTCGCTCGCCACGGCGTTCGCGGTCATGGTCGCCTTGTCCACGCGCGAGCGCACCGGCCACGGGCAGGTCGTCGACACCGCGATCATCGAGCCGATCCTCGCGATGCTCGGGCCGCAGATCACGCGCTGGGACCAGCTCGGCACGGTCCAGCCGCGCACCGGCAACCGCTCCGCGAACAACGCGCCGCGCAACACGTACCGCACGCGCGACGAGCAGTGGGTCGCGGTGTCGACGTCGGCGCAGTCGATCGCAGAGCGCGTCATGCGGCTCGTCGGGCGGCCCGAGCTCATCGAGGAGCCGTGGTTCGCGAGCGGCGTCGAGCGCGCGCGCCACGCCGACCTGCTCGACGACGCCGTCGGCGGCTGGATCGCGCAGCGCACGCGCGACGAGGTCGTCGCCGCGTTCGAGGAGGCGCAGGCCGCCGTCGCGCCGATCTACGACGCGCACGACATCGTCGACGACCCGCAGTTCCGCGCGCTCGGCACGATCCACGAGATCGAGGACCCGGAGCTCGGACCGATGCTCATGCAGGGGCCGCTGTTCCGGCTGTCCGACAACGACGGCGTCATCCGCTTCACCGGCCGCGCGCACGGCGCGGACACGGACGAGGTGCTCGGCGAGCTCGGGTTCGATCCCGAGCGCGTCGCCGAACTGCGGTCGGAGGGGGCGGTATGACCGACCCCCGCACCGCAGCGCCGCTGACGCTGCTGTACGTGCCGGCGGACCGGCCCGACCGGGTCGCCAAGGCGCTCGCGTCCGCCGCCGACGTCGTGCTCGTGGACCTCGAGGACGCCGTCGCGCCGGCGCGCAAGGACGAAGCGCGGGGGAACGTCGTCGGGCTGCTGGACGAGGCCGCGGCCGAGCGCGGGGTCCAGGTGCGGATCAACCACCCCGCGACGCCGTGGCACGCCGACGACGTCGCGGCGCTCGCAGGGCTGCCGGCCGCCGTCGGGGCGCGTGTGCCCAAGGTCGAGTCGGCCGACGAGGTGCGTGCGCTCGCCGCGGCGCTGCCGGGGCGGGCTCTGCACCTGCTGGTCGAGTCGGCGCTCGGCGTCGAGCGGGCCTTCGAGATCGCGACGGCGTCGCCTCAGGTCGCGTCGATCGGCCTCGGCGAGGCGGACCTGCGCTCCGACCTGCGGGTCGACGACGAGGCCGGGCTCGCGTGGGCGCGCAGCCGGGTCGTCGTGGCGGCCCGGGCGGCCGGTCTGCCGTCGCCGGCGATGTCCGCGTACACGCATGTCCGGGACCTCGACGGGCTCGCGGCGTCGTGCCGCGCCGGGCGCGCGCTCGGGCTCTGCGGCCGCACCGCGATCCACCCCGGGCAGCTCGACACCATCCGCGACGCGTTCCTGCCGACACCGGACGAGGTGGACCGCGCGCGCGAGGTCGTCGAGCGCGTGGACGACGCCGCGGCGTCGGGCACGGGCGTCGTCGCGCTCGCGGACGGCACGTTCCTCGACGTGGCGATGGTCGAGCGCGCGCGCACGGTCCTCGCGCTCACCGATCGATGAGGTGGCGACGTGGTGGACGCTCGACAGGAGTCGTCGCCGAGGTCGTCGACGGTGCGGCAGAATGCGTGAACGCTCGATCTCCCCAGATCGCGGAGGCACTGCGATGAGCAAGCCTCCGGACGAGCCCGGCGACCGGGAGGCGCTCGTCCGGCCCTTCGCGGTGTTTCTGCTCGTGGGCACGATCGCGTTCCTCGTCGTCGCGCTGCTGGTCGCGCTCTTCGGGGGCCGCTCGGGCGGCGACCAGACCGGACGGTGGGTCGGCGTCGCGATCCTCACGGCGGGCGGTCTGTTCGGGCTCTGGCTGTACGCCGTGCTCCGACGGTCCGAGGTGTGGAAGCGGGCGCGGGCACGGCGCAGGCGCTGACCACGCCGTCGCGGCTGATGCCGGGAGTGCATCCGGCCGAGCACGACCCTCCGCGCGCCCGAACACGACGTTGCTGTCGTTATGAAGGCGACGACGACAGCAACGTCGTGTTCGGCGCCCGACGCTAGGCACCGTGGGTCGCCTGATGATTGCCTGGGCGTAAGAAGTGCGCGCGTACAGGATCCATGTCGGACGCGGCACGCAGGGCCTCCGGCGTGAGCTCCTCCTTGCGGAGGTAGGCCACGGCACCGCACGTCGACGCGTCGGCGGGCAGGTCGCCGGGCGCGTACGTCGACACGAGCACGACCCGCACGTCGCGGTGCGCCGCAGCGATCCTCCGAGTCGCCTCGATCCCGCTCATCCCCGGCAGGTTGATGTCCATGAGGACGACGTCGACGTCGCCGTCCGCCGCGGCGACGACGAGCGCCTCCTCGCCCGAGGCGGCCTCCCCGACGACCCGCCACCCGTCGACGAGGCCCACCAGCGCCACCGCCACCCGGCGGAAGGTCTCCTGGTCGTCGACGACGAGGACCCCGGTCATCGCGGGACCTCACCGCGCAAGCGGATCAGGACCGCCATCACGCGCCGGTTCGTGTCGGGCTCCGGCGCGAGCCCGAGCTTCGCGAAGAGCGCGTTGATGTGGTTCTCCACGGACCGCTCGGACAGGTGCAGGCGGGACGCGACGGCGGCGTTCGACCGGCCGAGCGCGATCTGGTCGAGCACGTCCCGCTCGCGCGGGGTGAGGACGCCCAGGGGCGAAGGCCGCCGCGCGCGCAGCAGCGCCTCGACGACGAGCGGGTCGACCACGGAGCCGCCGGACGCCACGGCACGCACCGCGTCGGCGAGCTGCCCGGGCATGCTCACCGACTCCTTGAGCAGGTACGCACGGCCGGCGCTGCCGCCGTCGAGCAGCGCCTGCGCGTAGGCGGGCTCGGCGTACTGCGAGAGGATGACGACCCCGGGAGCCGGCACCCGGTCGCGCAGCAGGGTGGCCGCGCGGATCCCCTCGTCGTCGTGGTCGGGCGGCATGCGCACGTCGCTCACCACGACGTCGGGAGCCTGCGCGTCGACCGTCGCCAGCAGGCCGCCGAGGTCGCCCGCCTCGCCGACGACCTCGATGCCGGGGTCGAGGTCGAGCAGCCCGCGCACGCCCGCGCGCACAAGCAGGGAGTCCTCGGCGACGACGACCCGGACCACGGCGGCTCCTGCCTCTCGCGGCGCGCGCACCGCGTCGGCACGCCCAGGTCCGAGGCTACGGCTCATCGCGGACCACCGCCGGGAGCCGGCCCCGGACGCGGCAGCCCGCGCCGGCGGCGGTGTCGACCGTGAGGCTGCCGCCGAGCGCGCCCAGCCGGTCCGCCATGTTGAGGAACCCGTGGCCCTCGGGCAGGGCGGGGCCGAGCGTGAAGCCGGCGCCGTCGTCGGACACCTCGAACCACAGGTCGCCGGCGTCCTCACCCACCGCGACGCGCACGCGGGCCCCCGCGCCGGCGTGCTTGCCCGCGTTCGCGAGGGCCTCGACGCAGCAGAAGTAGACCGCGCTCTCGACGTCGGCGGAGTACCGCCCGGGCACGGACACGTCGACCTCGACGTCGCCCGCGCCCCGCGTCGCGGCGGACCGCAGCGCCTCGCCGAGACCACGGTCGCGCAGCAGCGGCGGGTAGATCCCGTGCGCGAGCTCGCGCACCTCGCGCACGGTCTCCTGCACCTCCTCCCGCAGCGCGACCACGCTCTCGAGGGCACTCTCGGGATCCGCGGCGAGCCTCGCCTCGACGAGCGCGAGGTGCACCGCGATCGCGACCAGGCGCTGCTGGGCGCCGTCGTGGAGGTCGCGCTCGATGCGGCGCCGTGCCTCGTCGGACGCGGCCACGAGGCGCAGCCGCGACGCGCGCAGGTCGGCGTTCGCCCGTTCGAGGTCCTCGAGCGAGCGCTGCAGCGCCGAGTCGAGGCGCACGTTGTGCAGCGCGAGCCCCAGCTGCCGGGCGACCTCGACGAGCACCCGCTCGTCCTCGGCCCCGAACGACCGGTCCCGGGCGACGACGAGCCCGTGGAGCGCGCCGAGGTGCGAGATCGGTGCGACGCGCAGGTCCGCCGTCGTGCCGACTGCGCCCGGGTCGTGCTCGTGAGGAACGTCCGTGTCGAGGCCCGGAAGCCACATCGCCGACCAGGCAGCGCCGCCGATCCGTGCGTGCGTGACGACGCCCTGCTCCTCGCCCCCCAACGTCAGCCGGCCGGGCCCGACGTCGGGCACCGAGACCGTGCGCTCGAGCGACGGGCCGAACCCCGTCCAGATCTCGACGCCGCTCGTCCCGACGGTGGCGCGCAGCTGCTCCGCGATGCCCAGCAGGAGCTCGTCGAGCGGGACGGCGCGCGACATGCGGGCGGAGAGCCCGGGTAGGACGTCGCTCACGGCAGGCCCCGTCGTCCCGACGAGGTCGTCGACGACCTGGCGCACGCGCGCACGCACCGGGACGGCGAGCAGCGCCACGACCCCGCCGGCGACGAGCGCCCCGCCCAGGAGGCGTCGTCCCGCGGAGTCGGGAGGGGCGCCGAGCCCGAGGACGACGACCGAGAACGCCGTGGCGACGAGCAGCGCCAGGGCGGCGCACACCGCCGCCGCCCGGAGCCACGAGCGCGCGGCAGCGGGGGCTCGGTGCGTCGCCGCGCACCACACGCCCCCGGCCAGCGGGAGGCACGCGGCCCAGGCCGCCCACGGCGCGGGCCACCCGGTGAGCACGTGCAGCGTGCCGACGACGGTGCCGGTCGCGACCGCACCGAGGGCCCCGGCCAGGACCCATCGCAGCGCCGTCGTCGACGGGGCCGTCCAGGTCGGGGCGACGGCGCTCATTCCGCCCTCAGCACCGTCGCGACGCGCAGGCGTCCCGCACGCCGGGCGGGGACGCCCGCGAGCAGGTTCGCGAGCAGGACGGTCGTGGGGACGAGCACGACCAGGGCGAGCACGGCCGTCGGCGGGACGTACTGCACCGGGGTGCCGTCCGCCACGGCGCGCCACACGGCCCGGCCGACGGCGATGCCCAGCGGGAGGCCGAGCGCGAGCCCGACGACGGCGAACGCCGTCGCCTGCACCGCGACGGTCGCCCGGTTCTGGCGAGGCGTCATCCCCACGGCGCGGAGCACGGCGAGGTCGTGGCCGCGCCGACGTACCGTCACAGCGAGCGCGTGCGCGACGGCGCCGACCGCGAGGACGGCGAGGAACCCGCCGAGCACGAGGGGCAGGCGCCCCACGCCGACGAGCGCTCGCACCTCGTCGGGCGTCTCCGGGAGGAAGGGGGGAATCGGCGCACCCCACGTGGAGACCGCGGCGCTCGCGGCGCTGAGGCGTTCCGCCGCCACGGCGGGGACGACGTCGTCCTCCAGGGTGACGGTGAGGAACCGGGCCTTCAGGGGGTGGCCGCCGAAGAGCGCCCGGTGGTCGACGGCGCCGACCCACGCCCCGTCGGCGTAGCTGTTGTGCCCCGGGAGCACGAACGCGGTGCCGACGACGTCGAGCGCGACCGACCCGGCCGGGCCGCGGACGTCGATCGTGTCACCGACCTCAGCACCGGTGCGACGGACCGTGAGCGGCGCGAGCGCGATCTCTCCGGGCGCGGCGGGCATCCGCCCCGACAGGGGCAGCCACCCGGGGTCTCCCGCGACGACGTCGGCGGTCAGGAGGGCGACCTTCGCCCCGGAGACGTCGCCCACCGCGACCCGGGCGTCCACGACCGAGTCGACCGCGGGGTCGTCCGCGAGGATCTGGCCGAGCGCGGTGCCGTCGGCCGCGACCTGACCCGCGTACTCCGTGGGGAACGACAGGTCCCAGTAGCCGCCGTACCGGTCCCGGTTCGTCGTCGCGTCCGCCATGCCCGCCGCGAACGTGAACGCGGCCGCGACACCGACGACACCGGTGACCGCGCCGACGAGCGCCGGACGGACCGGGACGGCACGGGTACCGCGGCCGGGCTCGAACGCGAGGCGCGTCCCCATGACGACGGGGACCGGGAGCCCGGCGCGCGACGCCGCCGCGGCGACCGCGGAGGGGCGCGGAGGGATGTGCCGGGTCGCCGCCGCGAGCTCCACGCTCGCGACGGCGACCACGGCGACGCCGAGGACCGTCGCGACGACCCCGAGGGCGAGGGGCAGCACCGCGACGGACACCCCGGGCTCGGGCTCGTACAGGCCTGCGGTGCCGAGCGGGAACCAGCGGCTCGCGACGGCGGCACCGACCGCCCCCGCGAGCGCGCCCGCGAGGCCGGCCGCCACGGGCGCCGCGGTCGCCGCGGCCCGGAGGTGGCGGGGGGTGAGGCCGGAGGCGCGCAGGGGTGCGAGCTCGGCGGCGGTCCCGGCCGCGGCACGGGCCACCGCCTGGCCCACGAGGACGGCTGCGGCCAGCGCGCCGGCGATCCCGATCCCGAGGAGCGCGGTCGTCTCGACCCGGATCGCCTGCCGCACCGGCGCGAGGTGCTCGGACATGCGCCACACCTCGATGTCGCCGCCGCCCGCGAGGGCCTCGAGCCCGGCGAGGAACGAGTCCGCGGAGGCCTCCCCGCCGTCCAGGCGGACCAGCGCGTTCGCGTAGGTGGCGCCCGCGCGGCCGGCGAGGTTCTCCCCGTGCTGCGCGAAGAGGGCGGGGGTGACGTGCACGGTGCCCCCGGTACGCGCGTCCCACCCGGAGTACCAGGCGGACCGCACGACGCCGACGACGGTGGCCTCGACGACCGGCCCGGCCGCGTCGGGCGGGTCGGCGTCCGGGGTGGACATACCCACGTCGACCTGTTCGGGCGTCGCGAGGTGCAGGGACACGGTGTCGCCCACGCCGCGACCGTTCTCCCGTCGCCAGGACTCCGTGACGACCACCTCGTCCGCACGGACCGGGTCGGCGAGACGGCCGTCGAGCAGCACCGGACGCTCGATCGTGCGCATCCAGTCGTCGTCGACGGGCGGGAAGAAGCCGCTCGGGGTGGTCAGGTCGCCGTCGTCGACCCCGTACGAGGTGATGAGGAACGCGGAGAGCGCCTCCACCTCGGGCAGCTCCCGCACGGCGTCCCAGTCGAACCCGGGGCGGTTGGGCAGGACGACGAGGTCGGCCGGGAGGGTCTGCGCCTGCAGCCGGTCCAGCGCACCCGCCCCGCGCAGCGCACCGGTGACCGCCGCGAGCACCCCGCCGACCGCGACCGCGACGAGCGCCGCGAGCAGCACCCAGGTGCGCAGGGCGCGCCGCAGCTCCCAGCGCAGCCAGGTCGCCGTGAACCCCATCGCACGTCACCCCTTGCTCTCGAGACGGCCGTCGCGCATGCTCACGACCCGCCCGGCCACGGCGGCGACCTCCGGGGAGTGGGTGACGAGGACGATCGTCTGGCCGTCGGCGTGCAGGCGATGGAACAGCTCGACGACCTCGGCGCCGCCGGCGGTGTCGAGGGCTCCCGTGGGCTCGTCCGCGAGGAGCAACGTCGGCGAGTTGGCGAGTGCCCGCGCGATGGCGAGCCGCTGCCGCTGTCCGCCGGACAGCACGGCAGGGACCTGGTCCGCGCGGTCGCCCAGCCCGAGCAGGTCGAGGAGGTCACGCGCCCTGGTCGTCGCCGCCCGGCGGCCGGTGCCCGCGAGCTGGGCGGCGAGGGCGACGTTGTCGAGCGCGCTCACGCCGTCGAGGAGGTGGAAGAACTGGAACACGATGCCCACGTGCCGACGCCGGAACTCGGCGAGCCACGCCTCCGAGCGGCGTTCGAGGCGTTCCCCGTCGATCTCGACCGTGCCCTCGTCGAGGCTCTCCAGACCGGCGAGGACGGACAGCAGCGTCGACTTCCCGCACCCCGACGGGCCCATGACGGCGACCATCTCGCCCCGTGCGACGTCGAGGTCGACGCCGCGCAGGGCGCGGACGGGGGAGAGGTCGCTCGCGTACGTCCGCCGCAGGCCGCGCGCCCGCACGAGCGGGGGTGTCTCCGGGGCGCCGGCGACGGCCGGTGCCGGGGCGGTCGTGCCGTCGGGGCCGGTCGTGGTGCGCACGGTGCCGGTGCCGGTCGTCGTCATGGTGGGCCTCCTGCGGGTGCGAGCACGGGTTCGTGGACGACGGCGAACGCGGGTACGGCGTCGTGCCGCCCCTTGACGGTCTGCTCGCCGAGGGGCCGCCACGCCACGTGCGAGAGCCGGTCGGCGAGGGGCGAGGGCGCGGCAGTGGGTGTGGCATCGTCGGCGGCCGCGGGGAGCCCGGCGACGGTCGCGGCGCTCACCACGGTGGTGCCCGCGGGGCGGGCGAGGTCCTGGAGCCGTTGGGCGAGATTCACCGTGTCGCCCACGAGCGTGTACTCGACGCGTTCGGCGCTGCCGAGCAGCGCTGCCGCGACGTGCCCGGTGGAGATGCCGATCCCGAGACCGAACGGCGCGCGGCCCACGGCGGCCCACCGGGCGTCGAGGGCGTGCTGCCGCGCGTGCATGTCGAGTGCTGCGAGCACGGCACGGGCGGCGTGGTCGTCCGACGGCTCGGGCGCACCGAACACCGCCATGACGGCGTCGCCGACGTACTGCATGACGGTGCCGTCGAGACCCAGCACGGCCGCGTTCATCGCGGCGCGGTGCTCGCCCAGCTGCTGGGCGAGCTCCGCCGGCTCCGTCCGCTCGGCGATCCCGGAGTAGCCGCGCACGTCGCTCATGAGCACGGACACGTCGAGCTCGTCGGTGCGGCCGTCGGCGAACCGGTCGAGGCGGGACGCGAGCCCCGACGGCAGGAGCCGGGACAGGGTCCGCCCCTGCTCCTCGCGGCGGAGGATCGCGGTGTGCAACGAGCGCAGCCGGCGCACCGCGTCCCGGCGACCCGTCGACGCGTCGCGGGCGAGCACGACGAACAGCTCCTCGATGCGTCCGTCGACGGCCTCCGGCGGTTCGCCCGTCACCGCCGCGATCGACTTCACTGCGCGGCCCGAGGCCACCTGGTCGAGCAACGACTCTTGCGCGGTGGTCAGCCCCTCGGTCTGCCGCACCGGTGCGAGGAGCGCGGCGACGACCTCGGGGTCGAGCACCGACCCGCCGGCCGCGACCTCGTGCACCGCGCGGCACAGGCGGTCACCGTCCGCGACGCGCGACTTGAGCAGGTACCCGTAGCCGGACGCGCCGTCGGCGAGCAGCCCGACGGCGTACTCCGGGTCGTCGAACTGACTGAGCACGACGATCCCCGTCCCGGGGTGACGCCTGCGGATCTCCCGGGCGGCGACGATGCCCTCGTCGGTGAAGGTCGGCGGCATCCGGATGTCGGTGACGACGACACGCGGCGCGAGCTCGGTCGCCAGCGCCACGGCCTCGTCCAGGTCGGCCGCCTCCGCGACGACCTCGAGCCGCGGGTCGGCCGCGAGGAGCGCGCGCACACCCGACCGGACGATCACGTTGTCGTCGGCGAGGAGGACTGTGACGGGGCTCACATCCCTATTGGGCCCCTCGCGGGCCCTTGCCACAAGGGGGAATTCATCGTCGACGCCCGGGTGCCAGCACCTGGGTGGTCGTGCGGCCCGCCCCCTCGTCCGGGCGTCGCCGCCGCGCGACGCTCGGAACGTCACGGTCCACGTCGAAGGCTGGAGGAGCTCATGGACGTCGCCACGCAGGTGCTCTCGGTGTCGTGGATACCGTCGGAGGCGGTGTCAGGCCTCGTCGACGCGGCCATGACACTGGGCCTGGCCACGTACGACGCGCCACCGCCGTCGACCCTCCCGGACGACGACGCCGTCGACGCGCTACGGCGTACCGGGGGGTTCCGGTTCGCGCACCGGCTCTCCGCGACCGCCACGTTCGACGGTGGTCGCCTCGTCTCCCACGACGTCGGCGGGGGCGTCGTCATGGGAGCGACGACCGCCCGCCTGGGGCGCTGGTCCCTCACACTGCCGGCCCCGGCGATGCCCGACCGCCTCCTCGTCGACGCGTCGCCGGACGCGCTCGTGGTCACGCGCACCGCCGGGGGCCGCACCGCGTTCCCGCTGCCGCGCCGCGTCGCCCGCCCGCCCTACGTCCGCATCGCGCCCCCGCTCGTGTGGACGACGCTGCGGGTCACCCTCCGGGCGGACGGGACGACGTCGTACGAGCTCACGGGCGCGAGCCCGTTCCCCCGGCACTGGGTGTACGGGCCCGACGGCGAGCTCGCGCTCAAGGCGGGCGTCGCGGACTGGGGCACGTGGTTGCGCCAGCCCGCCGTCACCGCGACGCCCTGGGGTGACGAGGACTCACCGGCTCTCGTCACGGTGGCGAGCACCGCGCTCGAACGCGAGCTCGCGACCGACGTCATGGCGGGGCGGCCCCGCGTCGTCCGCCACGCGACCGGCGACGTGCTCGCTCGTCAGGGCGACGTCGTCGACCCGGCGGAGGCCACGATGGTCCTCCTGCTCGACGGGGTCGTCGAGGTCGTCGTGGACGGGCGCGTGGTCGCCGAGGTGGGCCCGGGCGCGCTGCTCGGCGAACGAGCCGCTGTCGAGGACGGGGTCCGGACAGCCACGGTGCGCGCGCTGACGCCACTGCGCGTCGTCAGCGTGCACCCCGGCGACCTCGGAGACGCAGCGCTCGCCGAGCTCGCGTCCGGGCACCGCCGCGAGACCGAGGGGTCGGCCGCCGGTTGACCTGGGGCGCCGGGCGGGTCCAGCCTGGCGGGAGGGACCGGCGCCGGTCCGGCCCGGTCTGGAGCGGTCATGGACGATCGCGACGCCGCCCTCCTGCGGGCGCACGAGCACGCCGCCGCCTGGCTCGACTCCCTCGCGACCCGGCCCGTCCCGCCGCGGGCCTCGGTCGAGCAGGTCGCGGCCAGGCTCGGCACCGACCTCCCGGACGGCCCGACGTCGGCCGCGGACGTCGTCGACCTGCTCGCCACGGCCTGCGGGCCGGGGCTGACCGCGATGCCGTCCGGGCGCTTCTACGGCATGGTCATCGGCGGCAGCCACCCCGCGGCGCTCGCAGCCGACTGGCTGACGAGCGCGTGGGACCAGAACTCCGCCCTGCGGACGGTGACGCCCGCGCACACCGCGGTCGAGGACGTGACGAGCGCGTGGCTGCTCGACCTTCTCGGCCTGCCCGCGACGGGCGCCGTCGGGTTCGTCACCGGTGCGACGACCGCGAACTTCACGTGCCTCGCCGCCGCCCGCGGCGAGGTGCTGCGTCGCGTCGGGTGGGACGTGCGCCGCGACGGCCTGACCGGTGCCCCGCGGGTACGCGTCCTCGTGGGCGCGGAGCGGCACGAGTCGGTGGACCTCGCGCTGTCCTACCTCGGGCTCGGCACGCCCGACGTCGTGGCGGCGGACGACCAGGGCCGGATCTCGGTCGCCGCGCTCGAGCAGGCGCTGAGCGACCAGAGTTCTATCTCGCGTGACCACGGTTCTACTTCGGCGAACCAGGGTTCTATCTCGCGTCCCACGATCGTCGTGCTGCAGGCCGGGAACGTGCACTCGGGCGCGTTCGACCTGTTCGGAGCGGCAGTCGAGGTCGCCCACCGCCACGGCGCGTGGGTGCACGTCGACGGCGCGTTCGGGCTCTTCGCCGCCGCGTCACCGACGTACCGGCACCTCGTCGAGGGCTACGAGGCCGCCGACTCGTGGGCGACCGACGCGCACAAGACCCTCAACGTCCCGTACGACTGCGGGCTCGCGATCGTCGCCGACCCCGCGCCCCTGCGCGCGGCGATGGGCATGCACGGCAACTACCTCATCCAGAGCGACGCCGGCGATCCGTTCGACAAGGTCCCGGAGCTCTCCCGCCGGGGACGCGCGTTCCCCGTCTGGGCGGTGCTGCGCTCGCTCGGACGCCAGGGCGTCACGGACCTCGTCGACGGCTTCTGCCGGCACGCCACCGCGTTCGCGGACGGGATGCGCGGGCTCGACGGGGCGCAGGTGCTCAACGACGTCGTCTTCACCCAGGTGTGCGCGACGTTCGGGAGCGACGAGCGCACGCAGGACGTGGTGCGCCGCGTGCTCGACGACGGTACGGCGTGGATGTCGGGCTCGCGCTGGCACGACCAGGCCGTGCTGCGTATCTCCGTGAGCAGCTGGGCGACGACGGACGCGGACGTCCGGGCGAGCCTCGATGCGCTCGCCCGGGCGTCCGCCGTCTGACCGGTCCCGGCCTCGGCGACGTCCGCCGTCTGACCGGTCCCGCCCTCGGCGACGATCGGTCAGCCGATCATCCGTCAGCCGTCGTCGCGGTCGAACCACGCGCCCGGGCCGCGCCGGTCGTCGTCGCCCCAGCCGCGGTGCCAGCCGCCGTGCCCGTGCCCGCGGCTCTTCCCGGTGCTGATGGTGACGAGGTGGCCGTCGGGCGGGGTGGTCTCGTCCATCGGGAGCACGTTCGTCGTCGCGACGAGTCCCTTGCCGTTCCACTCGACGGCGCCCGGCAGCGGCACGTCGACGAGCGTCCGCGGCGTCCCACGCTCGATCACGGAGATCTTGCCGCCGAACATCTCGGCGACGTACACGACCCCTCGCTCGGTGACCGCGAGGTCGGTCGCGCCGACGAACCCGCTCGCGAGCTGCCGCACCGTCCCGCGCCACGGGTCGACCGTGTAGACGATGCCCCGACCTCCGAGGGTCGGGTCCTCGGGACCGCCCGGGAGCACCGACACGTAGAGCTGGCCCCAGGGCCCGACCTCGACGTCCGTCGGCACCGCCTCGAACCAGTACGTCTCGCCGATCGTGCACGCGGGCCAGCCGATCTCCGCGGCCAGTGCCTCGGTGATGACGTACGGCTGGGAGGGCAGGACGGCGACGGTGCGCACGCCGCGCCGGTCGATCGCGAGGATGGCGTTCGCGCCCGCGTCGGCGACGTAGGTGGTGCCGAAGAAGGAGGTCGTGGCGTACGGGTGGGCGTCGACGTGCCCCGTGTACAGGGGTGAGACGGGCTCGGCCGGCACCTGGGCGACGCACGCCGGGTCCGTCTCGAGCAGGCCGTACGACACGCCGCCGTCCGGGTTGTTCGCGGTCTCGTACGCGTGGATGTCGGCGAGCACGGTCGGCTCCCCGACGGGGTTGCCGGCCCGGTCGGTCCGCAGCGTCTTGACGACGGCCGACAGCGACGTCTCGCTCATGCCGTAGAACGTCTCGGCGAACGTCAGGGTCCCGTGGGAGTACGAGACCCCGCCCGCGTCCGCGCCGCCCTCGGCGGCGTGCAGCACCGTGGTGGTGCCGTCGGGCCGCACGGCCGAGACGAGCGCGGCGAAGTCCTGCGTGACGTACGTCGTGCCGCGCGGGCCGACGGCCACGCTCAGCGGGCCGACGAGCCCGCCGACGACGTCCGTGACGGTCGGGGGCTTGGGGTCGGGCCTGCCGCCGCCGTGCGCGACGGCGGGGGTGGCGGCCAGCAGCAGCGACGTCGCCGCTGCGGCCAGGACGGTGGGTACTCGTCTCATGGGTGTGCTCCAAGGTCCGGCAGCGTCCGGCTCTCGGGGGACGGCGCGCGGGTTGCGGGCGCCAGAGAGACCGGACGGGGTGAGGGTTGTCGTCGGGCCGGACGACGGAGGCGCGCGTCGACGGTGCGACGGTGCCGAGTACCGGCAGGGTGCCGGCGGCGAGGTGGCTGTGACTCGGCAATGAGCGCGAGCCAGAACGAGTGTGCACCCTCCGGCCGTTGCCGCGCCAGGGATCTCGGCCGGCCGGAGGGGGTGAATCTGCGGTCGTCAGCGCACGGAGACGTCGACCCACACGAGCCGGTGGTCGCTGCTCGGGAACGGGAACACGCCGGTGAGACGCGAGAGCGTGTCCGCCTGCACGGGCCAGAAGACACCCGCGTCGCGCACGCGCAGGTCGCGCGACGGCAGCACGTAGTCGGCCCGCAGGTTGCCGGGCGCGGTGTCGGCGAAGTCGGCCGTGTCGAGCGCGGGGTCGCCCTCGTGCGTCGTGTTCGCGCCGCCTTGGAGCGCGGCCGCCTCGGTACCGCCGTCGGAGCGCGGCGCCGGGTCCTGGACGCGGCGGTGGTCGAGGAGCTGGTCGATCGCGGCGTCGACGGAGTCCCCGTCGAGCGGGTCGGCGTTCTGGTCGCCGAGGATCACGAAGCTCTCGCTCGGGCGCAGGCCGCCGCGGCGGCCGTCGTCGTCGTACACGTACCGCGACGCCCCGGGGGTGACGTAGTCCGCCCAGAACCGGATCTCGTCGTGGTTGCGCCGCCCGTTGCGGTCCTCCGGGCCGTCGAACGTCGGCGGCGTCGGGTGCGACGCGAGCACGTGCACCGTCTCGCGGCCGACGCGGACCGGCACGTCCCAGTGCGACTTGCTCGACAGCCGCACGACCTCGAGCTCCTCGGGCGTGAACCAGTCCGCGGGCGCGGGCGTGGCCGGGTCGTCCGGGAGGAGCGCGCCCGGCATGTCCTTCCACAGGAACTCCTGGAAGGTGCGCACGCCCCGCGTGTCGATCGGGTACCGGGAGAGCACGGCCATGCCGTACTGCCCCTCGAACAGGCCGAAGCCGAGCGCGTCGTCGCCCCCGCCGACCGTGCCGTCGTTGTTGAGGTCGAACCCGCTGGGCACGCCCGTGTTCGACGGCGCCACGTACGCGTACCGGTACTCGATCGGCTCCGCGCCGCCCTGGGAGACCTCGAGGTAGTTGTCGCGGAACAGGTCGACGGCCCGGCCGTCGGGGACGTGGTCGAACTCGTTGAGCAGCACGACGTCGGGCCGCGTGCGCTGCAGCACCTCGGCGATCGTCGCGGCCTGGGCGTCGTCGGGCGTGGAGAGGTCGGCCTCGAGCTCGCCCGCGGCTGCCCGGTTCAGGCTCGCGTTGTACGTCGCGACGCGCAGGGTCTCACCCTTCCCGCCGTGTCCGCCGCCGTGCTCGCCGCTGTGGCCACCGCCGGGGCCGCCGTGCGCGACGGCGGGGCTCGCCACCGCGGCGACGCTCCCCAGGGCGAGTGTCGCGGCGAGGGCGGGCGCGAGGACGGTGCGTGCTGCGTGGGGAAAGGTCCGGGTGGCGGGTCTCGTGGACACGGTCGGCTCCTCGTCGTCGGTGACGGTCTCGGGTGATGTGTCGCCACCCTACGCACGCGTCGTCGGCCCCGGAAGAGTCGGCGGGCGAACGGCAGGAGAACGGTCGGTGACCGGCGCCGGGCGACGCGCGACCGTGGGAGCCCGGTGGGAGTCTGGGTCCATGAGCACCCCGCCACAGCCCCAGCGGACCTACCCGCACGGCGTGCCGTGCTGGGTCGACACCGAGCAGCCCGACGTCGACGCCGCCCTCACGTTCTACGGCGCCCTCTTCGGGTGGGTGTTCGAGGACAGGCTCCCCGCTGGCTCCGGCGAGCGATTCGTCGTCGCGTCGCTCGGCGGGCAGGACGTCGCCGCGATCGCCTCCGGGAACGGTGCGGCCGAGTGGATCACGTACGTCGCGGTCGTCGACGTCGACGCGTCCGCGCGCGGCGTGCCCGACCTGGGCGGCGAGGTTCTCGACGGCCCGACGACGGTCGGCCCGCCCGGGCGGATG